>JBFHMM010000231.1:0-6286 GCA_041594355.1 Paracoccaceae bacterium | reverse complement strand
TGCAGCGCGGGCCGGTGCCGGAGGACTGCCTGAACCCGCTCACCTACGTGTTCCAGGACTTTGCCCTGCTGCCCTGGCGCACGGTGGCCGGCAACGTGTCGCTGGTGCTGGAGGATCACGGGCTGGCTAGGGCGCGCAGCGAGCAGATCGTCGCGGATGTTCTGGCGCGCACCCGGCTGACGGATTTCCGCGACGCGCTGCCCCGGCAATTGTCCGGCGGCATGAAGCAGCGGGTGGCGATTGCCCGCGCGCTGGCGGTGAACCCCGCCGTGCTGCTGCTGGACGAGCCGCTGTCGGCGTTGGATTCGCAAACCCGCGAGCTGTTGATGGAGGATCTGGTGGCGCTCTGGGCACGCCAGCCCTTTACGGGGGTCTACGTGACCCACAACCTGGCCGAGGCGGTGCGGCTGGGCCATCGGATCGCGGTTTTGTCGCGGCGTCCGGGGCGGTTGCGCGACGTGGTCGAGATCGACATTCCGCTGCCTGACCGCCGCGCGGGGATGCCGGAATTGGACGCGCTGCAGACCCGCCTGTGGGGTCTGATGAAGGAAGAGGCCATGGCCGCCGATCAGGAGCTGCTGCATGTCTGACGCTGTTGACGGCCCGCGCCAGGTCCGGTTCCGCGGCGGCGGATTTCGCCCGGTGTCGGTGCGGGGCGTCGGCGTGGTGGTCTTTGTGCTGTTGCTGGCGCTGATCGAATGGGGCACGCGGGCGGGTTGGATTTCGAACCTGACGCTGCCGCGCCCGTCGGACGTGGCGGCGACACTGGTGGCGCTGGCGAGATCCGGGATGCTGTGGACGCATATGGCTCCGTCTCTGACCCGGCTGGCGGTGGGTAGCCTGCTGGGGGTCAGCGCCGGGATCGGCGTCGGCGTCATGATTGGACTGTTTTCCTATGTGCGCGCGGGGCTGGTGCCGCTGGTGGCCGCGCTGTTCCCGATCCCCAAGATCGCCCTGTTGCCGCTGTTCGTGATTTGGTTCGGCATCGACGAGGGGTCGAAATACGCGCTGATCGCGCTGGGCACGTTCACGCCGACGGTGGTGTCGACCTATGGCGCGGTCGACAATGTGGACCGGACGCTGGTGCGGATGGGGCAGAGCTTCGGCCTGAGCTGGTGGAGCATCGTGCGCAAGATCGTGCTGCCCGGCGCGCTGCCGGGCATCCTGTCGGGGCTGCGGGTGTCGCTGGCGATTGGCATTATCCTGCTGGTGGCGGCGGAAATGCTGGGGGCGGAGTACGGCATTGGCGCTTATATCCTACAGGCGGGATCGCTCTATGACCTGGAACGGCTGTTCGCCGGGGTGGTGCTCCTGTCGTTGCTGGGTGTGCTGACCAGCTGGGCGATCGGCAGGGTCGAGCAGCGGATGTTGCGCTGGCGGGTCTGAGGGCCGGTCCGGCGGCGGCGGATTTCGAGTGTTTTTGAAGAGATGAAGGGGGAGGGTTGCGCGGGTCTCAAGTTCGAGGCCGGGCGCGTTAGGTGGCTTGGACCGCGCCGGTATCTCCGCTAGGATTCCGGGCGGCAGGCAGAGGGCAGGGAAATGATTGCAGACAGACGATTCGTGTGCTTGGGGCTGGCGGCCCTGGTGGCGGGATGCGGCGGCGGGACCGCGCCGGTGGCGGCGCCGAAGCGGATGGCCTCGGTGCCCAACGCGGGCTATGACGCCTGGGTGGCCGGGTTCAAGGGGCGCGCGGCGGCCAAGGGGATCTCGCAGGGGACACTGAGCAAAGCGTTTCGCGGGGCCGGGTACCTGCCCGGTGTGATCGAACGGGACCGCAACCAGACGGAGTTCACCCGCACGCTGGAGGATTATCTGGCCATCGCCGCCTCGGACGAGCGGGTGGCGACCGGCAAGGAGATGCTGCGCAACCATGCCGGGTTGCTGGGACGGATCGAGGCGAAATACGGGGTCGACAAGGAAATCGTGACGGCCATATGGGGGCTGGAAAGCCGCTATGGCGCGCGGCGCGGCGATGTGCCGGTGATCTCGGCGCTGTCGACGCTGGCCTATGACGGGCGGCGCGGGGCGTTCTTTGAAAGCCAGCTGATCGCGGCGCTCAAGATCCTGCAGAACGGTGATACATCGGCGGGCAACATGGTGGGCAGCTGGGCGGGCGCCATGGGGCACACCCAGTTCATCCCGACCTCGTACCTGGCCTATGCGGTGGATTTCACCGGCGACGGGCGGCGCGATATCTGGTCGGAGAATCCCGCCGATGCGCTGGCCTCGGCGGCGGCCTATCTGCAGCGATCGGGCTGGGTCACCGGCCAGCCCTGGGGTGGCGAGGTCGGCTCGGCGGCGGCGCGATCGGGTACGCCGCTGGCAATCATCCAGCCGCAGAAACCGGGGCCGCAATTCGCGATCTTCAAGAATTTCAACGTGATCAAGCGGTACAATAACTCTGACAGTTACGCGCTGGGGGTCGGTCACCTGGCCGACCGGATCGGTGGCGGCGGGCCGTTGAAGACGCCGTTCGGACCCGATGCCACCGGCCTGACGCTGGCCGACCGCAAGGAGCTGCAGACCCGGCTGACCGCCAAGGGGTTTGATACCCAGGGTGCCGACGGGGTGATCGGCAACAACACCAAGACCGCGATCAGCGCCTATCAGCGCAGCGTCGGGCTACCGGTCACGGGCGCGCCGTCGAAAGATCTGCTGGACCGGCTGCGCCGGGGCTGATCCCGATGCTGACCGTCTGGGGCCGCAGAACCTCGTCCAACGTGCAGGCGTTGATGTGGGCGATCGGCGAACTTGGGCTTGCCTTCGAACGCCACGATGTCGGCCACATCCATGGCGGCACCGACACGCCGGAGTTTGGCGCGCTGAACCCGAACCGCACCGTGCCGGTGCTGCGTGACGGCGACAACCCGCCCCTGTGGGAAACCGGCGCGATTCTGCGGTATCTTGCCGCTGCCTATGGTTCGGGCGACTTCTGGCCCCGCGATCCGGTCGCGCGGGCCGATATCGACCGATGGGCGGAATGGGCCAAGCTGAACGTGGCCATGCAGTTCACCGTGCCGGTGTTCTGGCGCGTGGTGCGGACACCGCCGCGCGAGCGTGACGTTGCCGCCATCTCGGATGCGGTGACGCAGCTGGAACGCAACCTCGCGATCGCGGAAACCCGCCTGACGCGCCATGCCTACCTGGCGGGGCCGTGTTTCACCCTGGCCGACATCCAGTTCGGCCACGTGCTGTACCGTTATTTCGATATCGGCATCTGTCGGGCCGACCTGCCTGCGCTGGCCGGCTATTACCGGCGCCTGACGCGGCGCCGGGCCTATGCTGAACACGTGATGCTGTCCTGCCGGGACTTGCAGGCAACCTGACGCGCAACGCGGGCGGGCCGCGCGTCGGGACTGTGCGCCGCCCGGTCCGTCAGCCGTAGAAGGGCGAGGCCAGATATCGGCTGGCTTCTTCGGTCAGGCTGGCGTCGAACACGCGGGTGGTGAAGGCCGCGTTCATCCGGGCCGCGGTTTCGGGAAAGGCGTTCAGCGCGAAATCGAGCGCGTTGTCGAGCGTGTCGAAGGTGTCGAAACCGCCCAGCGTGCGGGTGTTCACGCCGCTCAGCCAGGTCTTGGTCAGCAATCCTTTCTGCCTTTTCAGGACGGGGTTGCGATCGGCCCATTGCGCGCGCTCGAAGGGCATGTCGACCTGCACCTCGGTATAGACGAAGGCGCCCGGTTTCGCCGGCGGTGCCGCGCCGTAGTGTGGCGAGCCGATATCGAGGCTGGCCGCGCGGGTGGCGTCGCCGTCGAACAGGCGGGTGGTCTGGGCGACGCCGAAATCGCGGGTTTCGGAGGGGAAATAGCCGGTCACGAAGGCGCGGGCGTTGTCCAGGTTGTCGAAGGCGTAGAAGCCGCCGAGCGAGTCGTTGGCGTGACCTGAAAGCCAGGTCTTGTTCAGGAACCCCGGTTGGTCCCGGATGGTGTCGCTGATCTCCTTCCAAGGGGCCTCGCCAAAGGGGATGGAAATTGCGGCTTCTGTATAGACAAAGGCTTTGGGCTGAGCCTGGGGATGCATGGCGGTTTCCGATCTTGCGGTCTGGGGTAGGGTGGCGAGGGCGCCGATGCTGGCGGCCCCCTGGATCAGCTGGCGTCTGGACAACCGGGTACGATCGCGGAACGCCGCGGTATTTGGGGGTCTGGTCATGGGGTCTCCTAAATAGCTTGCGAAATGCAAGTGATTCACGTTCTGGCAAATCCACTTGCAAAACGCAAGTTAAAATGTCACATAAGGCCCATGACGGCGATTTCGGACAAATACGACAGCGGCTGCCCGATGGCCTATGCGCTGGATATCTTCGGCGACCGCTGGAGCCTGCTGGTGATCCGCGACATGGCGTTCAAGGGCGCCTGCCGCTATGGCGATTTCCTGTCGGGCGGCGAGGGGATCTCGACCAATATCCTGGCGCAAAGGCTGAAACAGCTGGAGGCGGCAGAGTTGATCAGCAAGGAGCGCGACCCGGAGAACGGCCGCAGTTTCGTGTACCGGCTGACGGACAAGGGGCGCGACCTGGCGCCGGTGCTGGTCGAGATCGTGCTGTGGAGCGGGAGGCACAACATGGCGGCCCACGCGCTGACCGGAACGCTGGACAAGCTGCGGGCCGACCCTGCCGGCAGCGCGGCGGCGATCCGGGAGGGCCGGGTACCGTAGACCTCAGGGCGGGGAAGGGGGCGCTGCCCCGTCGACCTGATGGCCTCACCCCGGGAAGATTTTCCGAAGAGATAAAAGGGGCGCGGGCGCAGCGCGCGGGTTTACCCGCGCGCTGCCGGGCCCAACAGGGCGTGGCATCGTCAGATGCCGCTGGGCCTGGCGGGAGTGCCCCGAAGCCGGCGTGGCCGTCGTTCGTGCCTCTTGGCGGGTCTCAGGTCGCAAGCCCCTGCGAACCGAGCTTGAGATATTTTTCGCGCCGTTCGCGGATCAGCGTTTCGGCATCCTTGCCGTCCAGCGATTTCAGCATCGCCGCGATGGCCTTGCCGACAGAGCGGATGGTGGCGGGCTTGTCGCGGTGAGCGCCGCCGCGCGGTTCCTTAATGACCGTGTCGGCGACCCCAAGCTGCTTGAGGTCCTGCGCGGTCAGGCGCAGGGCCTCGGCGGCCTCGCGCATTTTCTCGGCGTCTTTCCACAGGATCGAGGCGCAGCCTTCGGGGCTGATCACCGAGTAGATCGAATGCTCCAGCATCGCCACCTTGCTGGCGGTGGCAAAGGCTACCGCGCCGCCCGATCCGCCTTCGCCGATGATCACGGTGACCAGCGGCACACCGATCTGGAGGCAGGTTTCGGTCGCCCGCGCGATGGCTTCGGATTGGCCGCGTTCTTCGGCCCCCTTGCCGGGGTAGGCGCCGGGGGTGTCCACCAGGGTGATCACCGGCAGGCCGAACCGTCCGGCCAGTTGCATCAGCCGGATCGCCTTGCGGTAGCCCTCGGGGCGGGCCATGCCGAAGTTGCGTTCAATCCGGGATTTGGTGTCATCGCCCTTTTCGTGGCCGATCACCATGACCGGTATGTCGTTGAAGCGCGCAAGACCGCCCATCACCGCGTGATCGTCGGCAAAATTGCGGTCTCCGGCCAGCGGCGTGAATTCGGTGAACAGCGCCTTGATGTAGTCCTTGCAATGGGGCCGCTCGGGGTGGCGGGCGACCTGGCATTTGCGCCAGGGGCTGAGATCCTTGTACAGGTCGTCCAGCAGGCTGGCCGCCTTGGCATCCAGCGCCGCCGCTTCGTTCGACACATCCATGCCCTCGTTCTTCCGGGCGAGGGCACGGAGTTCCTCTGCCTTGCCTTCGATCTCGGCCAGCGGTTTTTCAAAGTCGAGGTAGTTGGTCATCCAGGAACACTCCGGCGCAAGTTGCGCGGACTATATGGCGGTGACAGGGGACGAATGCAACGGTAATGGCCACCCCTGGCCGTTGTGCCTCCGATCACGCGGATGCGGCCCAAGGCATCGGCCGGCGCGGTTGACTTGGCCAGAAACAACCGCCCTCGATAAATCAGCAAGACAGGTTCAGCGCGGCCATGCCATCAGCGGCGGGAAAACGGAGACGGCGATGCCCTCGGATTATGAAAACCGCATGCTGCGGGTGCTGGAGCATATCCACGCCAACCCGGCGGGCGATCTCTCGCTCGATGCGCTGGCCGATGTGGCGGCGATGAGCCGGTTTCACTGACACCGGGTGTTCCACGCGATGACCGGCGAAACCTGCGCCCGGGCGGTGCGGCGGGTGCGGATGAACCGGGCGGCCTGCTGGCTGGTGCAGACCGACTGGCCGATTGCAGAGGTGGCGAC
>JBFHMM010000230.1:0-6288 GCA_041594355.1 Paracoccaceae bacterium | reverse complement strand
GGTCAGGATCCGGCCCTCGCCGGCAATCGCCTCGGTGCCGGGGCCGACGATGATGTCGACGCCGGGCTGGGTGTCGGGGTTGCCCGCCTTGCCGATCCCCGCGATCCGCCCGTCCTTCAGGCCGACATCGGCCTTGTAGATGCCCGAGTGATCGACGATCAGCGCATTGGTGATGACGGTGTCCACCGCGCCGTCAGCGCGGGTTGTCTGGGCCTGGCCCATCCCGTCGCGGATCACCTTGCCGCCGCCGAACTTGACCTCTTCCCCGTAAATCGGAGCATTGCCGCCGGACGCGGCGCCGACCCGTTCAGCGGTCAGGTCGCGCTCGACCTCGATGATCAGATCAGTATCGGCAAGCCGCAGCTTGTCGCCAGTAGTGGGGCCGAACATGGCGGCATAATCTGCGCGTGAGATGGTGGCGGGCATGGATTAGTCTCCGTTCAATATCTTTTTGATCTCGCCGACGATCCGGCGTTCAGGTTCGGTGTCCGGGGATGGTCCCAAACCCATATGAGTCTCTCGAACCCACTGAAGAAAATCGACGATTTCGGTTTCACTGGACCCGTTTCGTGCCATGGCCAGTGCCTGATCGGCAAAGGCGTTGTATTCATCCGCCGGAGCAAGACCTCGCACGCCGATGGGGTCCCATTTACTGAAAAAGAGACCTCTCACCTGAGCGCGTTGTTCAAGCCAGTGTCGTTCTTCCCGCGGAGTTTGTGGAATTGCAGTCATGCGGCCCTGCGCTCCGTCCCATGCGGAGCAGCGCCCGGTTTCAGAACGCCTTCTTGACCCACGAATAGATAACAAGACCCCTTCACGACGCTTCAAACACCTCATCCACCGGCACCTGCAACCCGGTCACGATCCCGTTGGTCTGCATCGCCATGCCGATCACGGCCAGCAATTCGCCATACATCTCGTGACTCATCCCCTTGGCGCGGGCCGCGGCGGTGTGGGAATGGACGCAATATTCACAGCCATTGGCGGTGGACACGGCGACATAGAGCATTTCCTTCACCAGCGGATCCAGCGGATCCAGCGGATCCAGCGGATCCAGCGGATCCAGCGGATCCAGCGGATCCAGCGCGCCGGGCGCCATCACCACCCTCAGCCGGTCCCATGTCGCGCGTAGCAGCGCCGGGTCGTGGGCCAGCGCGCGCCAGAAGTTGTTGACGTAATCGGTCTGCCGCGCCGCGCGGATCTCGTCGAAGACTGCGCGCGCCTCCGGTCCCGCCTCTTCGTCGCTCAACAGTGAAACCGTCGCCATAGTCCGCTCCCAATCAGTCCAGCGGCCCCATGACCTTTTGGTTGAAGCCATAGATAGTGCGCGCACCGTCCATCGGGATCAGGTTCACCTCGCGACGTTGACCCGGTTCGAACCGCACCGCAGTCCCGGCGGCGATGTCCAGCCGCTGACCGCGCGCGGCGTCCCGGTCGAAGTCCAGCGCCGGATTTGCTTCGGCGAAATGGTAATGCGAGCCGACCTGCACAGGGCGGTCGCCGGTATTGGAGACCATGAGCGTGGTCACCTCCCGGCCGGCGTTCAGCTCGATCTCGCCGGCGGCGGGGAACAGCTCTCCGGGGATCATCGGTTGCGCACCTTGACATAGACCCCGGCCCCCAGTCCGGCGGCGATCAGCACCAGCCCCATCACCAGCGACAGGCTGTCGGTCTCGTGCAGGTGCGGCGCTTCCGACTGGTGGGCAAGCGCGGGAGAGGCCAGAACGGCGGCAGCTACGGCGATACGGATCATGTGGGTCTCAGCTCCTGTTTTCATCTCTTCATAAATACTCAAAATCAACGGATCGGGTCGTGGACCGTCACCAGTTTGGTGCCATCGGGAAAGGTGGCTTCAACCTGAACTTCGTGGATCATCTCGGGTACGCCCTCCATGCATTGCTCGCGGGTGACCACCTGGGCTCCGGCCTGCATCATCTCGGCGACGCTGCGGCCGTCGCGGGCCCCTTCGACCACCGCGTCGGTGATCAGCGCGATCGCTTCGGGGTGGTTCAGCCTGACGCCGCGCGCCAGCCGCCGGCGGGCGACCTCGGCGGCCATGGCGATCAAGAGCTTGTCTTTTTCTCGGGGGGTCAGTTGCATGTCAGATCATCCAGGTTCTTGGCAGGGGGGCGCGGCCGAGACATTCCAGCAGGGGGATCAGGCTGCGCCGTAATTCAAAACTGTCGGGGGCGATCAGTCGCGCCGCCAGCAGCCCGTCGCGGATCAGGCTGGCGCCGCCGCCGTCCTTTATGGCGGTGCGGGCCGGCTCCAGCAGCGTCTCGGCCTCGGGCGCGGCCAGCCATACCGTGGCCCAAGCGCCGCAGCCCCGACCGGTGGCAATGCCCGCCAGCTGGGCGGTCGCGTCGCCCGCCAGACGGGTGCGGTCGGCGAGAATCAGCTGTCCGTCGCGTCGCAGGTCGATTCGGTCGGCAAACAAGATCCGGCGCGGCACCTCGCCCATCCGCACCCGGCCCAGCACAACCGGCTCGCAGATCAGAGCGCGGGCGTCGCCGGCCATGTCGATTGTCAGGCTACGGCGCAGGGCCGATCCCTCATACAGCAACGTTTCCTGCGGCAGCCAGTCCAGCCGTGCGCCCGCCTCCAGCGTCAGCCGGGTGTCCAGCGTCGCGGTTTCGCCCGGCTGCGCCCGGTAAGCGCGCTCGGCGGCCTGTGTGGTCAGGCAGATATGGCTGTCCGGGCCGGCGGTGGCGGCGACGTCGAACCGGTCGCCCCCGGTCAGCCCGCCCGCTGTGTTCAGCAGCACCGCATCTAGCCGCGCGGTGCTCGCACGCGGAAACAGAAGCTTCATCGAACCCTGTTGCGCCAGCGCGCCGATCACCGACCGCCCGTCCCGCCGTTTCGCCACGACCGACGCGGTCCCGATCGCGCGCGGCTGTGCGGCAAGGCCCGGGGCCGAGGATGTGGCGTGAATGGTAATGGCGGGTCTCCTTGGGGCGGCGCGTTTGTTGAGGTCAATGTGCCGAGGACGGTCGTCGGAAAACAGGGCGAAATGCACAAAATGCCTCAAATCGCAGCGGTTGGCGGTCAAAAATCAGGCAAAAAACGACTATGTTGATTAAAAATGCGGCATTACCCCATTGTTTGCCCCGGTTTCATCGGCTGTTTGTTGCGCAATGCGCCGTCAATGATCCTGATGCACCTGCCTGACCGGCTCAGCCCATCCGCTGGCGGAACAAGGTGTGTGGCGACCCCATGACGTGGGACTCAAAAGGGCCGCCACACGGACGCAACTTTTAACGTTGCAGGGTTTTACCTAACCTGCCTTGCGGAATTCGCAAGCCAGAGCTGGAAAATCCTGCCTGGAGGATCTTTATGACCTTGAAATCCACTGCTCTGGCCGCAACCGTCGCCCTTGGCGCGATGACTCACATGGCCTTTGCCGCCGACGAACCGATTAAGATTGGGGTTCTGCACTCCCTTTCCGGCACCATGGCGATTTCGGAAACCACTCTGAAAGACACCATGCTGATGCTGATCGAAGAGCAAAACAAGAAAGGCGGTATTCTT
Organism: Paracoccaceae bacterium; assembly: GCA_041594355.1. Taxonomy (GTDB): domain Bacteria; phylum Pseudomonadota; class Alphaproteobacteria; order Rhodobacterales; family Rhodobacteraceae; genus JAIUZI01. The sequence continues at coordinate 2,760 of JBFHMM010000230.1, read as the reverse complement.
GGCCGTCCGGTCGAAGCGGTTGTCGTCGACCCGGCCTCGGACTGGCCGCTGTTTGCCGAAAAGGCCCGCGAACTGCTGACGGTCGAGAACGTCGACGTGATCTTTGGCTCCTGGACGTCTGTGAGCCGGAAATCGGCGCTGCCGGTTCTGGAAGAGCTGAACGGCCTGATGTTCTACCCGGTGCAATACGAAGGTGAAGAATCGTCCAAGAACGTGTTCTACACCGGCGCCGCGCCGAACCAGCAGGCGATCCCGGCCACCGATTACTTCCTGGATGAACTGGGCGTCGAGAAATTCGCGCTGCTGGGCACTGACTATGTTTATCCCCGCACCACCAACAACATTCTGGAAAGCTACCTGAAGGGCAAAGGCATTGCCGAAGAGGACATCTTCGTCAACTATACCCCCTTCGGCCACTCCGACTGGTCCAAGATTGTGGCTGACGTCGTGGCGCTGGGCGCCGACGGCAAGAAGGTCGGCGTGATCTCGACCATCAACGGCGACGCCAACATCGGCTTTTACAAGGAACTGGCCGCTGCCGGCGTTTCGGCGGACGACATCCCCGTTGTGGCCTTCTCGGTGGGTGAAGAAGAACTCTCCGGCCTCGACACCGCCAACCTGGTCGGCCACCTGGCCGCGTGGAACTACTTCCAGTCCGCCGACAGCGAGCTGAACGACGACTTCATCGCCAAGTGGAAAGCCTTTGCCGGTGAAGATCGCGTCACCAACGACCCGATGGAAGCCCACGTGATTGGCTTCAACATGTACGTCAAGGCTGTCGAAGCCGCCGGCACCACCGATGTCGACGCCGTCCGCAACGCGATGTACGGTCTTGAGGTTCCGAACCTGACAGGCGGTACCGCCGTGATGCTGCCGAACCACCACCTGGCGAAACCGGTCCTGATCGGTGAAATCCAGGCCGACGGCCAGTTCGACATCATCAGCCAGACCGAGGAAGTGCCCGGCGACGCCTGGACCGACTTCCTGCCGGAATCGGCTGTGCTCAAGTCCGACTGGAAAGACCTGGGCTGCGGTATGTACAACACCGAGACCAAGTCCTGCGTGCAGATCAAATCCAACTACTAACCCCTGCACATCAGACCTGAGAGGGGGCCTCACGCCCCCTCTCTCTTCAAAGGCATCTCTCTTATGCGGCACTTTTTCGCGGCCTTGATGGCCCTCGTCCTGATTGCCCCGGTTGCAGTGGCCCAGGATCAGGATACCGATCCCTCTGCGTTCGAAACCGGCCCGGTCCAGTCTCTGCTCCAGACCCACCGCGCCGCCATCGAACGGGCCTCGCGCAAGACTATCCAGCCCACCATCGACGCGCTGGTCGCGGCCGGTCTGCCCGAGATCCAGCAGGTGCTGCAGAAATGGCAGGCCCGCGAGATCTGGCAGCGCGAGTCCGACAAGCTGTTCTTTGCCGGCGAAGAGATCTCCAAACGCACCATCCGCCTGACCGATTTCGACACCGGCGAGACCGTGGGCGAGCTCTCCACCAAGGAACTGAAACAGATCAAGCCCAACAGCGGCGTTCAGGCGCTGATCGGCACCGCGCTGGTCCGGTTCCAGCTGTCCGACCCCGACCCCGATCTGCGCGCCGCGGCGCTGCTGTCCATCGAACGCGATCCGGGTCCGGACCTGCTGGCGCCGCTGCGGGCTTCGATCGCGACCGAAACCGACCCCGCCCTGCGCGCCCGCAAGGACCGGGTGAACACCCTGCTCACCATCAGCTTCGATCCCGACGAGGCCGCGCGTCTCGCCGCCATCAGCAGCGTTGCGGGTGACCTCGGCGTTGATGTGCGCGCCACGCTGAACCCGCTGCTGACCACCACCCGCAAGGTGGCCGAGGGCGCCGCCCCCGAGAGCGCCAATATCGCCGCCATCGTCACGCCAGGCCGCGACATCGACCCCGACGCCGCCTATGACCTGATCGCCGATGCCGCCGGCCTGCCGCCCCGTGTCAGCCCGGATGACATCCGCGCCGCGCTCTCGTCGAACATCGATGGCGGCCGGGTCGCCGAGATCCCCGTCGCCAGCCTCGATACTCCCGAAACCCGGCTGACCGCCTATGACAAGCTGGCCGAGGCCGGCGCCGTGCAGCCGCGCGTCACCGAGGCCGCCCGCGCCGCGGCGCTGGCCGCTCATACCATCTACGACGCCTATGACGAACCCTCCGCCGCCATCACCGATGCCGCCGCCCAGGCGCTGCGCGACATCGAGCTCAAGGTCGGCATGAACCAGGCGCTCGACCTGACGCTCGACGCGCTGTCGCTGGCCTCGATCTACTTCCTCGCCGCCATCGGGCTGGCCATCACCTTTGGCGTGATGGGCGTGATCAACATGGCGCATGGCGAATTCATCATGATGGGTGCCTATACCGGCTACGTCGTGCAACAGGTGATCCCCGATTACACGGTGTCGATCCTCGTGGCCCTGCCGCTGGCCTTTGCGGTCACCTTCGCCGCCGGCGTCGCGATGGAACGACTGGTGATCCGCCATCTCTACCACCGGCCGCTGGAAACCCTGCTGGCCACCTTCGGCATCTCCATCGCCCTGCAACAGATCGCCAAGAACATCTTCGGCACGCAGGCGCGCCCTCTGACCTCCCCGGCCTGGCTTGACGGCGCATGGGTGATGAACGACGTGGTCTCGATCAGCTACATCCGCATCGCCATCTTCGTGCTGGCGCTGATCTTTCTTGGTGTCTTCCTGTTTATCATGAAACGGACGCGGCTTGGTCTGGAGACCCGCGCCGTC
>JBFHMM010000229.1:0-6298 GCA_041594355.1 Paracoccaceae bacterium | reverse complement strand
CCGCCGCAGCACTGGCCGAGGTCCGGTCCCAGCGCATGCTGGCTGACCATGGTGCGCGCGGTCTGGCTGCGTGCCGCGCGCGCCGCCTCGAATTCAAGGCTGCCGCCGCCGATGGTGCCGGACTGGCCCCCGGCCCAGACCAGCATCGCCGCGCCAACTTCGCGCGGCGAGGACCCGCGCAGATCGGCGATGACCACCCGCACAACGCGACCGTGGGCGGCCACGGCGGACCGCAGCTCTTCCAGGTCAAACCCCATCCTGCCGCCTCCGGATCGCCGCCCAGACCCGTTCCGCCGTCGCCGGCGCGTCCAGCGCCGGATAGCCCGCGCCACAGGCCGCCACCGCGTCACTCAGCGCCAGCCAGGCCGAGATCCCCAGCATGAACGGCGGCTCGCCCACCGCTTTGGACCGATAGATCGTCTCCTCGCGGTTCTGTCCGTCCCAGAGCGTAACGTTGAACACCTCCGGCCGGTCCGAACAGGCCGGGATCTTGTAGGTCGACGGCGCATGGGTCCTGAGCCGGCCAAGGTCGTCCCACACCAGTTCCTCGGTCGTCAGCCAGCCCGCGCCCTGTACATAGCCCCCCTCGATCTGGCCGATATCGAGGGCCGGGTTCAGCGAGGCGCCGGCGTCATGCAGGATATCGGCCCGCAGGATCCGGTTCTCGCCGGTGCGGGTGTCCACGATGACCTCGGTAAGTGCGCAGCCATAGGCAAAGTAGAAAAACGGCCGGCCTTCGCCCCGGATCCGGTCCCAGGCTACCTTGGGCGTCTTGTAAAACCCGGTCGCCGACAGGCTGACGCGGCCCTCGTAGGCCCGCTTCGCCGCCTCGGCAAAAGACATCTCGGTCGCACCGGCATACACCCGGCCGCCGTCGAACCGCACCTGCGCCACATCGCACTGATGCCGCTCTGCCAGAAATGCCGCCATCCGCGCGCGGATCGTGTCGCAGGCCGCCTTCACCGCCATGCCGTTCAGATCGCTGCCCGAGGAGGCCGCCGTGGCCGAGGTATTGGGCACCTTGGCGGTATCGGTGGCGGTGATTTTTACCATCTCCAGCGGGAGGCCAAAGCGGCTGGCGGCCACCTGCGCCACCTTCTGGAACAATCCCTGTCCCATCTCGGTGCCGCCATGGTTCAGATGCACCGACCCGTCCTGATAGACATGCACCAGGGCGCCGGCCTGGTTCAGATGCGTCAGGGTAAAGGAAATGCCGAACTTTATGGGCGCAAACCCCAGCCCCTTCTTGATCGCCGAATGCTCCGCGTTCCAGGCCGCCACGGCCACGCGCCGCGCCTCGTAACCTGACGACCGCAGCAAGGCCGCCGTCATCCCGTGCAACTCGAAATCCTCGACCCGCTGGCCATAGGGGGTTAGATCCCGTTTCATCTCGTCCGAAATACTCCGGGGGGCGGCCGCAGACCGGGGCGCGGCGCCCCGCTCCGTCGGCGCGTCATAATAATTCCGCCGCCGCAACTCGACCGGGTCCATCCCCAGGTCATGCGCCACGTGGTCCATCACCCGTTCGATCCCGACCATGCCCTGTGGCCCGCCGAACCCGCGATACGCGGTGGCGCTTTGGGTGTTGGTCTTCAGCCGGTGGCTTTCGATCCGCACGTTGGGCAGGAAATAAGCGTTGTCGGCATGCAGCATCGCCCGGTCCGCCACCGGCAGCGACAGGTCCTGCGCCCAGCCGCAGCGGGCGTATTGCACAAAGTCGACCCCCCGCAGCAGTCCCTCCTCGTCAAAGCCCGCGCGGTAGGTGATGCGGAAATCGTGGCGCTTGCCGGTGATCACCATATCGTCGTCGCGGTCATAGCGCATCTTGCAGGCCCGCCCCGTCGCCCGCGCCGCCACCGCGCAGGCCACCGCCAGCGCGTTGCCCTGGCTTTCCTTGCCGCCAAAGCCGCCGCCCATGCGCCGGGTTTCCACGCGCACGCCATGCATCGGCACACCCAGCGCCTCGGCCACCTTGTGCTGGATCTCGGTCGGGTGCTGGGTCGAGGAGTGCACCAGCATGTCGCCGCCTTCCTGTGGCACCGCCAGCGCGGCCTGGCCTTCGAGATAGAAATGTTCCTGGCCGCCCAGCTCGAGCGTCCCCTCGACCCGGCGCGGGGCATCGGCGATCGCCCGGGCGGCATCGCCGCGGGCATAGATGCGCGGACCCTCCTCAAAGCGGCTGTTCTCCGCCATGGCCTGGTCGATGGTCAGGATCGGCACCTCGGCGTCGATGCGCATCACCGCCGCGCGCACCGCGCGCCGCGCGGCCAGATGGCTGTCGGCCACCACCAGGAACACCGGCTGGCCGACATAATGCACGGTGCCCGTCGCTAGCAGGGGTTCGTCATGGGCCGAGGGCGAGACATCGTTGGCAAAGGGCAGATCGGCGGCGGTCAGCACCGCCACCACGCCCGGCGCGGCGCGCACCGGCTCGAGGTCCAGCGCGGCGATGGTGCCCCGCGCGGTATCGCTCAGCCCAAAGGCCAGGTGCAGCGTCCCGCGCGGGGTGGGGATGTCGTCGACATAGCGCGCCGCGCCGGTCACATGCAGGGCGGCGGCATCATGCGGCAAGGATCGTGAAACGCTCATGCCCGCACCTCCAGAACCGAGGTTGGCTCGCACATATCCTCGGCGAAATAGCGCTGCAACATCGCCCGCGCGGTTTCCAGCCGGTAATGAGCCGAGGCGCGCATGTCGTCGATGGGGGTGAAATCGGTGTCGAAGCCAGCCTGTGCGGCGGCGACGGTGGCGGCGGTCCACGGCTGTCCGGTCAGCGCCGCTTCGACCGTCGCGGCCCGTTTCGGGGTGGCGGCCATGCCGCCGAATGCGATGCGCGCGGCGGTGACCGTGCCATCCGAGACGGTGATGTTGAACCCCCCGCAGACGGCCGAGATGTCTTGATCGAACCGCTTGGACAGCTTGTAGCATTTCAGCCGGTCGGCCTGGCGCGGGATGGTGACCGCCTCGACGAATTCGCCCGGCGCGCGGTCCTGTTTGCCGTAGTCGAGAAAGAACGCCTCGATCGGCAAGGCGCGGCGGCTGTCGCCCCGGCGCAGGTGCAGGGTCGCCCCCAGCGCGATCAGCGCCGGGGGGTTGTCGCCGATGGGCGAGCCGTTGGCGATATTGCCGCCGAGCGTGGCGGCGTTGCGGACCTGCACGCTGGCGTAGCGGCGGATCATCTCGGCGTAGGAGGGGTGCGGACCGGCCATGGCGGCGCGCAGGGTTTCCATGTCGATCATCGCGCCGAGCCGGATGCCGCTGTCGGTGCTGTCTATGGTTTTCAGATCCGCGCACTGGCCGAGAAAGATGACGGTGCCCAGATCGCGCATCTGCTTGGTGACCCAGAGGCCGACATCGGTGGCGCCCGCCACCAGCGTGGAATCGGGATTGGCGGCGTAGAGCGCGGCCAGCGCGTCGGCGGTTTGCGGGGCGTGGGAGAGGGAGGGCTCTGCCTCCCGGTCTGCGGCCACCTCCCGGAGCATTTGCGAAGAGATGAAAGGGGGTGTGACGCGCAGGTGTGGCGGAACCGGCTGATCGGCGGCGGCGCGGGCGGCGCGCACGATCGGGGCGTAGCCGGTGCAGCGGCAGAGGTTGCCGGCCAGCGCGGTGTCGAAATCGGTGTCGCCGTTCAGATGCGCGGTGGCCATCGACATCACGAAACCGGGCGTGCAGAAACCGCATTGTGCGCCGTGGTGATCGACCATCGCCTGCTGCACCGGGTGCAGCGTGCCGTCCGGGGCGGCCAGACCTTCGACGGTATGCAGGGATTTGCCGTTCAGCTGCGGCAGGAACAGGATGCAGGCGTTCAGGGCGCGGGCGTCGCCGGCGCTGTCGGTGACCATGACCGTGCAGGCCCCGCAATCGCCTTCGTTGCAGCCTTCCTTGGTGCCGGTCAGGCCGCGCTCTTCGCGCAGCCAGTCAAGCAGCGTCTGCGTCGGGTCGACGCTGGCCAGGTGCACGGTCTCTCCGTTCAGAAGAAACGTGATGTCCATATGTGAAACCTGTCGCCTTACCCCGTTGAGACCCCCAGTGCACCCTCTTCGATGCGACGTAGAAGAAGGTGCGGGTGATGTTCAGGTTCAAAGGTTAGGAACAGCTTTGCCGGTCTGGCAAGAAAAACCGCCTCTGCGTCGCAACATTTTCCGGCCGGTGACCGGGGAGTCCCGGACTGTGCCCAGGGAATAGTCATTTGCTTTCATCTGTTTGGCTGTGGAAGAACGGGGCCGCCAATTGAAAGAGTTTCAGGTTTTTTCGAAAAATCACCGCCTGATTATCAGGCAAACCTCTTTGTGTCGGGTCAGATCAGGGATGCGGCGCGCTGCAGGCCGATGGCGATTGCCAGCAGGCCAATGGCGATGGTCAGCGGGCGTTTGGGGGCGATGGCGGCGAGCCGTCCGCCCAGCAGGGCGGCGGGCACGCCACCGGCCACCAGCCCGGCCACCGGCATCAGCACATCGCCCAGCGCCCGGTCGCCGCCCCATTGACCGAGGTGGAACGTCGCCATCAGCACAACGACCACCGTGACGCTGACCGCCAGTTCGGCGAGGGCGGAGGAGCCGATGGCGCGGCGTGGTTCCAAGCCGGATCCGATCAGCCCGCTGGTGACGACCGGCCCCCAGCTGCCGCCGATGCCTTCGATCAGACCGCCGATCACGCCCAGACCGGTGGTCCGGCTAGAGCCGGGCAACCGGGGCGGCCGGCCGGCGAGGCCGCGCCACAGGATCAGGGTGCCGATCAGCAGCAGGTAGGTGGAGATGATCACGGTGAGCAGCGGGCGTTTGAGTTCGCCCAGGATCAGCGCTCCGATGATGCCGCCGGCGACGCCGGCCAGCGCCAGCCGCAGGAACAGCCGCGTGTCGATGTTGCCGTTGAGGGCATGCGAGATGCTGGCGGCGATACCGGTGGGCACCTTGGCGGCATTGACGCTGGCGGAGACCAGCGGTGGCGGCACGCCCTGGGCCAGCAGGACCGATGATGAAATCACGCCGAAGCCCATGCCGAGGGCGCTGTCGGCCAATTGCGCAAGAAATCCCACGATGGCGAAGGTGAAGAAAAGGTCCACGGCGAATCAGCACCCAAAAGAGGTCACCTGGCGTCGTCGATATGCTAAAATGTGAGCGCTCACAATCGGCAGTTTGAGCGGCAGTGCATTTCGGTCGTGGCGGGCCCCGGTGCAATCGCTTATCGTGACCGCATGAGCAGTTCCCCCCGATTCATTCACCTTCGCGTTCACTCCGAATATTCGCTTCTGGAAGGGGCGATCCGGCTGAAAAAGCTGCCGGATCTGTGCAAGGCGGCCGAGATGCCCGCCGTGGCCCTGACCGATACCAACAACATGTTCGCGGCGCTGGAGTTCTCGGTCTCGCTGAGCGCGGCCGGTATTCAGCCGATCGTCGGCTGCCAGGTCGACCTGTGTTACGAGGAAGAGGGCGCGGCGCCGCCGGGGCGCACCTATGTGCCGCCGATCGCGGGCGTGGTGCTGTTGGCGCAGTCCGAGCGCGGCTACCAGAACCTGATGAAGCTGAACAGCTGCCTCTATGTGGACAAGGGCGGGCAGCTGCCGCAGGTCACGCTGGCGGAGCTGGAAGCGCTGTCCGACGGGCTGATCTGCCTGACCGGGGGGCCGGACGGGCCGGTGGGGCGGCTGCTGCGGGCCGGGCAGCGCCCGGCGGCCGAGGCGCTGATGGCGCGGCTGGCGCGGGCCTTTCCCGACCGGCTCTATGTCGAGCTGCAGCGTCATCCCGGTGAGGATGGCCAGCCCAAGGCGGAGCGGGCGACCGAGCGGGGCCACGTGGAGATGGCCTATGCGATGGATCTGCCGCTGGTGGCGACCAACGACGTCTATTTCCCGAAGTCCGAGATGTACGAGGCACATGACGCGCTGATCTGCATCGCCGAGGGCGCCTATGTCGACCAGCAGGAAGAGCGCCGCCGCCTGACCGCGCAGCATTATTTCAAGTCACAGCAGGAGATGGTGACGCTGTTCGCCGATCTGCCGGAGGCGGTGGAGAATACCGTCGAGATCGCTCGGCGCTGCGCCTTCATGACCTACCGGCGCGATCCGATCCTGCCGAAATTCGCCGACGACGAGGTCGAGGAACTGCGCCGGCAGGCGCATGAGGGGCTCAAGGCGCGTCTGGCGGTGATCCCCCATGCCGCCCCGGTCGAAGACTACGAAAAGCGGCTGGAATTCGAGCTGAACATCATCGAGGACATGGGCTTTCCCGGCTATTTCCTGATCGTGGCCGATTTCATCAAATGGGCCAAGGATCACGATATTCCGGTCGGGCCGGGGCGG
>JBFHMM010000228.1:0-6380 GCA_041594355.1 Paracoccaceae bacterium | reverse complement strand
CGGAAACCAGGCCGCCAGGCGGTCGCCAGCGCCGTCCTCAGAGGCCCGCCGGCCAGCTGTTACACCCCAACGGTCCAGCTTCGCGCATCCGCGCTTTCAGGGCGCGGGGTGGGCGAGTGGGCGCGCCCTGAAAGCGCGGTCCCGCCCGCCGCCCCAGAAAACGGCCTTCAGACTGCGACCTCAGACTGCGGCCTTGCGACTTTCTTCAAGATAGATCTCGCGCAGGCGAGGCGCCACCCGGCCAGGCGTCCCGTCACCCAACTGCGCACCGTCGATTTCCACCACAGGCATGACGAACGTGCTGGCCGAGGTGATGAACGCCTCGTCAGCCTCTTTTGCCTCCTCGATGGTGAAATTCCGCTCCTCGACCTCCATCTGCGCCTCGCGGGCGAACCGCAGCACCGCCGCGCGGGTGATGCCATGCAGAATTTCGGTGGACAGGGCGCGGGTAATGATCTTGTTGCCCTTGACGATATAGGCATTGTTGCTGGTGCCCTCGGTGACAAAGCCGTCCTCGACCAGCCAGGCATCGTCGACGCCTGCCTTCTTGGCCATCATCTTGCCCATCGAGGGATACAGCAGCTGCACCGTCTTGATGTCGCGGCGGCCCCAGCGGATGTCCTCGATCGAAATCACCTTGATGCCGGTCTCGGCCGCCGGGCTGTCGGCCAGCCCAGGCTTGTGCTGGGTGAACAGCACAATGGTCGACGGCACCTTCGCCGGATCGGGAAAAACAAAGTCGCGGTCGGCCGGCGCGCCACGGGTGATCTGCAGATAGATCATCCCCTCGTCGATGCTGTTCAGCCGCACCAGCTCGCGGTGGATCTCCAGCAACTCCGCCTTGGTCACCGGCGCCGCCATGTCCAGCTCGTTCAGCGAGCGTTCCAGCCGCACCGCGTGACCGTCGAAATCCACCAGCTTGCCGTCCAGGACGCTGGTCACCTCGTAGACGCCATCGGCCATCAGGAACCCGCGGTCAAAGATCGACACCTTGGCCTGATCCTCCGGCAGGTAGTCTCCATTCACGTAAACGGTACGGCTCATCACTCAGGTCCTTATCTGTATCGGGTCAGCCCCACAGCGCCGCGGCGGGCGGGTGCACGCCCCTGTCGTCATATGTCAAAGCGTTGTCCCGGTCTTCGGCCAACAGGAGCGGCCCGTCAAGGTCCGTCACGGCCGCACCCTGCGCCACTAGCACCGCCGGCGCCATTGCCAGCGAGCTGCCCACCATGCAGCCCACCATCACGCCGTATCCCTCGGCCAGCGCCGCCGTGCGGAGCGCCAGCGCCTCGGTCAGACCGCCGGTCTTGTCCAGCTTGATGTTGACCACGTCGTACTTGCCCGTCAGCCCGGCCAGACTGGCGCGGTCATGGCAGCTCTCGTCGGCGCAGACCGGCACCGGGCGCGCCATCCCGATCAGTGCGTCGTCCTGCCCCGCGGGCAGCGGCTGCTCCACCAGATCCACCCCCAGCCGAACCAGATGCGGCGCCAGATCGGCATAGACATCCGCCGACCAGCCCTCATTGGCATCGACGATGATCCGCGCCGCCGGGGCGCCAGCGCGCACCGCCTCCAGCCGCGGCATGTCATCCGGCGTGCCCAGCTTGATCTTCAGCAGCGGCCGATGCGCGTTGGCCGCCGCCTGCGCGCGCATCGCCTCGGGCGTGTCCAGCGACAGCGTATAGGCGGTGATCTCCGGACCCGGCGCCGGCAGCCCGGCCAGCTCCCAGGCCCGCTTGCCCGCGCGCTTCGCCTCCAGGTCCCACAAGGCGCAATCCACCGCGTTGCGCGCCGCGCCCGGCGGCAGCAGATCCGCCAGCACCGCCCGGTCCAGATCGGCCGGCAACCCGGCAATCTCTGCTGCCACGCTCTCCAGCGTCTCGCCATAACGCGCATAGGGCACGCATTCGCCCCGTCCCCGGTGCGCCCCGTCGCGGACCCGAACCGTCAGCACCTGCGCCTCGGTCCGCGACCCGCGCGAAATGGTAAACACCTGCGCCAGCGGAAAAACGTCCCGCGTCACCTCGATCTGCACGCGCTTCTCCTTCATCTCTTTGCGAATACTCCGGTGGTTGCCATGCCATTTGATGCGCCACTGGTCCGAGTGACAATGGCGACGAGCGGCAGCACCCCTCGCCCGGTCGGATCGGCACCGCGCTTACAGCGCCGCCAAAGCCGCCACAAGCTTGTCGGAGCCGAACCGGAACGGATCGGTCGCCGGCAGCCCCATCCGCGCCTCGAGCCCGGCGCAGTAGTCCACCGCCTCTGCCTCGCCCATGTGCTGGGTGTTGACCGAAATCCCCACCACCTCGCAGGCCGGGTTGGCCACCCGCGCCAGCGGCAGCGCCATGTCGCGCAGCGCCTCCAGCGTCGGCAGGGCATAGCCCGGCAGCCCGCGCATGTGGTTGCGGGTAGGTTCATGGCTCAGGATCAACGCATCGGGCTGGCCACCGTGGATCAGCGCCATGGTCACCCCCGAATACGAGACGTGAAACAGGCTGCCCTGCCCCTCGATGATGTCCCAGTGGTCCTCGTCATTGTCCGGGGTCAGCCACTCCACCGACCCAGCCATGAAATCGGCCACCACCGCGTCCAGCGGCACGCCATTGCCGGTGATAAGGATGCCGGTCTGACCGGTGGCTCGAAAGGTCGATTTCATCCCCGCCTCGCGCATCGCCGCGTCCAGGGCCAGCGCGGTGTACATCTTGCCGACCGAGCAATCGGTGCCCACCGCCAGCACCCGCTTGCCCGTCCGCTTGACGCCGTTGGCGATGGGATAGTCAACCTCGGGCACCCGCACGTCATGCAGGGCGCGGCCCGTGGCCTCGGCCACCGCTACCAGCTCGGGTTCATCGCGCAACAGGTTGTGCAGGCCGGAGGCCAGGTCAAAGCCCTCCTCCAGCGCCATCACCAGCACCTTTTTCCACTCCGGAGAGATCACGCCTCCCCGGTTGGCCACCCCGATCACCAGCGTCTTAGCTCCGGCCGCGCGCGCCTGCGCCAGGTCCATGTCGGTCAGCCCCAGATCGGCCTTGCAGCCCTCCATCCGGAATTGTCCGACAGCGTTGTCCGGACGCCAGTCCTTGATGCCCTGCGCCACCTTGGCGGCCAGCTGGTCGGGGGCATCGCCCAGAAACAGAAGATAGGGGGTCTCGATCATCGCGCAGGCTCCTTTGATTCCGTAAGACCCTAGCCTCTGGGCCACGCGATCAGGTCGCGAAATGCAGTGATGAGCCCGCCGCCGGCACAAGGATCTTGCATCAAATGGAAGTTTTTCGGCAATTTCTTCACTGTGCGCTTATGATTTCCGCGATTGCCCTGCCCCGGACCGGTGCGGTGGCGGCCGGGAGCCCTCGCAATTCGCCCCGGTCTTGGGTATGGCTGCGGTGCAATTGCTGCAGCTGCACAACCCCCCTTGCGCAAGCTAGCGCAATTTAATACCCCCTGAGGCAACAATTCCGCAATTTCCTTAGCCCAGAGGTTCCGCTCCATGTCGTTTCGCCTTCAACCCGCCGCCCCGGCCCGCCCCAACCGCTGCCAGTTGTTCGGTCCCGGGTCCAACACCAAGCTGCCGCCAAAAATGGCGGCATCGGCGGCGGATGTGATCAACCTCGACCTTGAGGATTCGGTGTCGCCCGACGACAAGCCGCAGGCGCGCAAGTACGTCATCGAGGCCATCGGCGACATCGACTGGGGCAACAAGACCCTGTCGGTGCGGATCAACAGCCTGGACACGCCATTCTGGTACCGCGACGTGGTCGATCTGCTGGAACAGGCCGATGAACGGCTGGACATGATCATGATCCCCAAGGTGGGCTGCGCCGAGGACATCTATGCCGTCGATGCGCTGATCACCGCGATTGAGACGGCAAAGGGCCGCAAAAAGAAAGTGGCGCTCGAAGTGATCATCGAATCGGCCGCCGGCATCGCCCATGTCGAAGCCATCGCCGCCGCCTCGCCGCGCCTGCAGGCGATGAGCCTGGGCGCCGCCGACTTCGCCGCCTCGATGGGGATGCAGACCACCGGCATCGGCGGCACACAGGAAGACTACTACATGCTGCACGAGGGCCAGAAATACTGGTCCGACCCGTGGCACTGGGCGCAAACGGCGATCGTCGCCGCCTGCCGCACCCACGGGCTGCTGCCGGTCGACGGACCGTTCGGCGACTTCTCGGACCCCGAAGGATTCCGTGCCCAGGCGCGCCGGTCTGCGACGCTGGGCATGGTCGGCAAATGGGCGATCCACCCCAGCCAGATCGCCGTGGCGAACGAGGTATTCACGCCGCCGGAGCACAAGGTGACCGAAGCGCGCGAGATCCTCGCCGCGATGGAAGAAGCCACCCGCACCGGGGCCGGCGCGGTGGTCTACAAGGGACGGCTGGTCGACATCGCGTCGATCAAGCAGGCCGAGGTGATCGTGAAACAGGCGGAACTGATCGCGGCCAGCTGAAACACAACGGTCGCGGGAATCGGATCGGCATAGCCGACCCGACGGCGATTTGTAATGTATCGGATCGGCTACGCCGATCCGACCGGGGCGAGGGGCAACGCCCATCGTCGCCATTGTCGCTCGGACCAATGGCGCATCCAATGGCAACGCCCGGAGTATCTTTCAGAAGATGGAACAGGGGGCGATACCGCAGCGCGCGATTTGATCGCGCGCTGCCGGGCCCAACAGGGACGGGCATCGCAAGATGCCGCGGACCCTGGCGGGAGCACACCGGGCGGGGACCGGCGACCATTGGCAAAAGCGCGTGTCCGGGGCCTCAGTAGCCAAAAGCCGCATTCGGCACCCAGGACATTTTTTGCCCCTTCTTGCCCCATTTCATCATCAGGCAGGCCGATCCGTATTTCTGAAAATAGAGGATGCGCAGGTCATACCACCCGGCCTGCGGCACCTCGACTTCGACGCGCTGGTTGGCTTCGCAGCCCTGGCGGCCGTCGAAATGACCGACGTTCTGGCCCGAAATAGTGGCCGAAATGCCGTCGTTCGACCAGGTTTCCAGCTCGTAGATGCCCGGCGCGTCGAACTTGATGTAGCCGCGGATATTTGCGGCCACGTTGAACTGCTCCGGATAGGTCAGCACCGGATCGCCTTCGTTGGTGTCGGCATAATCCAGCCCGCGCAGGGGGCGCCCGGCCGTGCCGCCGCCGCCCAGCAGGCCGCGGGCCGCCGACAGCCCCTGAATCCGCGCTGGCGGCATGCCGCCCCAGGCATAGCTGACCGCCAGCCCCTGCTTGGGCGAGGGTTGCGGGTTGACCGGTTTCAGTTTCAGCGGCGCGGCAGTTGCGGCCGAGGCCAGCAGCAGGCTTGCGGCGGCCAGAATGCCTGTAATCGCGGGTCTCATGCGTCAACTCCTTGTCAAAGCGCGGGCCCTCTCGGGCGCCGCTGGTCCTTGCAACCGTTCCGGTCAGAGCCTAGGTGCCGAATCGCACGGCGGCAAGTGCAGTGCAGAGTTTTCGCCCCCATCTTTCAGGCGCGCAGATCCTTGGGCGAGCCCATGACCACATAGGTGGTGATGGCGGTGACATGCGGCAAGGTTCCCAACACGTCAGTGTGGAATGTCTTGTAGGCGCGCAGGTCGGCGCATTCGACGCGCAGCAGGTATTCGATGGTGCCGGTGATGTTGTGGCATTCCACCACCTCGGGCGCCCTGGCGATGGCGCGCTCGAAACCCTCCTGCGCCGCCTTGGTATGTTCACCCAGGCCAACGCCGATATAGGCGGCAAAGCCGATGCCCAGCGCCTGCGCGTTCAGCACCGCGCGGTAGCCGGTGATCACGCCCGCGCGTTCCAGCTCCTGCACCCGGCGCAGGCAAGCCGAGGGCGACAGCCCCACCCGCTCTGCCAAGTCGAGGTTGCTGATCCGCCCGTCGCGCGCGAGTTCTCGCAATATCCGTTCGTTTATCGGATCAATCTTCGTCATTTGTTGTTCAATCTGCCCGCTCGCGCATGAAAACGCAATTTCATTTGCCCCGTCCCGCGCGACACCTGTCCCATGACACCTGATCTTCTTGCCGCGCTGGCGCTCTTTGCCTTTGTCTCATCGATCACGCCGGGGCCGAACAACCTGATGCTGATGGCCTCGGGCGCGAATTTCGGTTTTCGCCGCACCATTCCGCATATGCTGGGGGTAGGGCTGGGCTTCGTTCTGATGGTGTTGCTTGTCGGCATCGGGCTGGTACAGGTCTTTGATGCATACCCGCTCAGCCACGATGTGCTGAAAGCGGTGAGCGTGGTCTACCTGCTGTGGCTGGCCTGGAAGATCGCAAATGCCGCCCCGGTCACGCCCGGCCGCGGCGGCGGCCGGCCGATGACCTTCCTGCAGGCCGCCGCGTTCCAATGGGTCAACCCCAAGGCCTGGACCATGGCGCTGACGG
>JBFHMM010000227.1:0-6408 GCA_041594355.1 Paracoccaceae bacterium | reverse complement strand
TGGCATCAAAAAGGGGCGCTGCCCCCATGGCCTGACGGCCTGACCCCGAAATATTTGCGAAGAGATGAAAGGGAGCGCGGGCGCAGCGCGTGGGTTTACCCGCGCGCTGCCCGGCCCAACAGGCCACAGGCATCTGTGATGCCGAAGGACCTGGCGGGAGCAGATCTGCTGTGGGTAAAGTGTTCTATAGGCTGGCGCGGACCGCGCTTTCCTAATTGAACAGTTCGTGGGCCAGTTCGAGGGCCTCGATCAGGGTGTCGACCTCGGACTTGGTATTGTACATGCCAAAAGACGCGCGGCAGGTGGCAGTGACGCCAAGATGGTCCATCAGCGGTCCGGCGCAATGATGTCCGGCCCGCACGGCAACGCCTTTCTTGTCGAGGATGGTCGAAATGTCGTGGGCGTGCCCTGCCCCGTCCAGCGTGAAGCTGAAGATCGCCGCCTTTCCGGGCGCGTGGCCCTGCACCTGCATCCAGTTCAGCCCGGCGAAACGCGCTTGGGCATAGTCGCGCAGAGTGGCCTCATGGGCGGCGATGTTCTCCATCCCGAGATCCATCATGTAGTCGAGCGCCACCCCCATGCCGATGGTCTGGACGATGCCAGGGGTGCCAGCTTCGAATTTCATCGGTGGGTCGTTGTAAGTGACCGCCTCCTTGGAGACCTCGCGGATCATGTCGCCGCCGCCCATGAAGGGGCGCATTTCGGCCATCCGTTCGGATGTGATATAGATCGCTCCGGAGCCGGAGGGACCGTAGAGCTTGTGCCCGGTAATGGCGTAGAAGTCGCACCCAAGATCCTGCAGGTCGACCGGTAGGTGCACCGCGCCCTGGCTGCCGTCGACCAGCACCGGTACGCCTTTCTCGCGGGCGCCGGCGCAGATGGATTTGACATCGACCACGGTACCCAGCACGTTGGAACATTGGGTCACCGCGACCAGTTTGGTGCGCGGGGTGATGGCATCGATCACCGCCTGGGGATCAAGTACGCCGGCGGCGTCCACATCGACCCATTTCAGCACCACGCCCTGGCGTTCGCGCAGGAAATGCCAGGGCACGATATTGGCGTGGTGTTCCATCACGCTCAGCACGATTTCATCGCCCGCCTGCAACCGGGGCATGGCCCAGCCGTAGGCCACGAGGTTGATGCCTTCGGTGGTGCCGGAATTCAGCACGATCTGGTTTTCGTCGCCCGCGTTCAGAAAACGGGCGACCGTGCCGCGCACGGATTCGTATTTTTCGGTCGCGAGGTTGGACAAAAAATGCAAGCCTCGGTGCACGTTGGAATATTCATGTGCATAGGCCTGCGTTATTGCGTCGATGACCACCTGCGGTTTCTGCG
This sequence comes from Paracoccaceae bacterium, assembly GCA_041594355.1. Classification (GTDB taxonomy): domain Bacteria; phylum Pseudomonadota; class Alphaproteobacteria; order Rhodobacterales; family Rhodobacteraceae; genus JAIUZI01. Next base: position 5,070 of record JBFHMM010000227.1, on the reverse strand, counting down.
CAGAGGCGCCATTGTCGAGGTAGGTCAAAGGTTTGCCGTTCACTTCTCTGGCAAGAATCGGGAAATCGGCGCGAACGGTTTCGACGTCAAACATAAGCAGCGGGTCCTAGCAGTGTGCCCCCGACGAGGGTCAGTAATACGGAAACAAAAACGGCAATGGCAAAGACCGAGCCAATGAGCACAACCGCGGCGCGGCCCAGCGAGTCGAGCCGCAGCCCCTGATCGACGAAGTTCAGCATGATCCACAGCCCCATCAGCGAGGCCGCCAGCACCAGCAGTGCCGCCAGCACCGGTATCGTGACCGCGAGGACCAGCGTCGCGACCTGCACGGCGATGCGCATATATTGCAGCCAGACGATGAGGGTCATCACGTCGTTCAGGCTGCCCTGCCCGCCCATCATCCGGCCGATCCAGTGGATCGAGTAGATCGACAACACCAGACCGGTGCCGATGATGACCAGATAGACCGCCGGAATGGCGAACAGCGCCGGAAACGGCGATGGCGCGGGGGCCAGCATGTTGGAGACGCTGTAGAGCAGCGTATTGAGGATCACGGCGAGAAACAGCGCGGTCCAGAGCACCTCGCGCGGGAACTGCATCGCCACAAGCGCCCGGGCGGCATCCGCCGGTCGGGTGACGGTCAGCACCGCGAGGTTGCGCAGGCCTGTCAGGGTCATCATGCAGGGGTCCTTTCCGCCTGTCGCAAGCCTGAGCCCCAGAACCAGCCGAACACCACCAGCCAGACCAGGCCGACAATGTCGAGCGCCGGACCGGGACCGACGAAGCCCGCCACGAGGCCGTGTAGCAAGAGTAACGGCGAAGAGGCGAGCAAGGCCCAGAACAGCGCCAGCCTGGCACCGAACCAGTCGCCCTTGCCGCCCAGCAGCCGCGCGATCAGGTGGCTGAGCGCGGCCAGCAGGTAAAAGATCAGCGGCGCGATGATGACCCAGGCCAGCAGGGTGCCGCCCAGCAGCATGTTCAGTTCCTGCCCGGTCAAATGCGCCTCGCGGGCGAGGCGCGGCATCTGGGCGATGAACACCACCACGCAGGCGGCCATCAGGATCGCCAGCGCGCGGTCTTCGCGCTGGCCCATCTGCAACAGGCGCTGCATCACCCGACCGGGCCCACGATACGTCGCGGTTATGTCGCGCGTGACCGACATCAGCGGCGGCGGGCCAGCCAGCTTTCCAGCCGCTCGACGATGTTCTCGGCCAGCGCCTTGTCCTCAATTTCATCGACAGCCTCGGCCAGGAACGCCAGCGTCAGCAGGTCTGTCGCCTCGCCTTCGGGCACCCCTCGCGAGCGCAGGTAGAACAGTGCGTCCTCGTCGATGGCACCCGATGTGGAGCCATGCGAACAGGCGACATCATCGGCGTAGATCTCCAGTTCCGGCTTGGCCAGAAACTGACTGTCGTCGTCCAGCAGCAGCGACTGGCTGATCTGGTAGCCATCTGTTTTCTGGGCACCCGCCTTGACCAGGATCTTGCCCTGAAACACGCCGGTCGCTCCGTTGCGCAGCACCTTCTTGAATACCTGGCGGCTTTCGCAGTTCACGGCGTCATGGGTGACGAAAACAGTGTCGTCATGGTGGAACTCGCCATCGCCGACGCAGGCACCGGCCACATGGGCCACGGCGTCGTCGCCGGTCAGCTCGATCACCGCCTCGTTGCGGGTCAGCACGCCGTTCACGGTCAGCGTAAAGGATTTGAACACCGATTCCGTGCCCAGTCGCGCAAACATGTGGGTCACCGCGCGGCGTTCGTGGTCGCGCCCCTGTGCGCGGACATGGTGCAGGGTACCGCCATCGGCGATGTCGATTTCCATGCATTTGTTGAACCGCGCCGCCGCCGGGCCGTTTTCGAGGATCGTCGCCTCGGCCCCCGGTTCGACCCGGATCACGTGGTGCAGAATCGCATCCGATGTCTCAGAGCGGTGGAAATAGATCAGGCTGATCGGTTTGCTGGGTTTGCCGGTGATGTGGATCGCCACGCCATCCTGCGCAAAAGCGGTGTTGAGCGCCGCCAGCGGCCGCGCGACCGGGGTCTGGCCACGGGTTTCCAATACGCCATAGAGGTCCTTGGCCCAGTGGATGTCCTTGCAGCAGATGTCGGCGATGCGATCGATGCGGACGCCTTCCATCGTCAGGTCATCCGAGGCCTCGGGGTCGAAGACACCGTCGACAAAGACGATCTTGAGCCGGTCGAATTGCGAGAACATCGGCGCCTCGCCCGCGTCGAACAGCGCGGCGGGCATGGCATCGACCTGCACCAGCGTGTCGGGGCGGGTGTATTTCCAGTATTCGTCGCGCCGGTTCGGCAGCCCCATGTCGCGCAGGCGCGCCAGCGCGGCCTCGCGGGCGGGCATGATGCAGCCGCCTTCGGGCAGGGTCATCGCGGCGAGCCGGTCTTCGACGGGGTCCGGTTTGCGGTCTGCCAGCGCCATCACACCACCTCGGCCAGAATGTCGGCATAGCCGTTCTGCTCGACCTCGAGCGCCAGTTCGGGGCCGCCGCTCTTGATGATGCGGCCGTTCGCCATGATGTGCACGACGTCAGGTTTGATATGGTCCAGAAGCCGTTGATAATGCGTGATAACAAGGAAACCTCGCCCCTTGTCGCGCAACGCGTTCACGCCTTCGGAAACCAGTTTCATGGCGTCCACGTCGAGGCCGGAGTCGGTCTCGTCGAGGATACACATCTTGGGTTCGAGCATGGCCATTTGCAGGATCTCATTACGCTTTTTCTCGCCGCCCGAGAAGCCAACGTTGACCGGGCGTTTGAGCATGTCGGCATTGATCTTCAGCGCCTTTGCCCGTTCGCGGACGGTCTTGAGGAAGTCTGCGGCGCTGATCTCTTCCTGCCCGCGCGCCTTGCGTTGCGCGTTCACTGCGGTGCGCAGGAACGTCATGTTTCCGACACCAGGGATCTCGACGGGGTACTGGAAGGCCAGAAAGAGCCCCGCGGCGGCGCGCTCTTCGGGTTCCAGCTCCAGCAGGTCTTCGCCATCAAGCATCGCGCTGCCGTCGGTGACCTCGTAGCCATCGCGGCCCGCGAGCACGTAGGACAGAGTCGATTTGCCGGAGCCGTTGGGCCCCATGATCGCATGCACGCTGCCGGCCTCGACACTGAGGTCGACGCCTTTCAGGATCTGCTTGTCTTCTTCTTCAAGTTTCACATGCAGGTTCTTGATTTCCAGCATTTTTTATCCTTCTCAGATGTTTCGGTCTCGGACAGCGGTCTGCGGCGCGGCCTGCGCGCACAACTCTGCCGGGAAAGTTTCGATCAGTGCCGCACGGGCGGCGTCGATGCCATCGGCATGGGCCAGTGTGGCGCCATCCCGGAGGCTACGCAGAAGATCAGGAATCTCTCCAGTCTGTACGGGCGTGATCACGCTCCGCCCCACCGAGGCGGCGTAGTCGTCGTACTTCAGGTGCGATTCCCCGCCCGGCGACAGCCATGTGCTGGGTACGCCGCAGGCGTCGGCCACCGCCAGCCCGTGCAGGCTGGAGGCGATCACGTGGCGGCAGCCGGCGATCTGGCGGCAAACGTCGAGCGCGTCGCCGCCGGGGTGGATCAGGCACAGCGCCGGTTCGCGCTGCAGTAGAGCGCGGATCTCGGGCGTGCCGGCCTGCTTGTGATGCGGCACCAGCCCGATGCGGTCGTCCTGTGGGGGCTGCTGGCCCAGCAGGCCGCCCGCCAGCAGGCCAGAATCGCCAAAGCGCCGGGGCTTCAGCCCCAGCAGCGCCGCCGTCACCGGACCGCGCAGCAAGGCGACCAAGACGTTGGCCAGAAAGCCGAGCGGCACCGAATACAGCAGACCATTGCCCCAAATCCACGGGCGGACACCATCGGGACGCGGGGCGTTGTACCGCCGCCGGACCACCTGGAGGATCGAGCCGATGGCAAAGAGATCGGCCCCGGCGGGCCCAGCGTGGGCGACGGACCGCCCCGACAGGAGCGCCACCACCAGTGCCGACAAAGCATCGCCCAAGTTCGGCACCGCTTTCCACCAATGCAGGCGGCGGGCGGGATATGCGGGGGTCATCTCCATATCAGGGCCGGGTCATGTAGCGGATGATCTGCAACAGCCGCGCGGGCGGGATCGCACCCGGCTGCAGGTCGAATGCGGCCATGCGCCCGATGATATGCGGCAGCCCGATGAACTCTTCGACCCGGTGGAACCACTTGCGCCGGGCGTAGTCGTCAAACAGCAGCGTCACCGGGCGGGTGATGGAAAAGGCCGTGGCCAGCGCGCAGCCGATCCGGAACCGGCCGTCGACCAGCACCACGTCGGGATGGCGGAAGCCCTTGCGCCGCCAGACGGCCAGCGGGTAGTCGGCGAACCGCCGCCATTCGCGGTCATCCACCGGGTGGCCCCATGCGCGGGTCGGACCGATGTTGGACCAGATCACCTCGACCGTGGAGCCCTCGGCGGGCGGGCTGGCTTCGAACCAGCGTTTCATCTTGCGCGCCCAGGCGCGGTCACTTTCCACCGTAACTACATGTTTTCCCGGCATTTCCGCGGCGATCACGGTGGACCCGCCCGAACCGTATTCGAGGATCACCTCGGCCTCGCCATAGGCGGTGCGCAGCGCCTCCGCCTCTGGCGCGGGCATGGTCAGCTCGGGCCGTTCAATATGCGGGGTCGGCACAGTCATCTCAGCCCAGCACCACCGCGGTGCCGCTGGCGCTGACCATCAGCATGTTGTTGATCACTTCGTAATCCAGATCGACGCCGACGACCGCAGTCGCGCCCAGATCGGCAGCCCGCTGTTCCATCTCGGCCAGTGCGGTCTGGCGCGCCTTGCCCAACTCCTGTTCGTAAGCGCCGGAACGACCGCCGAGGATATCGGTGATGCCGGCGAACATGTCGCGCACCAGATTCGCGCCCAGAATGGCCTCGCCCACGACGATGCCCTTGTAGTCGGCGATCTGATACCCTTCGACCGAAGGCGTGGTGGTGACGATCATCCTGTTCTCCGTCCGGCGTTCAAGAAGCCGGCATCGGCTCCATATCCCAACCAAATTTCTTCAAGCAAATTTGGCAAAAATCTTGCGAGATTTTTGCGTTA
>JBFHMM010000226.1:0-6408 GCA_041594355.1 Paracoccaceae bacterium | reverse complement strand
AGTTGGCCGGCGGTGTGCCGGATGACGCCCTTGGGCTGGCCGGTGGTGCCCGAGGTGTAGAGGATATAGGCCGGGTGGTTGCCTTCGACGGGGACGCAATCGGCGGGTTCGGTACCGAACTGGAAGCCGTGCCAGTTCACGTCGCGACCTTCTTCAAGGTGGGCAACCTCTTGTTCACGTTGAAAAATAACGCAAAATTCAGGTTTGTGGCCGGCCATTTCGATGGCACCGTCCAGCAACGGCTTGTAATGCACCACGCGCCCCGGTTCCAATCCGCAGGAGGCGGCGATGATTGCCTTGGGCTTGCAGTCGTCGATGCGCACGGCCAGTTCGTTGGCGGCAAACCCGCCGAAAACCACCGAATGTACGGCCCCGATACGGGCGCAGGCCAGCATCGCCTCGAGCGCTTCGGGCACCATCGGCATGTAGATGATCACGCGATCGCCCTTGCCGACGCCCTTGGCGCGCAGCCCGCCGGCCAGCCCGGCGACCCGGTTTCGCAGCTCGAAATAGCTGATCTCGCGCTTGGTGTGCGTGATCGGGCTGTCGTAGATGATCGCGGTCTGGTGGCCGCGCCCGGCCTCGACATGCCGGTCGACAGCGTTCCAGCAGGTGTTGACCTTGGCGTCGGCAAACCATTCATACAGCGGTGCGTTGTCGTCAAACAGCGCCTTGCTGGGCGGTTCGACCCAGTCGATGGCTTGAGCGGCCTGCATCCAGAAGGTTTCGGGGTCGTTCTTCCAGCTCTCGTAGACGTCGTTGTAGCCCATGCAATCCTCCTCCAGAAAGGTTGAGAACGTGTTAGGCATCGCAGCCAATCTCGGCAAGCGTGACAGCGGTCGAAGCGTCAGATTACCGCAAGAAATTTGCAGGAATCAGGGCCTGGAGATTGCAAAATTTTGCAAAACATACGGAATGCGGCTGCTGAACTGGAAAGTTGAATGATATTTGCTAAACTGAAATAAAATGCCCTCGCAAAATCCAGTGTTTGCGGTGGCTGGTGGGTTTCTCCGATTCAGACGTCAAACGCCAGCCGCAGACCGCCCCAATGCCGACCGTTGACCCGGATTGGAGCGGAGACGTCCTTCATCAGCTTGAATTCGCCACTGCCCATGTCGCGACGGTAGACCTGAAGCAGAAAGGCCTCGGTGTTGCGGCCGGCCTTGAGCCCGACCCTGTCGTCGAAGATCCGGCGGTTGCGGCAGTTGGCGGTGTTCCAGTCCACATCGCGGCCCTGCAGTTTGGAGAATTTGCGGTTGTGTGTCGGCAGATACCCGTCTCGGTTTACAGCCGCGCAAAAAACGATCTTGTCCGACAGCGTGAGCGCCTTTTCCTGAACCGTCGGAAACAGTTGATCGGTCAGTCTGGTAAATGGTGCCATGACCTGCGCCGGATCGGAATTCGGAATCGGCGTATAGGACCGCGAAAACAGGGCCTTTTCCGTGATCTGCCCATTTTCAACTGCCAGGCTCAGCGCCTCTGACAGCTGTTCGGCATCAGCGATGACGCGCTCGATAAACTGGGCGTCCGCAACTTTGCCGCCGAGAGATGTGGACATCTGCACGATCTCCTCGGTCTTGTCGATGAGCGACTCGACACGCGCCATCGCGCCCTGAATCCGTTTTGTCGTATCGGTGATACTGTCGCCGACGTTGCGGAAGGCCGGTACAAACGAAGAGGTGGCCCGGTTCACACTCTGGGCTTCCTTGTCGATTTTCCGCGCGTTTTCATGAACACCCCGGATGTCGTTCGAGATCTGCGTGAGGCTGGCGTCGGTGTTCTGATTGTCGGATATGACCTGTTCCGCCTTGCCGCGCACGGCCGCGGATTCCTCGACCAAAACGGCGATCTGCTCGTTTAGCGAGTGGACGCTGGCGCTGATGTCCTTGGCGGCTTCGTTCGTGCGAGAGGATAACTCGTTGATTGCATGTGCAATCACTGCAAACCCTTTGCCGGCCTCGCCCGCGCGGCTGGCTTCGATCCGGGCATTGACGGACAGAATGTCGACCTGAAAGGCGATATCCTCAATCAGCCTGGTATTGGTTTCGACCTGGCTGAGCGACGTCTTGACCCCCTGCACTTGGCCGGAGATCGACGCAACCCACCCGGCGACCTGGCTGGACCGCTGCGCGGATTCACGCAGGGAGGCAACGGAAGACACGGCCATTTCCAGAGTATGATCCGCCGCTTCGGTGACCTCCTTGACGCTTTGAACAACAGCCTTGTTCGCCTGCAGAACTTGTTTGGAAGTCCCATGCGCCTCTTCCAGCGTCACCGTCTGTTGTCGCGAGCGGTCGCGGAGCGCTTCGAGAAAGCCTGCGACATCCACCACCTCGTACCCCAGTTTCGACGCGGCCTGGGCGAGCGCCTGAATCCGCTTGTCGCGACCCAGTTCGGTGTCAGCGCTCTCTACGGGGGGCGTGGGTACGGTGCTGTTCGGCACAGGGGCGTTCTGAAGGTCTGGCGGTAGCGGAGCCGGTTTTGCGCGGGTCAGCCAGGAGCCATACCGTGCGGCACGTTGCAACATGGGCAAGTCATCTCTCTGGTTTGCACAACAGATGACGCAAATTCGTGAAGGATTGGTAAGCACCGTCAGCCGTAGTGATCCACCGGCGTGCCCGCGATGGCGGCCACGTTCAGCAACCCGCGCGCGGTGATCGATGGCGTCACGATATGCGCCTTGTTGCCCATCCCCATCAGGATCGGCCCGACCTCGAGCGCGCCGGCGCGCATTTTCAGGATGTTGCGTACCCCGCTGGCGGCATCGGCATGGGCAAAGACCAACACGTTCGCCGCGCCCTGCATCCGCGAGTTCGGGAAAATCCGCGCTCGCAACTCGGGGTCCAGCGCCACATCGACCGGCATCTCACCCTCGTAGGAGAAGTCGCGCGGCAACCGGTCGAGGATCTGCAGAGCGTCGCGCAGGCGCTTGCCGGATCCCTCGCTCTGGTTGCCGAACTGGGACTGCGAACAGAAGGCGATGTTGGGTTCCAGCCCGAACCGGCGCACGTGCCGGGCCGCGCCGATGGCGATTTCGGCCAGCTGTTCGGGTTGCGGCAGTTGGTGCACATGGGTGTCGGCGACAAATAGCGGCCCGTCCTCTAGAATCATCAGCGACAGGGCCCCGTGCGGGCGGTGGCTTGCGGTGCCAAGGATCTGGCTGACATAGTTCAGGTGCCAGCGGTATTCGCCAAAGGTCCCGCAGATCATGGAATCGGCTTCGCCCCGCTGCACCGCGATGGCGGCGATGGCGGTTGTGTTGGTGCGCAGGATCGCCTTGGCCAGATCAGGCGTCACGCCGCGACGCTGCATCAACTCGTGATAAGTCGTCCAGTAATCATAATAGCGCGGATCGTTTTCCGGGTTCACCAGCATGAAGTCGCGGTCGGGCCGGATATGTAGGCCGAACCGTTCGCAGCGCTGCTCGACCACTTCGGGGCGTCCGATCAGGATCGGCGTTTCTGTGGTTTCCTCAAGTACGGCCTGGGCGGCACGCAGGACCGCTTCGTTTTCGCCCTCGGCTAAGACGATCCGGCGCGAGGCGGCGCGGGCGGAATCGAACACCGGGCGCATCAGCAGGGCCGATTTGAAAACCGATTGCTTGAGCTTTTCCTTATAAGCGTCGAGATCCTCGATGGGCCGGGAGGCGACGCCGCTTTCCATTGCGGCGCGGGCCACGGAGGAAGAGACAACACCGACGAGGCGCGGGTCGAAAGGTTTGGGGATCAGGTAGTCGGCGCCAAAGGTCAGCTGTTCGCCGCGATAGGCGGCGGCGGCCTCGGCGCTGGTGGTGGCGCGGGCCAGTTCGGCGATGCCGTCGACGCATGCCAGCTGCATTTCGTCGTTGATCTCGGTCGCGCCGACGTCCAGCGCGCCGCGGAAGATGAACGGGAAGCACAGGACGTTGTTGACCTGGTTCGGGAAATCGCTGCGACCGGTGGCGATGATCGCGTCGGGGGCGACCTCGCGCGCCAGATCGGGCAGGATTTCCGGCGTCGGGTTGGCCAGAGCAAAGATGATCGGTCGTTTCGCCATCCTGGCGACCATCTCGGGTTTCAGCACCTCGGGACCGGACAGGCCAAGGAACATGTCGGCACCGTCGATGACCTCGTCGAGCGTGCGTAGCTCGGAGTTCTGGGCAAAGGCGGCCTTGTGCGGGTTCATGTCCTCGGTGCGGCCCTCGTAGACGAGGCCGTGGATGTCACAGAGCCAGACGTTTTCGCGCTTCACGCCCATTTTCAGCAGCATGTTGAGGCAGGCGATGCCCGCCGCGCCGCCGCCGGTCGAAACGATCTTGGCGTCCTCGAAGGATTTGCCCGCGACATGCAGCGCGTTTTTGGCCGCTGCCCCGACCACGATGGCGGTGCCGTGCTGGTCATCGTGGAAGACGGGGATATTCATCCGTTCGCGGCAGATCTTTTCCACCACGAAACAGTCTGGCGCCTTGATGTCCTCGAGGTTGATGGCGCCGAAGGTGGGACCGAGGGCGCAGACGATCCCGGCTAGTTTCTCGGGATCGGGTTCATCTAGTTCAATGTCAAAACAATCTATATTGGCAAACTTCTTGAATAGGACTGCCTTGCCTTCCATCACCGGTTTGGAGGCCAGCGCACCGATGTTGCCCAGCCCGAGGACCGCCGTGCCGTTCGACACCACGGCCACCAAATTCCCGCGCGCGGTATAACGGGCCGCGCTCGATGGGTCGGCCTTGATCTCCAGACAGGCTTCGGCAACGCCCGGAGAGTAGGCCCGGCTCAGGTCGCGCCCGTTGGCCATCGGCTTGGTCGGGCGGATCTCGAGTTTCCCGGGTTTCGGGAATTCATGATAGAACAGCGCCGCCTGGCGCAGGCTTTGGTTGTCGGACATTTGGGGTACTCCTCCGGATATAGTTTAGCGTTAAACTACCTTTTGGCGTGGGGGAAGTGGACTGTGCGTGAAACGGTGTCGCAGCCCCGGCTTGCAAAACCCCGACCTCTTGGCCACTCTTCACCTTCCAGCGAAAGGTTGCCATGTCTGACACCATTGCCGAAATGCGTTTGCCCACGCAAGATTTGCGCGACGACATGCCCTTTTACACCGGTGTGCTGAAAATGCGGCTCGACATGATCTATCCCATCGACGATCCCCGGATCGGGGTGTTTTCCGGCCACGGGCTGCGGCTGCGGGTCGAAAAGGGGGCTGCGGAGCCGCCGGGCACCCTGGGCATCCTGACCGACGATCCCGACGCCGTTGCCGATAGAGAGCGTCGGCTGATGGCCCCCAACGGCACAAGAATCGAGATCGAGGCACGCAACCCGCCATTGGTTCTGTCAGAGACTCAGCGTTCCTTTGCCGTTCGGCGGCTGGCCGATCAGGCCCTGTGGATCGTCGGCCGCGCTGGCATGCATTGCCGCGATCTGGCGCCCGACCGGCTGGGCGGGTCGATAATCGCCAGCCACATTCGCATTCCCGACGGCGGCCCGGTGCCGGACATGGTGCATTTCCGCCGGGTCGGGTTGCAGCTGATTTTTTGCATCCACGGCTGGGTTGACGTGCTTTATGAGGATCAGGGCGGGCTGCTGCGCGAGGCGGTCGACTGTATCATCCAGCCGCCCGAGATCCGCCATAAGGTGATGGAGGCGAGCGGCGACCTGCAGGTGATCGAGATCGGGGTGCCCGCAGATCATGTGACCGAGATAGCCCATGACATGACGCTGCACACGCCGCAGCTGCGCCCTGAGCGGTTCTGGCAAGGGCAGCGGTTCGTGCACAATCTGGCAGCCGACGCAACCTGGCAGCCGTTCCGCCTGCCTGGTTATCAAGCCCGTGACACAACGATTGCAGGCAGCACCGGCAATGTCGCCGGGGTGCAGGTCGTCCGGCGGGGCGTTGGTACGCCGGTCTGGTCGCGGCACGACGCCGATATCCTTTTTGCCTTTGTCGTGGAAGGCCATGCTACGCTCGAAGGTGAGGCCCGCGATGCCTTCGCGCTGCAGGCGGGCGATGCCTTTGTCGTGCCGCCCGAAATGCGGACGCGGCTGAGCGCGGCGTCCGATGACCTGGAATTTCTCGAAGTCACCCTTCCGGGGGTGTTCAATACGGAACTGGAGCCGGAATGACCCTGAAAGACACCGCCACCGCCGTCTGGCATAATGCCTACGCGCCCTATTCGAACTTCAAGGTCGGGGCGGCGATCCGCGCGGCCTCGGGTAAGGTCTATGCCGGGTGCAACGTGGAAAACGTGGCCTATCCCGAAGGCACCTGCGCCGAGGCCGGTGCCATTGCCGCCATGGTGGCGGCCGGCCAGACCGAATTGGTCGAGGTCTGCGTGATCGCTGACAGCCCGGCGCCGGTGCCGCCCTGCGGCGGCTGCCGCCAGAAACTGGCCGAGTTTGGCAAAGGCGAGGTGCAGGTGACCATGGCCACGGT
>JBFHMM010000225.1:0-6439 GCA_041594355.1 Paracoccaceae bacterium | reverse complement strand
GGGGGGGCTGGCCCCCGCACGGGTCGGATCGCCCCCGGCGATCCGAAACCCCTCAGCCGGCGATCCGGGTCAGATCGGCCACCTGTCCGCAGGTGCTGCGGATCTGGTGCAGCAGGTTCAGTCGGTTGCGGCGCAGGGTCTCGTTTTCGGCATTTACCTGCACGTCCTCGAAAAACGCGTCCACCGGTCCGCGCAGGGCCGCCATCGCGGCCATGGCGGCGGTGAAATCCTCGGCGTCCAGCGCCGGGGCGATGCGCGCGTCCGCCTCCGCAAGCGCTGCGAAGAGCGCCTTTTCGCTATTGGTTTCGGCGAATTTCACGTCCGCGCCAAAGGAATATTCCACCCCGTCCTTTTCCTCGGCCTGGGTCAGGATGTTGTTGGCCCGCCGGAAGCCCTGCACGAGGTTTTCGCCATCCTCGGTTCCCAGCGCCGCCTCTAGCGCGCGGGCCCGTTTGGCCAGCAGCGTCAGATCGTCGTTGCCCGGCATCGCGATGCAGGCGTCGATCACGTCGTGCCGGATGCCCTCGTCGCGCAGATAGACCTTGAGCCGGTCGTGGAAGAAGGCCAGCAGGTCCTGCGAGGTGTCGGGCACCTTGCCGGCGAGGTCCAGCAGCGCGGCGGGCGCGTCGCTCAGTTTCTCGCGCAGAGCGGAGAGGGCCGCGCCAAAGACGCCGTGATCGGCGATTTCGTTCAGCAGCCGGTCCACATCGCGGTCGGGCAGCGCCTCGTCGATGGCGCCTTCGATGCGCACCAGCTGGGTGTCGATGTAGCGATCCAGCGGCAGCCGCAGATCGTTGGTCAGCACCAGCCGGATCACCCCCAGCGCGGCGCGACGCAGGGCGAACGGGTCCTTGGATCCGGTCGGTTTCTCGTCGATCACCCAAAAGCCGGTCAGGGTGTCGAGTTTGTCGGCCAGCGCCACGGTGACCGAGACCGGCGCGGTGGGCACGTCGTCGGACGGGCCCAGCGGCGAGTAATGCTCCTGCGCGGCGGCGGCGACCTCCGCCGGCTGCCCGGCGGCCTCGATATAGTAGCGGCCCATCACCCCCTGCAGTTCGGGGAATTCATAGACCATTTCACTGGACAGATCCGCCTTGGCCAGCTCTGCCGCCTGCCCGGCCACGTCAGCCTGCGCACCGGTCGCCGGCGCCAGGTCGCGGGCCAGCGCGGCGATGCGGCGGATACGGTCGCCCTGGCTGCCCAGCTTGTTGTGGAAGGTGACGTTTTCCAGCGCCGCCGACCAGACCGACATATCCGACCGGGCCACGCGCAGGTCGTTTTCCCAGAAGAACTTGGCGTCGGCCAGCCGGGCCGAGAGAACCTTTTGGTTGCCGGCCAGGATGGTTGCGCCCTGATCGGCGGTTTCACGGTTGGCAACGGTGACAAAGCGGGTGATCCGACCCGTCTTGGGGTGGCGTACGGAAAAAAACTTCTGGTGTTCCTTCATCGAGGTTTGCAGCACCTCGGCAGGCAGGTCTAGGAATTCGGCCCCGATTGCGCCCATCAGGACGACCGGCCATTCGACGAGGCCCGCAACTTCGGCCAGCAGCCCCTTGTCCTCGACCACCTCGAGACCGGCGGCGAAGGCCATGTTGGTGGCATCCGCCCAGATGTGATCGGCGCGTTCGGTGGCCGAGAGAATCACATGGGCGCGCTTCAGCTTGGCGGCGTAGTCGTCAAAGGAGGTGACGGCGAACCGTCCCGGCGCCATGAAGCGGTGGCCTTCGGTGCTGTTGCCCGCCGTCAGGTCGTCAAGGGTCAGCGGCACCACCCTGGCTCCGGCCTCTTCCGTGAGGATGCACAGGATCGATTGCAGCGGGCGGACCCAGCGCAGGCTGCCCGCGCCCCAGCGCATCGACTTGGGCCATGGGAAGCTGCGGATGGTGGCTTCGAGCACCTCGGCAACGATCTCGGCGGCCGGGCGGCCAGGTTTTTCCACCGTCGCGAAATACACCGTGCCCTTGGGTGTCTCGCGCTCTTGCAGCTGATCGCGCGTGATCCCTGCCCCGCGCAGGAAACCTTCGATGGCCTTGTCCGGCGCGCCGACCTTTGGCCCCTTGCGGTCCTCGCGCAATGTCGGGGAGGCGTCCAGCAGCCCTTCGATCGCCAGCGTCAGGCGGCGCGGCGTGGAAAAGGCGGCGGCGGCGGTATAGGTCAGACCGGCCTCGACCAGACCGTCGGTGACTTTCTTTTTCAGATCTTCTGCCGCGCGCGTCTGCATGCGAGCGGGGATTTCCTCGGAGAAAAGTTCAATCAGCAGATCGGGCATAACGGGTCCTTAGAAGTTCACGACCGCCTGAATAACGATTGCGTTGGCGATGTCGACAAAGAAGGCGGATACAAGAGGCAGCACGACAAAGGCAATGGGGGATGGACCATAACGTTTTGTCACGGCCGTCATATTCGCGATGGCGGTGGGGGTGGCGCCAAGGGCAAAGCCGCCAAAGCCCGCCGCCAGCACGGCGGCGCGGTACCCCCGGCCCAGCAGCGGGAACAGAACGTAAACCACGAAGAGCACGGTAAAGAGGGTCTGCGCGCCCAGGATCACGACGATGGCCAGCCCCAGGTCGGCGATGGTCCAAAGCTGCAAGCTCATCAGCGACATTGCCAGAAAGGCGCCCAGCGCGAATTCCGAAATCAACGCCAGCGACGGCGTCCGCGTCACCGGCGGGGCGTCGGGAAACAGCGCGCTGCGGATATTGGCGATCAGAATGCCGACGATCAGGCAGGGCACAAAGAGCGGCAGCATCAGCCCGGCCTCGGCGATCAGCCCATGCACGACATAGCCCAGCACCACCGCCACATTCAGGTGCAGCAGCACCCGCATGACCGACAGGTGGTTGATGTCGGCGCGCACCGGACCGGAGGTTTCGGGCAGGCCGACGGTGTTGCCTTCCTCGGGGCGGTCGGGGGTCAGGTTGTTCTTTTCGATCAGCCGCTTGGCAATCGGGCCGCCAATCAGTGCCGCCAGCACCAGCCCCAGCGTCGCCACCGCGACCCCCAGTTCGCTGGCCCCCGCCAGCCCGCTGGTCGTGCCCACCTGCGGTGCCCAGGCGATGGCGGTGCCGTGGCCGCCGATCAGCGCGGCCGAGCCGAACAGCACGCCAGCCTTGGCCGGGTAGCCGAACAGCACCGCGCCGGCGGCGCCAATGGCGTTTTGCGCCACGATTATCATCAGCGTCAGCACCAGCAGGATCGCCAGCGGCTTGCCCCCCGCGATCAGGTCCGACAGTCGCGCGTTCAGACCGATGGCGGCAAAGAACATCACCAGGAAATAGTCGCGCGATTCCATAACGAAATTGATTTCGCGCCCGGTCACCACATAGACGGCCAACACCGCCAGCGCCGCCAGCAGGCCGCCGGTCACCGGTTCGGGAATGTTGAACCGGCGCAGGATCTCGACGCGGGCGTTGATTTTGGCGCCGGTCAGGAACACCGCGAACCCCAGCGTGACGGCGATGAAATCGGGGATCTGGATGGTCTCGATCATGGCCATTCTCCTGCGCGGCGCGCCACTGGCGCGCTTAGCTGCCCGATCCCGGCTTTGGCGGACATTCCTCGCCCACAACGGTACCGTCATAGGCTTTTTCGCCGCAATCGTTCAGCTGGTGCCAGATCCAGCCGCGCCCGTCGCGGGCGATGGCAACGATGCGGTCGACGCCATAGGCAATGTTCTTGGCCCCGATAAAGGTGAAGATCTTGCCCGCTTCGACGCCGGCGCCGATCTCGTCAGCATCGAAACAGTCGAACCAGTTCGGCGGGTTCAGCGGCTCGGCGGTGGTGGCGGGCCAGTAGGATCCGGTCAGCGTGGCGGGATCCAGCGGCGTCGTGAAACAGGCGCGAAAGCGGATCGGGCTGCTCTGGGCGTCGATGGCCTGAAAATTGTCATAGGCGATCGGCTCCGGCTGGCCGGTGGCATTGGCGACCAGCATCACGTCGCGGCCCGGCGTCGGCGTCACCGTGTCGTAATAGCCGTAGACCTGTGCGTAATAGAGACCGGCCCCGGCCGCGATGGACACGATGACGATAAACACGGCGATGATCTTGCCCATCATGACGCGAGGCTCCCGGCGTTGCGAAAAAGGGTTTTGTTTGCGGGTCGAAAGGGCCAGTCTGAGGCCCATACGTTTTGCAGATATGCCGGAGCGCCGCCGTGGAAACCCATTTTGCCCTGACTTTTTTCGGCGCGCTGTTCGCCATCATGAACCCGTTCACCAACCTGCCGGTGTTCCTGCCGGTCACCGACGGGGCGCCGGTGGCGGCGCAGCGCCGGATCGCGCTGCAGACGGCGCTCTACTGCGCGGTGCTGGGCGCGGTGTTCGCGGTGGCGGGCCAGCAGGTACTGAATTTCTTTGGCATCAGCGTCGATGATTTCCGCGTCGCGGGCGGGCTGGTGGTGCTGCTGATCGCGCTGAACATGCTGAACGGCAAGGACAGCAGCGCGCATCACGGGACCGACAAGGAACAGGCGCATTTCGATGCCGCCGACAGCGTCGCCTTCTATCCGCTGACCTTTCCGATCCTGGTCGGGCCGGGCACAATCACCACGCTGATCCTGTTCGCCCAGCAGGTCAAAGGCGCCGGCGACGCGGTGGCCTATGCGGTCGTGTTCGGCGGCATCACTGCGCTGATGGCGCTGGTGTTCTGGTTCGCCCCGGTGCTGGGCCAGCACCTGAGTGCCACCATGCGCGTCATCATGAGCCGGCTGATGGGCATGATCCTGGCCGCCATCGCGATCGGCATGATCGCCGCCGGGCTGAAGATGCTGTTGCCCGGCCTGGGCTGACGGCTGGTGGCGGCGCGGGCTCACGCCGCGTGGCCGCCCGCCGAGGTCTGCACGAAAGCATCGGCGCATTGTTTCGCCAGCGCCCGCACCCGACCGATATAGGCCTGCCGTTCCGTCACCGAGATCACGCCGCGCGCATCCAGCAGGTTAAAGATGTGGCTGGCCTTGATGCATTGATCATAGGCGGGATGCGCCATGACGATACGCTTACCGGTCTTGGGATCGTCGTGCGGCTGGCTGAGGATCAGCGCGCATTCTTCCTCGGCCTCTTCGAAATGGCGTAGCAGCACCTCGGTGTTGGCAGTGTCGAAGTTCCAGCGCGCATATTCTTCCTCGGTTTGCTTGAACACGTCGCCATAGCTCAGCGGGATCGGCGCGTCGGGGTCGTTGAACGGCATGTCCATAACATGCTCGACGCCCAGCACATACATCGCGAGGCGTTCCAGACCATAGGTCAGCTCGCCCGAGACCGGCGTGCAGTCGTGGCCGCCGACCTGCTGGAAGTAGGTGAACTGCGACACTTCCATGCCATCGCACCAGACTTCCCAGCCCAGGCCCCAAGCGCCGAGCGTCGGGCTTTCCCAGTCGTCCTCGACAAAGCGGATGTCGTGCATCTCCATGTCGATGCCGATCGCCTCAAGCGAACCGAGATACAGCGCCTGAAAATCCGGCGGCGACGGTTTGATCAGCACCTGGTACTGATAATAATGCTGCAGCCGATTTGGGTTTTCGCCATAGCGCCCGTCGGTTGGGCGGCGCGAGGGCTGCACATAGGCCGCCGCCCAGGGGTTGCCGCCCAGCGCCCGCAGGGTGGTGGCCGGATGAAAGGTGCCGGCGCCGACTTCCATGTCATAGGGCTGCAGGATGGCGCAGCCCTTGGCGGCCCAATAGCCCTGCAGGCGAAGGATGATCTCCTGGAACGAACGCGGCGCGCTGGTGGTATCGGTCATGGCGGTATCCCTGTCCCGCCCCGGTGCCCCGGGGCTGCGATTGCGCGCCTTTCCTATGCAAGCCGACCCGCGCATGCAAGCGTCAGCGACCGACTAAGCGGGCGCGGGCGACACGGTTGCGCCACTTTCGCAGCCCATGGGCCACCGGGTGCATGGAAATCGCCGCCGAATCCTGATTAGGTGCCGCGCAGAGTCAGATTTTGAAGGCTACCGGGACCGAATATGAAAACCCTGATTGCATCGTTACTCATTGCGTTTGTTTTTATGATCCGCGCCGCATCGGCGCAGCAATCCGGGCAGGATGTCGCCTGGGTCCAGATCGAAGCCCACCCCAACCTGAATGTCGCCCGCGACCGCGCGGCGGTCTACGCCGGCCAATTGGCCGACGTGAACGGCTTTTCTCTGGGCGGCAGCTGGTACGGCATCGTGCTGGGGCCCTACACGCGAGACGACGCGCAGCGGGTGTTACAGGTCTATCGCAGGCAGGGGCAGATCCCGCGCGACAGTTTCCTGGCCAGTTCTTCGGCGCTGGGCCAGCAGTTCTGGCCGGTGGGGGCCGACGTGCTGAGCCGGGGCGCGGTCACCGCGCCGACCGAAGCGGTACCCGAGCAGCAAGAGCAGGCCGCGGCCGCACCGCCGCCCGCCCCCGAACCGGCAGATGAAACCCCCGCAGAGGCGCGCCGCAGCGAGCGGCTGCTGACCG
>JBFHMM010000224.1:0-6529 GCA_041594355.1 Paracoccaceae bacterium | reverse complement strand
GTAACAAGAAGCGATATGTTGCCGCTGCCAAAGCAGCCGCTGAACAGCTCTCCCGAGCACTTGGCTATCGTCCTGAGCTTGAGGAAACCGGTCGGCACTAGACGTGTGCCGCCCGTCGTTGTTGTCATACCGCAGGCGGGATCATCTCAGTCCGAGCCCCCGCGCAATGATACCGCGAAGAATTTCGCGCGTGCCCCCGCGCAGCGAAAACGACGGAACCGCGAGTTCGGTATACGCCAGAACAGCCGCATAGCTGTCGCGCGCGCCAGGCACCGCCGGGCGCGTCACAAGACTGCGGGCCAGGCGCGGAATGTCCTGTTCGAAAAGCGCTCCCAGATCCTTGACGATGGCAGCCTGAAGTGACGGGTTCTTACCTTCGTTCAACATTCCGGCCACCGACCGTGACATTTGCCGCAGCACCATCAGATGCGCGGACAGACGGCCAATTTCGGCCTGCTGTGCTTCGGTTGCGTCTTCACGCAGCAATCGGATCAGTTCCTCGATCAAGGCAAAAGACGACAGGAACCTCTCGGGGCCGCTGCGCTCGAACGCCAGTTCGCTCATGACCTGTGACCAGCCCTCGCCTTTCTCGCCCAGCAATGCATCGGATGGCAGAAAGGTGTTGTCGAACACCACCTGGTTGAAATGATGCTCGCCTCCCAGGTCGATGATCGGGCTAATCGAGATGTTATCGGTCTCCTTGAGATTGACCAGGAACTGGCTCATCCCGCCATGGCGGTCGTCGCTCTTGCCGGTGCGGCAGAACAGGATCATGTAATCGGCGACATGCGCATAGGTCGTCCAGACCTTGGTGCCGTTGATCCGGAACCCCCCTTCGACCTCGGTGGCGACGGTGCGCGTGGCCGCAAGGTCCGAACCGGAATCTGGTTCGCTCATCCCGATGCAGAAACACAGCTCGCCTGCGGCGATGCGCGGCACGATCCTGCGTTTCTGATCGTCGGTGCCCTTGGCAAGAATGAGCGGGCCGCTCTGTCGATCGGCGATCCAGTGTGAAATGACCGGCGCGCCGGCGGCCAGTAGCTCTTCGGACACGACATACCGCTCAAGCGCGCTGCGCGCGTGGCCGCCGTATTCCTTTGGAAAGGTCATGCCGACCCAGCCGCGCTGCGCCAGCTTTCGTGAAAAATCTCGGCTGAACCCATTCCACGACTCTGCGCGTTTTATAGACGGGAAGTCGGCCAGCTCGTCGGCCAGGAACGCGCGGACCTCTTGCCGGAGATCGTCATAGTCGGTGCCGGGCGGGGGGGGCGAAAAAGCGGTGAGGGTCATGCCTGGGTCCCTTTTACAGCGCTGTCGGTGATGAAATGCCAGAAGGTGTCGTGGGGGCTCGACAGGGCGGCCCGCCCAAGTTCCCTGGTCCAGTCAAGCTCAGTGCCGAACTCGTCACGCCATCCCCAGATCCGTTTGGTGAAATGATGAAGCGCGTGTTCCTGCGTATAACCTATGGCCCCGTGAATCTGGTGGGCCAGGGCCCCGACCTTCTCCGCCGCTTCTCCGGCGCGGGCCTTGGCGGCGGCAACGGCCAGCGCAAAGGTCGGTGTGTCATAGCTGCCGGCCGCCATTTCGGCGGCCGTGCGCGAGGCAGCGGTTTCCCCGGCCATGGTCGCCAGATTGTGCTGGATCGCCTGAAACTTGCCGATTGGCCGTCCGAACTGCACCCGGTCGTTGGCGTATTGAACGCTCATCTCCAGGATGGTTTCCATCGCGCCGGCGGTGGCAAGACTGCGGATAAGTGCACCGAGCTCGCGCATCCTGCCCATGGGTCGTGACAAGGGGGCTGCATCGGTCTCTCTCAGGGTAAGATCGATCTCGATGTCGTCGCGCGGCATCCCGGCAAGATCCTGAGCCGGGGCAACAATCAGATCCTTCACCGGCAGGGACAGGACGTGATCGGTACCGTCCAGGACGGCAATGGTCACGATCCGGTTCGCCCAGCGGGCAAATGGCACCAGTGTGAGATGCCCGCTCGCATGGATCTTCTTGCTGCGCCGTTCCAACCGCAGCGCTTCGCCTTCGGCGATGGTCAGCCTGCCACCGGGAAGGGCCATATTCGCGGTCGCCAACACAGCGTTCGCGATCAGGGTTTCAGCCAGAGGCAAGGGGAGGCCGTGCGCCCCGGCAATACGCAAAAGCCCAAGCGCCACGGCGGGTGGCACGTCGAAACCGCCTGCGTCTTCTGGCACCAGCGCCATGGTTAACCCTGCCTCCTCGATTTGCGTCCAGAGCGCCTCGGGACATTGCCCCGAGGCGGCATCTTCGCGCATGCGGTGAGTGACATGGTCGCGGAACAGTCGCTCTGCCATGTCATGAATCATTGATTCCATCAGGCGGTCCTTTCAGACGGTGTTTGATCGGCGTTGGACATTTCCTTTTCGGGTTTGTCCTGCCGCGCATGGTCTTTTTGGCCGTCGGGGGCCGACTCTTCTCGCAGTGGCGGAAGATGCAGCCGCGTGCGCAGATCCCGGCGGAACACACTGGCAGACGGCGCCGCCCCCCCGTCCCTGCAATATTTCGCGAGGCAATCGGCAATCTTGTCGCCGATCGCGGCAGGAGTCGCGGGATCCGAGGGTGAGCCGGGGTGCGCAGCGACCGAGGTTTCGGCCAGGGTTACGTTCCCTTTGCGCAGGCGGACATGGACCGTTCCATGGTCCACGCCGACGTGATCCCGTCCCGATTCCGGCGTTGTTTGGATACTGACCATATCCATAAGCCGGCGCACCGCAGGGCGATGGGGGCTGTCCCCTTCGAAATCCACCAGACCGACCCGGTCCTGATGCAGCGCCACAGCGAGCGTATAGGCGGCGCAGAACTTGGCCTGCATTCCATCTTTAGGGTCGGTCACATGCAACGGGACCATGACGCTTTCGGGCACTGTCATTTCGATCACCGATCCTTGGGGCACCGCCTCGCCGCCGCGTTCGGCGTGAAGGAGCCGCCCGGCGGTGATCATCCTGTGGGTGAGGTAGCAGCAGGGATACAGCTTGCGGGACACCGTGCCCAGGTCGATCCACGGTTCCACCGCTGCGGGGTCGGCAGCAATCCCGTCCGGGCCGGCATATAGATCGAAGAAGCCACGCGCCGCAAAGATATCCGGGGCGCCTGTGATACCGGCCTCAGCCATCCTGGCGGCCCGCAATCCGACAAGGGCGGCGTTTCCGGCCTGGATCGGTTTCGCCATGGCGCCGAAATTGATCTGCATCCCCCCGGCCAGCGACGCCGCGAGGGACAGAGCGTTGCGGACCGCGTCGTCGTCGAGCCCAAGCTGATGCGCGACCGCTGCCGCCGATGCCAGAACCCCGATGGTCGACGTTGCGTGCCAGCCCTTGTTGTAGTGGTCAAAACCCAGGATCTGACCGAGCGCGACATTGACCGCTGTTCCGACCGCAAGCGCAGGGGCAATGCGGCCGGCCGTATCCGGCCGGACATCCGCAATGGCCAGCAGCGCCGGCACGATTACAACACTGGGATGAGTGACGCTGACCGTGTGGACATCGTCAAAATCGAGCGCATGCCCGGCAACCGCGTGCAGGAACGCGGCCTGTTCGGGGCTCCCACCTTCAGTAGCTCCCGCCGGGACTGCCGGTCCGCCAGCGTCGAGCGCGGCTAACCGGCGAACCACCGGCTCATGCCACCCGCCATAGATGGCGGCTATGGTATCCTCAACGCAAAGCGCGGCCTGCTCGGCGTCTGCATCGCTTAGCCGGTGCGGCGCGGCGACGAACCGCGACATACGGATGGTGAAATCGCTAATCATCCATTTCTTTCTCTGGCACTGCACATTGCCTTATCAAGGCGGGCAATATCAACTCTCGGCCCCGCTCTTTCGCACATATGTGTTGGAGCAAGATGGCCGTGTTGTGGTCCTTGCTGCCGTTGGATATTCTGGGAACTCATTCTTCCTCTGCTTCCGTGCCGGATCGGGCATTGGGTGTGACCGTAGAGTTGCGGAAAAAGAACAAACGTGGTTGAGGGTATCGGCGTGAAAAGTCGGGAGGACAAGCACGAAAGTGCGAAGATCCATTTCGAGGTATCGTTGTGTCATTGTCCGTCAGACTATGTATCTTCGGAGACCCGGAACCAAGGCGGTCAGTGTCACCACAAATCCGGGCTCGTCCGCCCTGCGCCGACAAGATGAGCACCTTGTGTGTCCTCGCGCTTGTCCGTGCCTGTGAAAGGGAAATAGTCGGCATTTCATTTCCGCCGTCGTGCCATGAAAGACCGCATCTGCCGTCGCATCACAGACACAACGAACGCCTTCGGACAAGGGGGGGCAAATGTCCTCTGTCGAGCGCCTGAAACGTTCCACCAAGCGCAACAGGTTTACGGCCATTTGTCTGCTGATTTGTCTCCTGGCTGCTATCATTCAGGGTGTCTTCTCCTCCGCCGTCGCGTCCATCGCTGCCGCGCCGTTTTTCTGCATCTATCTTGCCATTTCGTTCCGCTACATCGCCCGCGTCGGATGGGTGCTGCTTTTCTTCTCGCTCGCGATTGCCCTTCTGGCGCTGGCCAATGGAATGGACCCCGGCATCTTCGTCCAAGCGGCGGGGCGCGTCGTGTTCCTGTCCGCTCTGCTTACGGCTGTCGCCTTCCTGCGCATCGCGGCCACCCAAGACCCGATCGTCGAGGTTGCCGGTGAGTTCCTGACGCTGCAGCCGCCGACCCGTCGCTATGCCTCTCTGGGTGCGGGCGGGCATCTGTTCGGGGTGCTTCTGAATCTCGGCGGGCTTGGGGTGATGCTGGAGATCATAATGAAAGGGCTGGCGGCGCATCGGCACGAGATGGACGAATTTGTGTTCCAGGCTCGCAAGCGCAGGATGGTAAGCGCCTGTATGCGGGGGTTTTCCTCGATCGCTTTCTGGACGCCGTTCGGAATCGCTCTTAATCTGATGATTCTCACAATTCCGGGGCTCGAATGGACGACGCTAGCGCCTTACGGGATTGCTCTGGCCGGGATTCTGTTTCTTCTGGGATGGCTGTTCGACACGGTGGAATGGTGGCGCCCTCCGTCGGCGCGCGGCCGGGCACCGGCCCTGACGGGTGACTTGCCGGAATGGAGCCGCTGGGCTGTCCTGATCGTGTCCGGGCATGTGCTTTTGTTGGGTACCGCCGTGGTCACGCTGGACCGGTTGACCCAGTACAGTTTCCAGACTGTCCTGATCACCATCGTGCCGATCTATGCGCTGCTCTGGTCGGTTATGCGCAGCGGCAGTGGCAGCCTTGCCGGTATATCGCGCCGGTTTGTGGCCCAGGCACCGGGTTTCGCGACCGAAATGAGCGTCATCGCATCGGCGGGATTCATTGGTCTTGTCGCATTGGAAGTCGCCCCGGTCGAATGGATTGCCGACCATCTGGGCTGGATGGCCGCGCGGCCGGTCACCACTGTTGTTCTGTTGATCATGACGGTGTTCCTGACGGGGCTTCTGGGCGTGCATCCGATGATCTCGGTGGTCCTGCTGGCAGAGGTGGTCAACCGCGTCGGGGTGGACGGTTTGTCGCCGCTTGCTCTGGGCCTTTCGCTGGCTGGTGGCTGGAGCAGCATCATCTGCATGGGGCCGGCGATCACGGCCGTGGTCTACGCCTCTTCCATCGTGGGCGAGCGACCGCTGACCATCGGTTTGCGGTGGAATGGGATCTTCGGTATTGCGAGCATCCTCCTCATCACAGTCATCGTTGGCGGCGGTGTCGCGGCAGGGTGGTTCTGACCGGTCTCATTGCCTGTCAGGCAATGAGCGCAAGCATTCCCACATATGTGTTCGATCAAGCTTTGCGCCAGCCGGAAGGTGATGGATCTCGTGCCGTCAACTAGGATGGGCCAGCGCAAATCAGTATTGGAGTGACAAGCCCAACGATGGAAGGCCAAGCGAAACCCACACGTCGCAGCAAGGTCACAGGCCTGCGAGACGCAGCCCGGCTGGCACGAGGCGCTTTGGAAGAACGACCCGAGCTTTGTCTCGGCGGTCTGTTCAAGCAAAGCCGCCCTGTCGCACTGGTGCGCGCGTTGCTGGCCGCGGGCGCAGATGGTCTGCATGTGTATTCCTCGCCGGGCGCGGGGTATGATATCGACCTGATGATTGCGGCAGGGGCGGTCGCACAGGTCTTTATTCCCGGCGTTACGCTGGAAAACCGGCTTTGCCCGAACTTCCGCCGCGCGGTCGAGGCAGGGCAGGTGACCGCCCACGCGCTGGATGCGCTTACCGTTGTGGGTGGGCTGATGGCGTCCGCACACGGCGTGCCGTTCCAACCAATCGACGCGCTGCGCGGATCAGACGTTCTGAAGCACAACCCGCTTTTGCGCGAAATTGACTGTCCGTTCTCAGGTCGCCGTATTCACGCCGTTGGGCCGATCCGCCCCAGAGTGACGTTCTTACACGCGCAGGAAGCCGACCGTTGGGGAAACCTGCGCCATCTCAGCACGATGGTCTACGCCGATCAGCTGATGGCACGCGCGTCTGACATGGTCATTGCCAGCGTGGACCGGATCGTGCCGGACGAGGTCGTTCTGGACGAT
>JBFHMM010000223.1:0-6588 GCA_041594355.1 Paracoccaceae bacterium | reverse complement strand
GCCGGTAATTAACCTAAAATAGACGCAGAAGTTTAACCGGGACAAGGCCAACCGTGGCTATTCGACCGAGGCGGTCACCGGCACCATCCTGCGCCGGATGCACGCCTATGTGCATTGGATCAGCCCGCAGTGTTCCGAAACCGACGTCAACTTTCAGCGGGTGCCGGTGGTCGACACGTCAAACCCGTTCATCGCCCGCTGGATCCCGACGCGGTAGAAGCCGCCGAAGAGGACGGATCGGGCGCGGTCGGCAAGCTGAGCCACGATCACTTGCTGACAGATCCCGATCAGGAAGTGGATTTCGTGATGCGCACCGAGTGCGATGCACTGGCGATCGCCTGCGGCACCAGCCACGGCGCCTGCAAGTTCAGCCGCAAGCCGGACGGTGATATCCGGTCGATGGCCACCATCGCCGCAATCCTCGCCAAGCTGTCGGACACCCATCTGATGATGCACGGCTCGTCCTCGGTACCGCAAGAACTGCAGAACATCATCAACGCCCACAGGGGCGACATGGCCCAGACCTAGGGCGTGCCGGTCGAAGAGAGGTAAGGCGGCATCAGGACGGGCGTGCGCAAGGTCAATATCGATACCTACTGCCGGATGGCGATGACCGGCCAGTTGCGCCGCATCGCGTCGACCGGTACCAATGTGGACGTGCCCACGACCGATGACTTCTCCCGTGGCATCGACGCGCTGGTTTATGGCATCGATCCGGACGAGGAACGGATGAAACGGGCCTTTCCGGTTGAGTTGTTCGACCGCAACATCATCGACGGCCGGGCGATGATCTGCTCCTTCCTGGCGCTGGCCATCGGCAACAACCAGGGCATGGGCGACGTGGAATACGCCAAGATGCACGATTTCTGCGTGCCGCTCAAATTCCTGCGCCTGTTCAACAGGCCCTCGAAGACGATCCGCGACATGTGGCGGGTGCTGGGGCGCCCGGTGGTCGATGGCGGCTTTGTCGTCGGCACCATCATCCAGCCGATGCTCGGCCTGCGCCCGCAGCCCTTTGCCGATGCCTGCTATGACTCCTGGCTGGGCGGCGATTTCATCAAGAACGACCAGCCGCAGGGCAACCAGTTGTTCGCGCCGCCGAAGGAAACCATGCCGCTGGTCGCGGACTCGATGAAACGGGTGCAGGGCGATACCGGGGAGGCCAAGCTGTTCTCGGCCAATATCAGCGCCGATGATCATTATGAGATGCTGGTGCGGGGCGAATTCATCCTCGAGACGTTCGGCGAAACGCCGACCACGTGGCCTTCCTGGTCGATGGTTATGTCATCGGGCCGCCGGCGATCACCACTGCACGGCGCGCCTGACCGAAACAATACCTGCACTACCACCGCGCGGGCCACAGGGCGGCCGCAGACCCAGCACGGCTATACCATCATACCATCTTTGTGCTGTCCAAGATGGCGCGGCTACGGGGGGCCTCGGAC
The DNA here is from genome assembly GCA_041594355.1 of Paracoccaceae bacterium. Taxonomy (GTDB): domain Bacteria; phylum Pseudomonadota; class Alphaproteobacteria; order Rhodobacterales; family Rhodobacteraceae; genus JAIUZI01. The sequence continues at coordinate 5,143 of JBFHMM010000223.1, read as the reverse complement.
ATCCACGTTGGCACCATGGGACATGGCTAGATAGAGGGCGAAAACGCAGACCGTGATATTGCCTGCATGATTACCAAGAACAGCGCCGACAGGCCCTATTTTCATCAGGAATGGCGGGGCATGAACCCGACCACCCCGATCATCTCGGGCAGCATGAACGCTCTGCGGATGCCCGGCTTCTTTGAAAACCTGGGCCATTCCAACCTGGTGATGACGGCGGGCGGCGGATCGTTCGGATATATCGACGGCGCGGCGGCGGGGCGGCTTCTCTCCGGCAGGCGGAGCAATGCTTGAAAGACGGGCCATCCCGCTGGACTTTGCCAAGGATCACCGCGAGTTCGCCCATGCCTTTTTAAAAGCTTTCCCACCGATGCGGATGCTCTCTACCCCGGCTGGCGAGACGTGCTCGAGATCAGCGCAGCCGTCTGAACGGTCCGGGCGGCGCCCCCGCCGCCCGATCCGAACGTCTCCGTGGTACCCGTTTTCTTTCAAAGAAAACGGTGCGGAGTTTTTGAAAATTCCGGCGGCCTACAGAGAGTGAGCCCTCCATGTCGCAGTCAAATTCCATCAAGATCGCGCCCTCGATCCTTTCCGCCGATTTCGCAGATTTCGGGGCCGAGACCCGGGCCGTCGAAAAACAGGCGCCAGGGCCGGGCTGGTCCTGAACCCCGGACCCCCTGTCAAAGCAGTGGTCCCCCTGCTGAATCAGTACCCCGGCTTTGGCGGGCAGACGTTCATTCAAAGCCAGATCCGCCAGACCGCCCGGATGCGCGCCCTGTTCGGCGACCGGCAAATCAACATTCAGGTCGACGGCTACAACACCCGCGCCATTCGCGCCACCGCGCGTGGCGGCAGGATCGTGGCCTGAACGGGCCGGTTGTCATTCATATATCTGAATGCGATTGTCCCGGTCAGTTGAACAGCGATGGATTAACAACATGAACTTGACACGACGAACTCTCCTGCAGTCCGCAGCGGCCGGGCTGGCGATCAATACCCTGCCGCATCGGGTCTGGGCCTCGACCCCCATCGACATGGGCGCGATGCAGGTGGATACCCTGCTGGACGGGCATCTGACACTGCCACCGGGCTTCATTTTCGGCCCGATGCCCAAGGATCAGCTGGCGCCGGTGCTGGCGCAACACGGGATCGGTTCTGGTCCGCTGACGCCGGATTGCAACGTGACCCTGATGCGGGACGGAACGAACACAGTGCTGTTCGACGCCGGCTCCGGTCCGGCCTTCCAGCAAACCGCCGGTAAACTGGGCGACGCTCTGGATGCCGTCGGGCTGGCCCCGAACGATATCACCCACGTCGTGTTCACCCATTGCCACCCGGACCACCTGTGGGGTGTGCTGGACGATTTCGACGATCCGATGTTCCCGCAGGCTACCCATATGATGGGCCGGGCGGAATGGGACTATTGGTTCGACCCCGCCACCGCCGACACGATCCAGCCCGAGCGGACGACCATGGCGGTGGGCGCGCGGCGGCGCATGGAAATTCTGGAAGCCTCGGTGATCCTGTTCGATGATGGCGACGAGATCCTGCCGGGTGTCGCCGCCCACGCCAGCCATGGCCACACGCCAGGGCATATGTCGTTCGAATTGCGCGCAGGCACCAGCAGCCTTCTGGTCGTAGGTGATGCCATCGGCAACCACCACGTCGGCTTTGCCCGGCCCGGCTGGATATCGGGTTCAGATCAGGACGGCGAGACGGCGGCGGCGACCCGGCGCCGGCTGCTGGACCAGATTACCGCCGACGACATGGCGCTGATCGGCTATCATCTGCCCGAAGGCGGCTTTGGCCGCGCCGAACGGGACGGCGACGGGTATCGCTTTGTCCCCGTTGCGAGCTAAGCCGCGACACGTAAGGAGAAATGACCATGGCCGCCACCCCGCCCGTTTGCCAGTTCGACTGGCCCGCTCCGGGCTTTCTCCTGCCCGCCACCGATGGGCGCAGCCTGTCGTTGCGCGATGTCGCTGGCGCCCGGGGTCCGCTGATCATGTTCATCTGCAATCACTGCCGTTACGTGAAATCGGTGCTGGACCGGATCATCCGCGACGCGCGGGACCTGCAGGCGATCGGCATCGGCGTGGCGGCGATCAGCAGCAATGACGCGATCGCCTATCCCGCCGACAGTTTCGACAGGATGCGTGAGCTGGCTCGCGCACGGGCCTTTCCTTTTCCCTATCTCTACGACGAAGGCCAGACCGTCGCTCGCGCCTACAACGCCGCCTGCACTCCGGATTTCTTTGGCTTCAACGCCGATTTCGGGTTGCAGTACCGGGGTCGGCGAATCAGATCCCGTCGATGGGCTGTTCGATCAAATGGAGGGAAACCGCGTGACAACTGTTGTATTTGATCTGGACGGGACGCTGGTCGACAGCGCGCCGGACATCCGCGCCGCCGCCAACCGTATGCTGGCCGATCAGGGGCTTGAGCCGCTGGACCTGCCGACCATCATTTCCTTTGTCGGCAACGGGCTGCCCAAGCTGGTCGAGCGGGTGATGCAGGCGCGTGGTCTCGATATGGCGGATCATCCACGGCTCAGCCAGCTGACACTGGATCACTACAACACCGCCGCGTCGGATCTGAGCGCGTTGTACCCCGGCGTTCGCGTCGTATTGGAGCAGCTGCGGGGTCAGGGGTCCACGCTGGGGCTGTGCACCAACAAACCCGAAGCCCCGGCCCGGCATATCCTCGATCATTTTGGGCTGAACGATCTGTTCCCGGTGGTCGTTGGCGGCGATACGCTGGACGTCAAGAAACCCGACCCCGCGCATCTGCTGCGGACCTTTGACCAGTTGCCCGAGGGGCCGCGCGTCTTTGTCGGCGACAGCGAGGTGGACGCCGAAACCGCCCACCGCGCCGGAGTGCCGTTCCTGCTGTTCACCGAAGGGTACCGCAAGACACCCGCCGAAGCGCTGCCACATTCGGCGCGGTTTTCCGATTTTGCCGCCCTGCCCGACCTGATCGCCACCCTGCCGCATTGAAATGCGACGTCGACGGCACCCTGGCCGAAACCGAGGACGCCCACCGCCGCGCGTTCAATGAGACATTTCCCGAGGCCGGCTGGACTGGCACTGGAGCGTTGCGGGCGACAGGGTCCTGTTGCGCACCGCGGGCGGCAAAAAAGCGGATGCGGGCCTTGCGCGAGAGCTAGGGCAGCGGGCCTGATGACGCCACCATCGCCGCGCCGCACAAACGCAAGACCGCGCGGTACACCGACATCGTCGCGGGCAGAGGTCTGTCGCTGCGCCCCGGCGTGGCCGATCTGATCGCCAATACCCGCACGCGGGGGATCGCGGAGGTGGTCGCCGCCACGACCAACCGTCCCAACGTCGATACGCTTTGTGCCGTCTGCCGGAACCGCCCGGCGCATGAGGTCTTTGACGTGATCGCGGCCAGTGACGAGGTGCGCCGCAAGAAACCCGCGCCCGATGTATTCCTGCTCGCGCTGGCCCGGCTGAACCTCCCCGCCCACGCCTGCATCGCCTTCGAGGACAGCCGCAACGGGTTGCTGTCCGCCCGGTCAGAAGGGTTGCGCACCGTGGTCACGCCATCGGCCCGTACCGCGGCCGAGGACTTGAGTGCGGCCGACTGGGATCTTCCGCCGCGCGCATGCGGGCGGCTACAGGTTGTCCTGACCGGGCCAATCCCCAAAACGGCCTGGCCGGCATCCTCCATCAACACCTCGCCATAGGCATCGCGCAGCTGGTTCTTGAGCACCTTGCCGGTCGCGCCGATGGGCAGCTCATCGACAAAGATGACCTTTTCGGGCACCTGCCAGCGGGCCACCTTACCGTCAAAAAAAGGCGATCAATTCGGCCTCGGACGGCGCGGCCTCCGGGACCGGGATCGCGATGATCACCGGGTTCTCTTCCCACTTGCGGTGCCGCGCGGCGATGGCGGCGGCATTGGCGATGCCGGGATCGGCAATGGCGGTGGTTTCCAGTTCAAGTCGAAATCCACGCACCGCCCGACTTGATGATATCCTTGGACCGATCCCGGATGATTATGTAACCGTCCGGATCGATGTGGCGACATCGCCGGTGTCGAACCATCCATCCTCGGTCAGGGCACCTTGATCGCATCCGAAATAGGTGTCGACGATCCAGTGCACCCGGATCGACAGGTCGCCCCGGGTTTCGCCATCGTCGGGCAACCGGTTTCCGGTCTCGTCCGCGATCCGCAGTTTGACTCCGAATGGCGGCCTGCCCTTCGCGTAGCTTGGCCTGCACATCAAGTGGCAGATCGAGATGTTCCTGCAACAGCTGGTTCAGCGATCCCAGCGGGCTGGTTTCCGTCATGCCCCAGCCGTCGATCAGGCGCACCAGCGCCGGACCGGACAGGTCCGCGCCCGGCAGAACCACCCCTGATCCTGCGCGTGGTCGATATTACAGACCAGCTGTTCCGGGGTCAGCCGTGGATTGATGGTGTGGGTGACACGTCCGCTGCCCGCCACACCGAAACATACCTGCAAGGTTGTTCCACGCGATCGTGCCGCAGCGGGCACCATCATAAATACCGGGCCGGTCCAGAGCCGAACCCTGCCGGCGCGCGTTTTCCTTGACCTCGCTCCAGGTCAACCGGCCCAGGCTGCCATCCATTTCCACCGAAACGGCTTGGGTGGCACCGTGATAGCGCGCGGCGTATTCAATCAGCGAGCTGATGGTCAGCTGCTGAAACATTATCGTTTCCCGACATGGGCCCTTGCCTTGCCCCAGAGTGCAGCGGCCGCGTTCGAGCACGACAAAGTCATGGCCGCGACAGGCGTTGCGTCAGTTTAGTAGCAGAGCTGGATCGGGCAACCCAGAATGGCGAGCCGCCTCAGCGGCGGTAGATGAAACAGCGCCCCTCGACGGCGCCGGGGGCCAGCGGAAGCTCGGTCAGCGTTTCGAAATACATCCGATCACTCGACACCATCAGCCCGCCGGGCGCCAGCATCGGCTCGATCAGCGGCGAGATCTTGCGCGCGAAGAAATCGTTCTTCTGCAGGTTATGACCGCCCAGATCGGCATGTATCAGGCTCGCCGTCGGCCCGAACCGTTCCAGCGCCTGCGGCAGCGTCTCGGTCACATCGCCAAGGATGGTGAACTCCGGTTCGGGAGTGCTGGCCGGGTTCGACGCGATCGCGCGT
>JBFHMM010000222.1:0-6607 GCA_041594355.1 Paracoccaceae bacterium | reverse complement strand
TGAGCCCGACGCCGCGCAGGTCCGACTGCAACGACAGAAGCGGCGGCGCATCGGGGCCGAGGTCCAGCGTGAAACGGCCGGTGCCCTGCCCGCTGACCGAGCCCTCCGGCAGGCCGATGTTGAAGGTGTCGATCAGACGCGGCGACAGTTCGACCTGCCCGCTGACCCGGCTGGATTTGCCGCCCCCCTCGCCTAGAGGCTGTTGCCAGCGCAGCACCACCGGCAGGTCGCCGATGCGGGCGGTGCCGGCCAGCGCGATGTGGGTCTGGTCGCCCTCGACCTGCAGCGCGGTGGCCGAGACCTGCTGGCCGGGCACCAGAACCGTGCTTTGGGCATCCTGGATCTCGCCCGTCAGGTGAAACTCCATCTCATCGAACCGCGCGCCCTTTTTCAGCGGAATCGACAGGGTGCCTTGAAGCGTGGCGGTGCCATCGGCCATGTCTACCGGTAGCGGCGTGCCCTTGAGCACTTCGAGCGGCGGGCGGTTCAGCATCGACAGGATGCTGGTCACCGGGCCGTCGATCTGCAGCCGGGCAACGCCGGGCGCGGCTTTCTTGATAGAGGTGTCGGGAATGATGAAGGAGGACCCCGCTACGTCAAGCGGACCGCCCTGATCGGGGATCACCGTGCCCGCTGTGACGGTGGTGACAAGCCGGTTGTTGATAAAGGTGGTCTGGCCGGTGGCGCCGGTAATCGGCGGCATGAAACGGTGGAACCGGATGTCAGAGCGGGCATATTCGAAGTCGGCGTAGAGCGTGGGTTTGGCGCCGGGACGCAAGCGCAGCGCCAGGTCGATGTCGCTGAGATCACCCGCCAGCAGGTTTTCATCGACCCAGATGCGGGGTTTCGGGGCCACGAATTCGGGCCAGAGCGCCACCAGCTGGCGCGCCTCGATCTGGTCGACCTGACCGTCCAGCGCACCGGTCCAGCCTCCCTCGGCAACCGAAACGTCGCCACCCAGCCGCAAGGTACTGTCGCCGACCACGAGCGACATCTGCCCCAGTCGCAGACGGAAGGGAGCCAGCTCCAGCCGGAAGTCGGCCAGCGCCTGCCCCAGCGGGGCGGGGTCACTATAAAGCCCCGGCGGGTTGACCACCAGGTTCGACAGGGTGAACTGCCCGGTCAGGTCGGTGAGCTGGCCGTTTTCCACGGAGCCCAGCCAGGCCTGCCCCTCGGCCAGTCCGCTGCCCCAGGCGCTGTCGACAGAGAGCTCGTCAAAGGTGAGCACCCGTTCCGCCGGGTCGTAGGAGAAGTAGCTGCGCGCGCCGTCAAAGGGGATCGGGCGGGCCTGCGCCGAGGGCTGCACCACCCCGGTGCCGATGTTCAGCGTTGCCGACAGCCGCCCCAGCGCCCCCGCGCCGTTGACGCTGCCGCGCAGGGCGCCCGAGATCGGCGCGCGCAACACGTCCAGCCAGGCCAGCGCCACGCTGTGCGCCGCGATGTCGGCTGCGGCGAGATCCTCGATCACGACGCCGAATTCGGCCTCTGTCTCGCCGATGCGGCTGGCATAGTTCACCTCGACCGAACTGGCGTACGCACGGCCGCTGAGCAGGGCAAAACCAGCGCCGAGGCTGAGATCGTCGCCCTTGCGTTCCAGCTGGACACGCCCGCCATCGAGGGTCCAGGCGCGGTCCTGCCGGGCGTCTTCGTAGCGCAGGATCAGCCCGTCCAGTTCCACCGACACCAGCGCCGACAGCTGCGGCAGCTGGAAGATGCGGTCGCTGGCCTCGATCAGCTGCGGTACGGTGGCGGCCTGCCCCACTGGTGTCGCCATTTCGCTGAACGACAGCGAAAACGCGCCGTCGCTGTCGCGGCGCAGGCTGGCGGAGCCGCCGCTGAGAAAAATCTGTTTCGGCTGCACCTGTCCCTGCAGCAGCGGCCGCATGGCCAGGCTCGCCTCGGCAAAACTGAGCGCGGCGATCGGGTGGCCTTCGGCATCGTTGAGCGTGACGTCACGCAGCCGCAGGCGCGGGCGCCAGCCCTTGTGGATGACGAATTCGACGTCGCCAAAGCTGATCTGCAGGCCGCCCATGTTGCGTTCCAGCCGCGCCTCGACCCGATTGCGCAACCAGTCCGGCGCACGCATGTTCTGGCCGATCACCAGCACCGCCGCCAGCAACGCCAGCACCGCCAGCACCAGCGACACCCGGAGCGACCAGACCCCGGCATGACGGGCGCGCGACCGCTGGCGCGGCGCGCGGACGTCATCGCCCGGCCGGGGGCCCTCTGCGCTTTCCTGTTGCCCGTCGCGGTCTATTATGGAACTCACCTGTTTCAAAACCTGTGGAGTGACCTGATGCCCGATATCGCCGAAACTGCCCCCGATTTCACCCTGCCCCGCGATGGCGGCGGCGAAGTGACCCTGTCCGGCCTGCGGGGCAGCGCCGTTGTTCTGTTTTTCTACCCGCGCGATGATACGCCGGGCTGCACCAAGGAATCCATTGGCTTTTCCCATGCTCTGCAAGCCTTTGCCGATGCCGGGGCGCAGGTCTACGGGATTTCCCGCGATACCGTCGCCAAGCACGACAAGTTCGTGGCCAAGCACGACCTGACCACGCCGCTGTTGTCGGATGCCGAGGGAACGGTCTGTGAGGATTACGGCGTCTGGGTGGAAAAGAACATGTACGGCAGGAAATCCATGGGCATCGAACGCTCGACCTTTCTGATCGACGCCGAGGGCAAGATCGCGCGGGTGTGGCGCAAGGTAAAAGTCGATGGCCATGTCGACGCGGTGCTGGAAGCGGTGAAAGCGCTGTAACGCGCGGCCCAAACTCAGCGGCCCCCGGGCTTGGATTCCGTCGTGACCGCTTGTTACGACGAACTTTCAGCGCTCTGATAGTCTGGAGGACATCGTGCCTGTTATAGACGGAACGCCACTTTCGGAAACTTTGCACGGCACGCTTGGTGACGGCATCATCAGCGGCAATGGCAGCGGCGATGCCTTGCCGCTGCGCGGGGTGGTGGATACAGCGGGCGTGACGTCGGCAGTCGACTTTTTCAGAAGGAACGACCTGGAATGACAAAAACCGCCGCGCGGCGCACCACCCTGACGGAAATGGCGGTGGAGGTTCTGACCACCGCCGACGGGCGCGCCAAGACCGCGCTGTCACATGCCCATGCCGCTGCATGGCGGGCGGCGCGGACCGGGGAGGCGCCGACGATCGAGGTGGGCACTGCGGTGCCGCCGCTGCGCCCGTCCCGGCCAGAGCGGCCCGAACTACTGGACCCGCGCGAGGTGCCCAAGCGCAAGCCCGGATCGCCCGCCGGACGGATCGCGCTGCTGCATGCGGTGGCCCATATCGAATTGAACGCGGTGGATCTGCACTGGGACATCATCGCGCGGTTCGGCCATGTGCCGATGCCAATGGGTTTCTATGACGACTGGGTCAAGGCCGCCGACGAAGAATCCAAGCATTTCAACCTGATGTGCGACTGCCTTGAAGCGATGGGAAAATTCTATGGCGACCTGCCCGCCCATGCTGGCATGTGGCGCGCGGCGGAGGATACCGCCGAGAACCTGATGGGCCGCCTGGCGGTGGTGCCGATGGTGCTGGAGGCGCGCGGGTTGGACGTGACGCCGGGCATGATCAGGATCTTTCGCAATGCCCGCGCCGATCAGGCGGTGGCCGCGCTTGAGACGATCTATGCTGAGGAGGTCGCCCATGTGGCCTATGGCTCCAAGTGGTTCCATTTCCTGTGCGGGCGCGAGAACGCCGACCCCAAGGATGTGTTCCACGGGCTGGTGCGGCGCTATTTCCACGGCGCCCTGAAACCGCCCTTTAACGAGGAGAAAAGGGCCGAGGCCGGGTTGCCACCCGACTTCTACTGGCCACTGGCCGAGCAGACCCCGGAGCCGCACGGCGGCACTGTGTGACCGGCGGGCGGCCCCGCTCACGGGCAAGCCCTTGGAATCGGCGGATATTCGCCAATACACAACCTATGAGAGAGTGTCGCGGGGTTCCGCGGTCAACAAACTTGCCCAGAAGCAAGGGGACCGTTATTGACACGCCTTACGGTGCCCCGGTAGCGGCGGCGGCGTGTGTTGGGATGGGACAAGGAATACCGCGTGCGAACACGTATCGCTATAAGGACTCACGCAATTATGGAAAGTCTCTTTCCGGAACGGCGGGTCTTTCTGAAATCCGACAACGACACGAGGTTCATCCGGCTGCGCCCGATCACACAGCTGATCGCCTATGCCGGTGTGTCAGCCGTGGTGGCCTGGGCCATTATCGCCACCGCCGTTTTGCTGATGGACAGTATCGGGTCAGGGAATTTCCGCGAACAGGCCAAACGCGACCAGCGGGTTTATCAGGAACGGTTGAACGCGCTATCGGCCGAACGTGACGCGCGCGCCGAAGAGGCACTGGCGGCGCAGGCGCGGTTCAACGCTGCTCTGGACCAGATCTCGGTCATGCAATCGGAGCTGCTGGCGTCGGAAACCCGGCGGCGCGAGCTGGAGACCGGCATCGAGGTGATCCAGACCACCCTGCGCCAGACCATGAAGGACCGCGATGTGGCGCGCGCTTCGCTGGAGGAGCTGAAGAGCCAGGCCGGGAGCGGCAGCGCCGTGGCCGCCGCCGGATCGCAGATTCCGGCGCAGATGGAATTCATGACTCAGGCGCTGGCTGAAACCGCGCATCAGCGCGACATGGTCATTGCCGACGCCCGAGATGCGCTGACCCAGCGCGACGAGCTGGAACTGGAAATCCGGCTGATGCGCGACCAGAACGACCAGATCTTTCGCCAGCTGGAAGAGGCGATGGCGATCTCGGTTGAACCGCTGGACAAGATGTTCCGCCAGGCCGGAATGCCGACAGACCGGATCATCGAACAAGTGCGCCGGAGATATGACGGCCAGGGCGGGCCTCTGACGCCGCTGTTTCTCTCGACCCGCGGGGTGGAACCTTCGCCGGACGAGCTGCGCGCCAACAAGCTGCTGCACCAGATGGACCAGCTGAACCTCTATCGGATCGCGGCGCAACAAGCGCCCTTTGCCAGCCCGGTCAAGGCCGCAGTGCGCCATACCAGCGGATTCGGCTTTCGCCGCGATCCCAAGACCGGTGGCCGCCGCATGCATAATGGCGCCGATTTCGCCGGCGCCCATGGCACCGATATCTTTGCCACCGCCGACGGCGTGGTGACCTACGCGGGCTGGCAATCGGGCTTTGGACGCCTGGTGACGATCCAGCATGCCTTTGGCATCGAAACCCGCTATGCGCATAATACGCGCATTCGCGTGAAGGTGGGCCAAAGGGTCTCGCGCGGGGATCACATTGCTGATATGGGTAGCACAGGACGGTCCACCGGCACTCACCTGCATTACGAGGTTCGCGTGAACGGAAGACCGGTTAACCCCATGATCTACATCAAGGCTGCGAGAAATGTTTTCTAAAAGCAAAATCAACGAACCCGGTGCGAAGGCACCTGAAACGTCTTCGACTCCCGCCGCTTCCGCCCCGACGCCCTCCGCACCACCGCAGAGCGACTTCAAGGCCAGCGCCCCCAAGGCCAAGCCGCCCGCGTCGCTGCTGTCGTCGGATCTGCACATCACCGGCAACCTGAAAACCACCGGCGACATCCAGGTCGAAGGCACGGTCGAGGGCGACATTCGCGCGCATCTGCTGACCATCGGCGAAACCGCGACGATAAAGGGGGAGGTTTCTGCTGATGACGTGGTGGTCAATGGCCGCATCGTCGGCCGTGTGCGCGGCCTCAAGGTGCGCCTGACGTCGACCGCCCGGGTCGAGGGCGACATCATCCACAAGACCATCGCGATCGAGAGCGGCGCCCATTTCGAAGGGTCCGTGCAGCGTCAGGACGACCCGCTGAACCCGGGCCGCCCCGGCGGCAAGGGCGGCGGCGCGGCCAATCCGGCCGCCACACCGCAGCAAGGCACCGGCGGCAAGTAAGCCGCGCCGCACCACGACTTTGCCTGCGGTCTGATTTGGGTTCACATTGCGCGCCGCACCTTCGGGTGCGGCTGTTTTTTCGCGAGACGATTGCGCCTACAGCGTCCGGCCTTTTACCTGTCTCATATCGTGACACGAATATCCCGAAAACGCCGAAGGTGTGGCAGGGAGTTCGTGACTCAAGTTTAAGGCAGGGCGCTTTAGCGGTCGAGCATCCAGACCCCGTCGGGCCAGAACGCGTGGAAGGCAAAAGCGAACATCACATCATGCGGCAAATTCCGGCCTCGCCCGTCGCGGACCCTGATGGTGCCAACGTCGCGCCCCTGCCCGATCTCGGCGGTGTCCAGCGCCGAGGCCTGCCCCGCCACCCAGTCGATCGTCACACCGGCCTCTGAGACGGTGCCGGCATCGCGCAGCCGGGTCAGCGGCCAGGCCCGGTTGCCGACACGCACCACGCGGGCCAGCGGCGCGATCCCGTGCGGCGGGTTTTCGCCGGTGTATAGGAAGGGTCGCGCGGCGCTGTCGTAGCGGCGATAGGGATTGGTACCATAACGGCGCGGGTAATCGGGCTGATCCATCACCAGTCCGGCAGGCCGCCGGTCGCGGAACTCGGACCAGCTCTCCATCCAGCTTGGCAGGGCGGTCAGGGTCGTGCCGGTCAGCTCGCCGACGATCGCCTGCCCGAGGGCCTGCTG
>JBFHMM010000221.1:0-6626 GCA_041594355.1 Paracoccaceae bacterium | reverse complement strand
GGGCCGACCGCATCGGCCCACGCCAATCTCCAAGGATGAACGCCATGCTGCGCCGCACCTTCGTAACCCATCTGATCGCCGGTCTGGGGACAGCGCCCATGGCGCGCCGATCCTTTGCGGCCGAGCCGCTGAAAATGCGCGACCTCTATAACAAAGACCTCACCTTCTCCGATATCGCTCATGACCGGGACGGATCCCGAGTTAAAATCACCGGCTTCATGGCGCCCCCGCTCAAGGCGGATTCAAAGTTCTTCGTGCTGACCAAAACACCGATGTCGACCTGCCCGTTTTGCGAAACCGACGCGGAATGGCCGGATGATATTCTGGCAATAGAGACCAAGCGCCGGGTCAAGGTGATCCCGTACAACGTCAGAATCCTGGTGAACGGCGTGCTTAGGCTCGGATCGCATACTGATCCCGGCACGGGTTTTGTCAGCCGCGTTCGGTTGACCGACGCCACCTATCGCTAGACCATGACGCTACCGCTCCATGTAACCGATCTGATGGTACGAAGCGCGCGCGGCGCGGTGCTACTGGACCTGCCGCACCTGCGGCTGGAGGCGGGCCGGTCACTGGGCATTCGCGGGCCCTCCGGTGCCGGAAAAACGACGCTGCTGCATGCGCTGGCAGGGCTTTGCGACCATGTCTCGGGCCAGGTCCGCTGGGGTGGAGCCGATCTCGTCGCCCGCGGTGCCGCCCAGCGCGCCACGTTCCGGGCGCGCCACATCGGCATGATCTTTCAAGACTTCTTGCTGTTCGATGAACTCGGGCCGTTGGCCAATGCCGCCATTGCCGCCCTTTACACCCCTAGAAACCGACGCGAACAACTACGGTCAGCCGCCGAACAGCGGTTGCAAGGGCTCGGGATCAATCCCGGAACCCGAACAGTCGCGAGTTTTTCGGGCGGCGAGCGCCAACGCGTCGCTGTGGCCCGCGCCCTGACGCACGACCCGGGTATCCTGCTGGCCGATGAACCGACCGCCAGCCTCGACCGGGAAGCCGCAGACCGCCTGGCACGGGACCTTGCGGCCTTGTCGCGCGAGGCGGGCAAGACATTGATTGTCGTCAGTCACGATGCGGTTCTGCTGGACAGGATGGACCGCGTGCTGACCCTGCGGGACGGCGGCCCGGCATGACCGATCTTTGGCACACCCTGCCCGCCGCAGCTCAGGACCTGGCACTGCTTGTCCTGCTGATCCTGCCCGGTGCCCTGACCGCAGCTGCAGTTCTGCACCGCTATCACCCATGGCCACTGGTGCGGGCGCTGATCTGGCGTTTTCGCACAGTGTGCGCGATCTTCGCCCTGTTGATTGCCGTGTCGGTCGCCATGGGCATCGGCCTGACCGCGCAGGAGCGCGGGTTGCGCCGGGCCACGGCACAGGCAGCGGACAAGTTCGACCTGATCGTCGCCGCGCCAGGCAGCGAGATGGCAGTGCTGATGGCCACCGTTTTTCTGCAACCAACGGATCTTCCATTACTGGATGGCGTCGCTTACGCCGCAATTGCCGACGACAACCGTGTCGATCTGGCCGCGCCGATCGCCGTCGGCGACAGTTTTGGCGGCGCGCCAATCATCGGAACAACCGCCGACCTCATTCATCACCTGTCGGATGGTAGAATCACCGGCCAGATCTGGCGCTCGGCCGATCAGGCGGTGATCGGCGCGGACGTGCCACTGCGGATCGGCTCCGAAGTCCATCCTGCCCATGGAACCGGCGATGGAGCAGACACCGAAGCGCATAGCGGCCACGGCGGCGCCCTGATCGTATCCGGTCGAATGGCGCCAACCGGTACGCCTTGGGACCGGGCGATCTTCGTTCCAATCGAAACCGTCTGGGGCGTCCACGGGCTGGCCAACGGGCATGCGCCCCAGGCGTCCGATCAGTTGGGGCCACCTTTTGATGCCGCATATTTTCCCGGAACGCCGGCAGTCATTGTCAGGACGCGGGATCTCTGGGCCAACTACACCCTGCAGTCGGCCCTGACCAACGCGGATCAAATGGCGTTCTTTCCCGGCGAGGTGCTGGCCCGGTTGCACGCGGTGATAGGTGACGTGCGGCAGGTCATATCGATCTTGGTGCTGGCCACCCAGGCCCTGGTGGTGGCCAGCGTCTTATCCGCCCTGCTGATCCTGACCCGGCTTTTCCAGCGGCAACTGGCCTTGCTCAGGGCCATCAGCGCGCCCAATCGCTTTGTCATGGCGGTGGTCTGGAGCTTTGCAGCTGCCCTCTCGACCACCGGCGCGGCGCTTGGGTGTGTGCTGGGATATGGTGCTGCTGGCCTGTTGTCGGCGCTGGTCGGTGCACGGACCGGAATGACCGTCACTGCGTTTCCGGGCTGGAGCGAGATGCATCTGGTTGCCGGCTTTGTCAGCGTCACGTCGCTATTGGCGCTTGGCCCGGCGCTGGCCGTGCTGCGGCAGCCCGTGGCAGCGGCCCTGCGTGGCTGATCCCGCGTGCATCATGCTTCAGATCTGCGCAGAATATTGCCGGGATCGTGCCATTTCCAGTCGGTTTCCGGTCACGCCACGCTTTTTCGCGCCTATCCGCACATTCGCGGATTTGGCCATGTTTCCACCAACCCCTGCCCCAAGGCTGTTACATCGGACCTAAATGTCTCATCTCGCGCATGAAATGTCGGTGATATGATTGTCTGGCCCCGGCCTGCGGTGTTGCATCGTGCAATGCCCTGGACTTACGATGGCCCTCGCAGGCTTTGAGTCAAATGCAGCTGGCCCGACGCGGCTGGCGGCCGGGAGGAGTTGGGAACCGTATGACCATGAGCCGAAGTCCAGACGGGCACCAAGTGTCCGCAGGACAGAAATGCGCGACATGATCGTGTCAACAAGCGGGCACTCACCCCGCATCAATTCAACAGAGAGGAATACCATGACCTTTTTTACCCGCACCGGCAAACCGCTGCCTCGGTCTATCGTGGACTCGGCCGGTACCGTCGGCACTGATCCGGTGAATCGCCGTGAATTCCTGGCGTTGGCCAGCGCCTTTGGCGCAACAACCGCGACCGCCTATTCGATGCTCGGCATGGCCGCCCCCGCGCAGGCCGCTGCTCACGCCAAAATGGGTGGCACCGTGCGCATTCAGATGGCGGTGCGCGCCCTCAAGGACCCCCGCACCTTTGACTGGAGCGAGATCGCCAACTTCAGCCGCGGCTGGCTGGAATACCTCGTGGTCTACAACAACGACGGGACCTTCACGCCGCAGCTTCTGGAAAGCTGGGAAGTCAACGAAGACGCCACCGAGTACACCTTGAACGTCCGTAAGGGCGTAAAATGGAACAACGGCGATGACTTCACCGCCGAAGACGTGGCGAGAAACATCGTTGGCTGGTGTGACAAGGGACTCGAAGGCAATTCCATGGCCGGTCGCTTTGCAACACTGATCGATGACGCAAGCGGGCAGGCTCTGGACGGCGCCATTCAGGTGGTGGATTCTCACACCGTCAAACTGATGCTTCCCAAACCCGATATCACCCTGATAGCGGGCATGGCGGATTACCCCGCCGCCATTGTCCACAGCTCCTTCGAGGCGGCCACCATGCTGGACAACCCGATCGGCACCGGCCCCTACCTGCCTGAAAGCCAGGAAGTCGGCGTCAAGGAAGTTCTGGTTCGCAACGAAAACCACGAATGGTGGAACGCTGGCAACGGGGCCTACATGGACCGGATCGAATTCCTCGACTACGGCACCGATCCCGCCGCATGGGTGGCGGCGGCCGAGGCCGAAGAGGTCGATATGCTGGATCTGGTTGATGGTGATTTCATTGATATCGTTGCCGAACTGGATGGTTGGTCCGTGCACGAGGCCGTCACCATGGCAACGATCGTTGTTCGCCCCAATCAACTGGCCGAAGTCGACGGCAAGAAACCCTATGCGGATGCCCGCGTACGAAAGGCGCTGCAGATGGCAGTGGATAACAACGTCCTTTTGGAGTTGGGATATGGCGATCGCGGCCTTGTCGCGGCCAATCACCATGTCGGTCCGGCCCACCCCGAATACGCCGACATCGGTCCCGCGACCTACGATCCGGATGGCGCTCGCGCTCTGATGGAAGAAGCCGGGATGATGGACTTCGAGCACGAGATTTCCTCGATCGACGATGGATGGCGCAAGGACACAACCGACGCGGTCGCCGCACAGCTGCGCGACGCCGGGTTCAAGGTTAACCGGGCTGTGCTGCCAGGCAACACCTTCTGGAACGACTGGACCAAGTACCCGTTCAGCTCGACTGACTGGAACCACCGCCCGCTCGGCGTCCAGATCTGGGCGCTGGCCTACCGTTCTGGCGAGGCATGGAACGAATTCGGCTGGTCCAACGCCGAATTCGACGCGCTGCTGGAACAGGCACTGGCCACCGCCGATGTCGTAAAACGCCGCGCGCTTATGGCCAAGGGCGAGCAATTGATCCGCGACGAAGGCGTCACCATCCAGCCTTTCTGGCGCTCGCTCTACAACCATACCAAGGAAAACCTGACCGGTGGCTCGATCCACATCAGCCGCGAAGTCTGGCCCGCCGCGCTGGCATGGACCTGATCAGACCTGTCTTTTTGTCCTTCAAGGGGGCCGCTTTCGGGTGGCCCCTTTTCAATTCCATTCTCCGCTCGCGGAGGGCCCGATACGGTTTTGCCGCCGACCAAACCGCACGCCCCCGCCGGCAAAACGCTAAGCCGCCGAACAGACAGGAAGAATTGATGTCCGAACCACGGACCGTTTCCCGCAACCTGGCGGTCACGCCCGAACCACGCCACTGATGGAGGCACCCGGTTCGGCAGCCCAGGGATGTCTCTTGAATTCCGCTTCCGGACCGAAGGGTGCAACGATTTACTTCCTGACGGTCCGGTGTCGCGTCAATGCTGGTTCTTGCTCCAGTCCTTTCTGGTAGCCAAGACAACCCTGTCAAGCACTTCGGCTCCGACACCTTCACCGCGAAAATCGCCTTGTCCCTATCGGAGCCGGGTTATGCCTTGATCCGGAACCGGGAAATGGTCTCCGCAAGTTTGAGCGGCAAAGTTATCAGGCCGTCCAGCCGGCCCGGCTTTCTCTGCAATTTCAAGGAATTCGAAACGGCGCTGGTAATCGACCTGCGGCGCCACTTCCCCGCCATGTCAGATTCCGAAACCTTCGCCCTGCTCTTTTGACACCTCCGGAATACCGATCCCCGGTGATGACACTGGCACGCGGCGTCTGGTGCCCGGTCAGCCCGCCAATGGTCTGGCAATCCCCCGCGCCTCCCGGTTAGACATATCATCAGGGCAACGGCAAAAGGCATGGCATGGCACACGGGTATGAAAGCGGGCGGCTCAACCTGCCCTTTGTTGGCATCTGCACCTTCGGCAAATACCCCTATGTCGAAAACTGGGACACAATTTGCGCCGACGCCGCGATCATGGGGGCACCGTTCGACGCGGGCACTCAATGGCGTTCGGGCGCACGCATGGGTCCTCGGGCCGTACGCGAAGCCTCAACGCTATTTTCCTTCGGTCACGCCGGAGCCTATGACTTCGAAGACGACATAACCTACCTAGACCCCAACGCCGTCACCATCGTAGACATCGGCGATGCCGATATCGTCCATACGGATACAATGCAAAGCCACGCCAACATCGAACATGGCGTACGCCGGATGCTTGCCGCGGGCGCGTTGCCGGCGGTGATCGGCGGCGATCACTCGGTCAATATCCCCTGTATCAACGCCTTCGACGATCAGGACCCGATCCATGTCGTTCAGATCGACGCCCATCTCGACTTCGTCGATGAACGCCACGGCGTTCGGTACGGCCACGGCAATCCGATGCGCCGCGCCGCCGAGCAACCCCATGTCACCGGCCTGACCCAGATCGGCATCCGCAACGTCTCCTCCACCGCCCGCGACGGGTATGATGCCGCACGCGCCATGGGGGCCGACATCCTGTCTGTGCGCCATGTCCGGAAAATGGGGATCGAAACGGTGCTGGGCCGCATTCCGGCCGACAAACGCTACTACCTGACAATCGACATTGACGGCTTCGACCCCTCGATCGCACCGGGGACCGGCACGCCCAGTCATGGCGGGTTCCTTTACTACGAAGTCCTCGAACTGATCGACGGATTGGCCAAGCGCGGAGAAATCGTCGGGCTGGACCTGGTCGAGGTCGCCCCGGATTTCGATCCGACCGGCAGCACCTCGATCCTCGCCGCCCAGGTTCTGATGAACGCGTTGGGCCGCATTCTATATCATCGCAATGGGGCCACCGAATGACCGAAATCACCGGCTATCATGCCCATATCTACTTCGACGCGGACACCGTCGACCTCGCCACCCGCATCTGCCAACAGGCGGGCGAACTCTTTACGGTGACCGTGGGCCGCGTCCACCAGAAAAACGTCGGCCCCCACCCGAGATGGAGCTGCCAACTGGCCTTTTCCCCCGACCAGTTTGATCGCGTCATTCCCTGGCTTCTGCTTAACCGCGCCGGCTTGACCGTCTTCGCCCACCCCGAAACCGGCAATGAACTGGCCGACCACCGCGACCACGCCTTTTGGATGGGAGAAAAGCTGGGCCTCGATCTGACGATCTTCGCGTAACTCGCTTCTTCTGTTCACAAATATCCCGGGGGTGGGGGGGGGGCG
>JBFHMM010000220.1:0-6658 GCA_041594355.1 Paracoccaceae bacterium | reverse complement strand
GTAGTGGTGGCCCGTGCCCAGGATGCCCGAGAAGAGCGCGGCGGCGACGATGACATAGAGCCATTTCTCGACGACCTCCCGGTCAACACCGGTCAGCTTCAGCATCAGGTAGGCCAGGATCGAGGCCATGATCAGTTCCCAGACGCCTTCGACCCAGAGGTGCACGATGTACCACCAGAACATTTTGTCCAGCGCCAGGTTTTCCGGGTTGTAGAAACTAAATAGGAACAGTAGCGCAAGCCCCCAAAGCCCCAGAAGCAGGATGTTGGTGATCGCTGTCTTCTTGCCCTTCAGCACCGTCATGGTGACGTTGTAGAGGAAGATCAGCGCGGCCACGACGATGCCCGCCTTGACCCACTTGGGCTGCTCGATGAACTCGCGGCCCTCCTTGCCCAGCAGCCAGTTGCCTTCAAACAGGTTGAAGACATAGGTGATGACCACGCCCAGCGTGCCGATCACCAGAATGGCCAGTTGCAGATAGGCGAGCTTTTCCGAGTGGATTTCCCGCTCCGATTCCTCAGGGATCAGGAAATAGGCGGCACCGAAGAAGCCCAGCAGCAGCCAGACGATCAGCGAATTGGTGTGCAACATCCGCACGATGTTGAACGGAAGCAGCTCCGACAGCGTGTTCGGCGACACATAGATCCAGCCCGCCAGCAGACCGCCGAGCACTTGGATCGCAAACAGCCCCATGGCTACGGCAAAGTAGACCAGAGCAATGCGTTGAGTTTGGTATTTCATTTTCTCAAGCCTCCTTAGCCCGCATCATTCGGCGGCCAATCCTGTGCGTCGATCGTGTTGGTCCAACGCAGGAATTCAGACAGATTGCGGATTTCTTCGTCGCTCAGGTTGAACTGAGGCATCTGGCGACGGCCTTCGATGCCGGTGGGCTGGGCTTCCATCCATCCCTTGAGCGTGTCAAACGCATCTTCAGGATCTTCCAGAACGCCCCAGCGCTCCATTACATTCGCAACTTCCGGTGCGAAATAAGCGCCCTCACCCAGCAGGGTGTGGCAGTTGATACAAGCTTTGTCTTCCCAGACCTTTTTACCGGCAGCCACGCTTTCGGTAAGCGTTTCCGCATTCGTGGACGTGGTGACGACATACCGGGCCGAATGGATCGACAGAGCCAGGAAAATAACGATAAAGAACAAAGACCCGCCATAGAATATGTTTCGGGCCATGCTTTTGGTCATGACTTCGCGCATTGCGCTCTCCTTTGCGCCGCGTTGGTGGTCTCGCGGTTATGCGGGCCGGGTCATGGGGTCGCCTTAACCAAAGTCAAGGGTTGGGCGGAATGCCGCCGACAAGGTGGTGGCGGATTGGGCTGCGGGGGCCGCCCGGCCTGCCGGGGAGGCGCCGGCGGCAGGAGGCGCTGCCCCCTCGACCTGCAGCCTCAACCCCGGAGTGTTTGTAAAGAGATGATGGGGCGCGCCGGCGCGCGATGCAAACGCGCGCGCCATGCGCAAGGGCTGCGGCACCAGCGTTAGCCGCGCGCGGTTACCTTAGGCCCGGTCAGCGCCGGCCAAAGCGCCATGACAAACAGCACAAAGGCCAGCGACCACAGACCGGCCGCCAACACCATCAGCGGCAGGTACAGCCCGCCCGCCGCCGCCGCGCCGGCCCAGCGCGCCAGCGCCGCCAGCACCATCAGCCCATAGGCCACCGCCACCGGGCGCGGTGCCACCAGCGCCCGGCCTGAATGGCCCAGCGCGGCGCGGCTCATCACCGCCAGCGTCATGGTGCCCACGCATCCGATTCCCAGCATGTGAACCGCCGCCACTTCGCCGCCGATGCCCCATTGCGCCGCTCCCCACAGCACCAAGCCCAGAGCCAGCAGCGACAGGCCCAGGTGCAACGACCACAGAATCGGCTGGGTCAGCGTCCACAGCCCGCGCCAGCGCGCCAGCCGCACCGCCTGCACCACGCCCAGCACCAGCGCCACCGCCCCCGCCAGCCGCCCCGGAACCGGCGGCACAATCGCCAGCCACGGCAGCACCAGCGCCCCGATCACCGCCGCCCGCTCCACCGGCTGAGCCGACACCGGCCAGCGGTCCTCCGGCACACCCGCGCGCTTCATCGCGTTGCGGGTAAAGGCCGGTGTGACTCGCCCGCCCAGCACCACGATCATCGCGCAGACCGCCAGCAGCCCGCCGCGCAGCCCGGCAAAGGCGGTGTCGCCGGTCACCCCGGTCCACTCCAGATGCGTCATCAGATTCGACACCCAGACCGCCAACAGAAACAGCAGGAACATCAGGTTCTGCGGCTTGGGCCGCTTGATCAGCTGACTGGCGATCTTGCTGGACAGAACCGGCACAAAGGCCAGATCGACCGCAGCCACCAGCACGGCCGGCAGCAGGCCCGAATACCACATCGCAACCCGACCGCCGAGCCAGACCAGCGCCGCCCCGGTGATGAACACGGTCCGCGCGCCGGGCATTCCGGTCCAGTTTGGCACCGCCGTCAGAAAAAATCCGCCGATCGCGGCACCGGCATAGCCAAAGATCATCTCGTGCGAATGCCACAGGTAGGACGCCATCGCAATCGTATCGCCGCCGATGTCGGGCCGCGCCAGAAACAGACCCCAGACCACCCCGGAAAACAGCCCAAACAGCGCCGCCGACAGGAAAAACACCCTGAATCCCTCGGAACACAACCGCCTGATACCTTCCAGCATTCGACCACTCCCAGAATGAATGCGGGCCGCCCGCGCGGCCGGACCACCGGCACCGGCGGGATTTCATCTGCCCGACATGTCGATCTTATCCTTAAGCAGGCCCGCGACCGGTTGTCTTAACCAAAATCAAATCCGGCACAATTCGCCGCGCGCCTGCCTTATACGGCTCAGACGCCCCGCCTGAGGCGCAATGACACCCTGTTCGGGAAATCCTGCGCTCCGTTGACTTTCGTCAAGGCAGCCGGGGACGGGGACGCGCAATTTTCGCCCTGCCTCACCGACGCATATGGAGAAAGTGATCATGTCACTTGGACCGACCACCAAGAAATCAGGCCGCGCCTTCGGGATCGGCTTGGCCATGCTGCTAGGCAGCGCCGCCGCGCCGGCCTTAGCCGAAGGCCCGACCCTGAGCGAAGAAGCTTTCGAGCGTTCCAAGCAACTGTACTTTGAACAATGTGCAGGCTGTCATGGTGTTCTTCGTAAGGGTGCAACAGGCAAGAACCTAGAGCCGCACTGGAAGAAGACCGCAGCCGACGGCACCGTCACCGAAGGCGGCACGCTCAAGCTGGGTCAGGAACGCCTGGAAAAGATCATCGCCTGGGGAACCGAGGGCGGGATGAACAACTTCTCGGACATCATGACCGAGGAGGAGATCCGCGACATGGCGACCTACATCATGATGGATCCGCCCAAGCCGCCCGAGATGTCGCTGGCGCAGATGCAGGCTTCCCGCAAGGTTTACGTCGAAGAAGCTGACTACCCGACCGAGCCGCTGCACGGTCGCAACTGGCAGAACTTCTTTGTCGTCATCGAGCGTGACGTGGGCAAGGTGGCCGTGATCGACGGCGACACCAGGGAAGTGCTGGTGCACATCCCCACCGGGTACGCCGTGCACGTGCTGAAAGCCTCCGAGCACCACAGCATCACCGAGCCCGAGCACCCGGGCCGATTCTGGTACACCATGGGCCGAGACGGCAAGATGACCAAGATCGACCTCTGGCAGACCCCGGACAAGATGCTGGTTTCCGAAGTCAAGATCGCCTACGACGCCCGCGACGTGGCCGTCTCCGGCGACGGCAAATACGTGATCGGTGGGGGCTACTGGCCGCCGCACTTCGCGATCGTCGACGCGCAGACCATGGAGCCGGTCAAGGTGGTTTCGACCCGCGGTGTGAACGTCGATGGGGATTACGTGGAAGAAGCCCGGGTCGCCGCCATCTATACCACCCCGAACGAACCCACATGGATCGTCGCCGTCAAGGAGCTGGGCCAGTTGTGGCAGGTCGATTATACCGACCTCGACAACTTGCGGATCGACAAGATCAACTCGGCCAAATTCCTGCATGACGGGTTCTTCGACCCGACAGGTCGCTACTTCCAGATCGCCGCGAACGCGTCGAACAAGATGGTTGTCGTCGATACCGAGACCCATAAACTGGAAGCCATGATCGACACCGCCGCCCTGCCGCATCCCGGCCCTGGCGCCAACTGGAACGATCCGAACTGCGGCCCGGTGGCCGGTACCACCCACCTGGGTGTCGGCACCGTGACCGTCTGGGGCAACGATCCGGCCAACCGGCCTGACGATGCATGGAAGATCTGCTACGAAGTGGAAACCGACGGACCGGGCTTGTTTGTGCGAACCCACCCGAACTCGAAATATATCTGGGCCGACCAGACCAAGCACCCCGAGCCTGAAATTCAGCAGTCGGTGCAGGTCATCTCGAAAGAAACCGGCGAAATCGTAAAAACGATCCAGATCACCGAGGATGAAGGCTCCGCCGCCGTTCACTTCGAGTTCAATGCCGAGGGCACCGAGGTCTGGGTCTCCAAGTGGAACCTGTCGGACTCCAAAGAGCCCAACGGTCAGATCGTGATCTTCGACGCGGAAACGCTGGAAGAAATCGGCCGCATCGAGGGCCTCTATGCCCCGACTGGCAAATTCAACGTCTACAACCGGTCGAACCACGTCACCTAACGCGATCCGATCCACAACCATTGGAAGGGCGGGCACAGCGCCCGCCCTTCCCTCATTCCCGCAACACAACACTTGAATTGCCGGGGTCGCCCAGGGTGGCCGTACCCCCCGCGCTTTCTGCCCGGTCACCGGGCGGGTACCCGCGACCGGGCCGGCCGGAAAAATGTCAAACCGGAGTCAGGACATGACCCAATCTGATAAAACAGATCATCAAAAGTCCAAGGGGCGGCGCTATCTCCTTTGGGGGATGCCGATCGTGGGCATCGCGGCGGCATTCATTGCCGGCATCATCTTCTGGGGCGGTTTCAACACCGCCATGGAAGCCACCAACACCAAGGATTTCTGCATTTCCTGCCACGAGATGGAGGATTTCGTATATCAGGAATACAAGGGCACCATCCATGACGTGAACCGCTCCGGCGTCGGCGCCGTCTGCTCCGACTGCCACGTGCCCAAAGACTGGACCCACAAGATGATCCGCAAGGTCAAGGCGTCCAGGGAGCTTTGGGGTAAGATAGTGGGCACCATCAACACAGAAGAGAAATTCGAAGCCAAGCGTCTGCATCTGGCCATGAACGAATGGGAGCGGATGAAAAAGACCGACTCGCGCGAATGCCGGAACTGTCACCACTTCGATTCGATGATGCCCGAGTTCCAGAAACCACGCGCCCGTCAGCAGCACCTGAACGCGATGGAAGCGGGCCAGACTTGCATCGACTGCCACAAGGGCATCGCGCACTCAGATCTGCGGGACCGCGCCGACGAGGCCTATCTCGAAGAGCTCGAAGCGCCGAACCCGGACTTCGTCCGCCCGATCCCGGCGGCCTATCTCGAAAGCCTTGAACGGATCACCGCCAAGGAAGCCGCCGATGCCGAGGCCAAACAGGCCGCTGGCGCCGCCGCGCGCGACCGGACCCAGGCCCAGATCGCAGCCGCGGTCGAAGCCGCCGTCGCCGAGGAGCGCGCCAAGGCCGAATCCGCCGCCGCAGGCGCGCCCGCCGGTGACGCCGCCGCCCCTGCCGGGAGCACTGTCGGGGCCGATATCGACTGGGCCGGCGTGGCCCCGGCGAACCTGACCCTCTTTTACCCCGGTCAGGCGTCCTTTGAATGGGTGCAGAACGGCAAGACCCACGGCGGCGCACGGCCGCTGACCAAGGGCGGCGACGCCTGCACCACCTGCCACGCGGCAGAGCTTGAGGCCATCGGCACCAAGATCGTCAATGGCGGCGGCGGCAAGAAGGACGAGGTCGAACCGACCCCGATCCCGGGCAAGCCCGGCATCATCGGAGCCACCGTTCAGGCCGCGCACAAGGACGGCAACCTCTATGTCCGCATGCAATGGCCGGATACGGGTCACAACCCGGCGCCCTTCGTCGATGGCGGCAAGATGGACCCCGACAACCAGGTCAAGGTGGCGATGATGATCACCGGCACCGGCATCGAAATGGGCGACCAGGTCGGCTGCTGGGCAACCTGCCACGCGGACAACACCTATATGCCGTTCGATCCGGGTGCGGATGCCATTGCCGCCAATGCCGATATCGCGGGCCGGCTGCAGGCCGAGGGCACGATCACCAAGTACCTCAGCGAAAGCCGCACCGACATCGAACTGAAGGGTCGCGGCGGCAAGCCGCTGGGCGGCTGGGACCAGCTCAAGAGCCAGGAAGAGATCGACCAGCTGCTGGCCGGTGGCACCTTCATGGACCTGATGCGGGTCTATGCCGACGGCAGCGCCACCAATGGCTACCTGCTTGAGCGCCGGGTGCAGAACGAGGGCGAAATCGCCGCCTCTGCCGAGCTCTCGGGCGGCATGTGGACGGTGGTCTTTACCCGGCCGCTGGATACCGGTGCGGCGGGCGACATCGCCCTGACGCCGGGCCAGACCTACACGGTCGGTTTCGCCATCCACGACGACTACGCCGCCGCGCGGTTCCACCATGTGACGTTGGACACCAGCCTCGCTCTGGACGACCCCGCCGCCGCCATCAACTTCAGCTCTCACT
>JBFHMM010000219.1:0-6680 GCA_041594355.1 Paracoccaceae bacterium | reverse complement strand
CGGTCGCGCTGCGCAGCGCGGTCAGATAATCGTCGCGGCGCATGTCGATGGGCCGGCCCCCCTCTCCGATCCCGGTCTGACGCCATTCGCGCGGCGTGCGGATGTCGATCAACACGATGTCGCCGGCCACCGCCCGCTCATGGGCCTGTGCCACGCTCAATGCCTGACCGTCATAGGCCGGGGACTGCCGCGACCGCCACCACCATCCGCCGACCGCAAAGATCCCCAAGGCCCCTCCTGCCAGCAGCAGGGATCGGCGGTCCACTCTCGTTTCGCCCGGTTTCGCCACGCGCAATCGTCCCTGAAGTTTTGGTCAGGGAACGTGTACCACGATTTCCCGGCCGCGGCCCCGCCTGTCGCACACGGCGCGGTCAACAACTCGTCAGAATTTGAGCCTCCGCGACATGCTGCCTCTCGTCTTTGCGGTTTGGTGAGTTTTTTCAGCTCGGAACAGGTCGTTGCCTGCCTCAATTCGTGTACAAGGGCTGGACAGTCGGAAAAAATTGCTTAGGCAAGAAACAGTTTTTCGGCGCACCAAGATGGAGATGAGCTGGTGTCCCTTTTCCTGATTGCCGCCCTGCCATTCCTCGGCGCGGTGTTCCCAGCGCTATTGATCCGCGCAGGGCGCAACGCGTGCTCAATGGCGACCGGTTCGGTCACGCTACTGGCTCTGGTCGGGCTGCTGATCAATGCCCCCGCGATCATCCGCGGCGAGGTGATCACCGCCCGGCTGGACTGGCTGCCGTGGTTGGGTCTGAACGCAAATTTCTTTCTCGACGGGCTGGGGCTGCTGTTTGCCGGGCTCATCCTGGGGATCGGCCTGCTTATCATCCTTTACGCGCGGTTCTACCTGTCGCGCGAAGATCCGATGGGGCAGTTCTATACGTACCTGCTGTTGTTCCAAGGGGCAATGGTGGGCATCGTATTGTCCGACAATATCCTTCTATTGCTTGTTTTCTGGGAACTGACATCGCTGTCGTCGTTCCTGTTGATCGGCTACTGGAAACATCTGCCCGAAGGCCGTCAGGGCGCGCGCATGGCGCTGGCGGTGACCGGATCGGGCGGATTGGCGATGATCGGTGGCATGCTGATCCTCGGCAATATCGTCGGCAGCTACGACCTGACCGTGATATTGCAAAACAAGGAGCTGATCCAGTCCTCGCCGCTCTACCTGCCGGCGCTGATCCTGATCCTGCTGGGCTGTTTCACCAAGTCGGCGCAGTTCCCCTTCCACTTCTGGCTGCCGCACGCGATGGCGGCCCCGACACCTGTCTCGGCCTACCTGCACTCGGCCACGATGGTGAAGGCCGGGCTGTTCTTGATGGCGCGCATGTGGCCGGTTCTGGCGGGCACTTCGGAATGGTTCTATATCGTTGCGACCACGGGTCTGGTCACCATGCTGCTGGGCGCGGTAATCGCCCTGTTCAAGGATGATCTGAAGGCGCTGCTGGCGTTTTCGACCGTCAGCCACCTGGGCCTGATCACCATGCTGCTGGGGTTCGGCACCAAGGTCGCTGCGATGGCGGCGGTGTTCCATATAGTCAACCACGCGACCTTCAAGGCCGCGCTCTTTATGACCGCCGGCATTATCGATCACGAAACCCATACCCGCGACATCAAGAAACTGGGCGGGTTGCGGCACCTGATGCCGTTAACCTTTACAATTGCCACAATCGCGTCGCTGTCGATGGCAGGTATCCCGCCGTTCAACGGATTCCTGTCGAAAGAAAAGATGCTGGAAGAAACCGTTCACACCGTCTGGATGGGATCGCACTACGTGGTCCCGGTGCTTGCGGTGCTGGCGGCCCTGTTTTCGGCGGCCTACTCTTTCCGCTACATATGGCATGTGTTCATGGGTCCCGTGCGCCACAGTTATCCCGCACATCCGCATGACCCCGGCCCCGGCCTGTGGCTGGCGCCCTGTTTCCTGGTGACGCTGGTCGTGCTGATCGGCCTGTTTCCCAATACGATGGTCGGCCCGTTGGTCGAAACTGCCGGAAACGCAGTGATAGGTGGCGGCCACGAACACTTCCACGCCAAGATCTGGCACGGGTTCACCCCGGCGCTGTACATGTCCATAATCGCCACGGTCGGAGGCATCGCGCTGCTGATGTCGCAACGCCGTCTGGCCACGGTCTGGGATAACGCGCGGCGGCCCGAGGCCAAGGAAATCTTTGACGCGCTGATCGGCGCCGTCACTCGTGCCAGCCAGTGGTTTACCGACGCGCTGCACAACGGGGCGCTGACCCGCTATGCCGCCATCTTTGTGGTGTTCACGCTGACACTGGCCGGATACGCCTATTCCACCGGCACCATGGCGGCACCGACACGCGAGATGCTGCCGGTTTCGGCAATGGCGATCGTCGGCTGGATCTGCATCATGGGCGCGACCGCCTGCCTGGTTGCCTTCCATCGCAACCGCTTGCTGGCGCTGGTGCTGATGGGCATCGTTGGGCTGGTGGTGTCGATGGGCTTCAACTATCTCTCTGCTCCTGACCTGGCCCTGACCCAGATCTCAGTCGAGGTGGTGACCATCGTGCTGCTTTTGCTGGCGCTGAATTTCATGCCCAAGCAAACCCCGGTTGAAAGCACATCGGCGCGCCGTTTCCGCGACGTGGTGCTGTCGGTGACGGCCGGTCTGGGCGTCGGCGGGTTGATCTATGCGCTGCTGGGGCGCGATTTCTCGGCCGCCTCGATCGCGGACTACCACCTCGAGAACTCCTACAGCGGCGGCGGCGGCACCAACGTCGTCAACGTGATCCTCGTCGACTTCCGGGGCTTTGATACCTTTGGCGAGATTACCGTTCTGGGGATTGCCGCCGTGGTAATCTACGCCCTGACCGAGGCGATCCTGTCCAGCCGCGTGCGGGCGCGCCTGCTGAACCGGGTGATGGACACGCCCCAGGCCGGCGATGCCCACCCGCTGATGATGGTTGTCGCCACCCGCGTGATGATGCCGATTGCGCTTATGGTGGCGGCCTATATCTTCTTCCGGGGTCACAACCTGCCCGGCGGCGGGTTCATCGCGGGGCTGATCGCGGCCATCGCAGTGATCATGCAGTACATGGCCTCGGGCTTTGGCTGGGCCGCCGAGCGGCAGCGAATCCCATATCACGGCATCATCGGATCGGGCGTTCTGATCGCCGCCGTCACCGGCATGGGTGCCTGGTTCAACGGGTTGCCGTTCCTGACCAGCGCCTTTGGTTATGTCCACATCGAACCACTGGAAGAATTCGAACTGGCAACTGCCGCGCTGTTCGATCTCGGGGTGTTCCTGGCCGTTGTCGGCGCGGTGATGCTGGCGCTGGAGAGCCTCGCGCGCTTTGCCTGGCAGCCAGGGATCATTCCCGAGCACCCGATGGACATCAACCCGGAACGCGACCAAGACGACCCGCGGACCGGTGGACAGGAGGCGTAAGATGGAAATACTCGTATCCAGTGCGGTGGGCCTGCTGACCGCTTGCGGCGTTTACCTGATCCTGCGGCTGCGGACATTCCCGGTTATCCTGGGCCTGTCGCTGTTGTCTTATGCGGTGAACGTGTTTCTCTTCGCGACCGGGCGGCTGGCGCTGAATGCGCCGCCGATCCTGAACAAGTACAAGGACGTTCCCTATACCGACCCGCTGCCGCAGGCGCTGGTGCTGACGGCCATCGTGATTTCCTTTGGCATGACGGCGGTGATCGTGATGATCGCGCTCAGTTCCTATCTCACCGCCAAGGATGACCGCATCGACATGACGGACGAGGCAGGAGAAGACGCATGAACCACTGGATCATCGCGCCCGTCGTCCTGCCGGCGGTGGTTGCGCCCTTTATCATCATGGTTATCCGGTTCCATCTGGACCTGCAGCGGATCTTTTCGCTGGCCAGCACCGTGGCGCTTTGCGCCATATCGCTGATGCTGATGAGCCAGGCCGCAGGCGGCACGGTTCAGGTCTATGAACTGGGCGACTGGCCCGCGCCATTCGGGATCGTGCTGGTTCTGGACCGGTTATCGGCGCTGATGATCGTGCTGACCTCGCTGCTGGCCCTGGCGGTAAACCTCTATGCCGTCGGGTCGGGCTGGGACGCGCGCGGACGGCATTTTCACGCCCTGTTACAGTTTCAGCTAATGGGTGTCCTGGGGGCGTTTTTGACCGGCGATGCCTTTAACCTGTTCGTGTTTTTTGAGGTTCTGCTGATCGCGTCCTACGGATTGATGATCCACGGTGGCGGCAAACGACGTCTGCAGGCGGGCGTGCAATACGTGGTCTATAACCTGCTGGGCTCGACCTTGTTCCTGTTTGCGCTCGGCACGCTCTATGCGGTGACCGGCACGTTGAACATGGCCGATATGGCCGTGCGGGTGGCGGAGATGCCGGCCGAGGAAACCGCCCTGCTGCGGGTCGGCGCGGTTTTGCTGCTGTTGGTCTTTGCCATCAAGGCTGCGGTTCTGCCGCTGCATTTCTGGCTGCCGGCGAGCTATGCCAATGCGCCGCTGCCAGTGGCGGCCCTCTTCGCGATCATGACCAAGGTCGGGGCCTATGCGATCCTGCGGATGTACACTCTGGTATTTGGGCCGGATGTATCCGTCACGCAGGGGCTGGTCGGCGACTGGCTGCTGCCAGCTGCGCTGCTGACCCTGGCGGCGGGCAGCATCGGCGTGCTGGGTGCCCGCGAGATCGGGCGGCTGATGGCCTTTGCCGCGATTGCCTCGATGGGAACGCTGCTGGTGGCGATTTCCCTGTTCAATCCCCAAGCAACTGCGGCGGCGGTCTATTACATCGTGCATTCGACATTTGCCGCGGCCCTGATGTTCCTGATCGCTGATCTGGTGATGGAACGGCGCGGCGGCGAGATCATCGCGCAGCCGCCGATGCCGAAGAGCGGGCTGATCGCGGCCCTGTTCTTTACCGGGTCCATCGCCGTGGCCGGGATGCCGCCGCTGTCCGGCTTTCTGGGCAAGCTGCTGGTGATGGACGCGGCGCGTGATGCCGATCTGGTCTGGCTGATCTGGGCGGTGATTCTAATCAGTTCGCTGGTCACAATCGTCGGGTTGGCCCGCGCCGGCAGCATCCTGTTTTGGGAAAGCCACGACGCCGCCCGATTCCGCGAACCAGAGCCCGACCCCGAATCGCATGAGGACGAGGCCGCAGTCGAGATCGCGCCCAAGGCGCCTGCTCTGCCCATCGTGGCCTGCTTCCTGCTGCTGGGCAGCCTCGTCGTGCTGACCGTTTTTGCCGGGCCGATGATGGACTATGCCAGCGCCACGGCGGAACAGCTGTTTGCGCCGGTCGACTATCTGGATACTGTGCTGGGGAGGACGCCATGACTAGATTGCTGAGCCGTTTTTTCCCGCACCCCCACCTGACCCTGTTACTGACGGTGGTCTGGCTGCTGCTGGTCAACAGCTTTTCGCTAAACTCGCTGTTGTTCGGTTTCTTCCTGGGGATCGTGATCCCCTTTGTAACCCGGCCCTACTGGCCGGATCGCCCGGTTCTGCGCCGCCCTCTGAAGATTGCCGAATACGTTCTGGTCGTGCTCTATGACATCGTCATGGCCAATATCGTGGTCGCGGGCATTGTGCTGTTCAAGCGCAACGCCGACCGGAAACCGGCCTGGATCTGCGTGCCGATCGAGCTGCGTTCGCCTGAGGCGATCACGGTTCTGGCCGGAACCATCACCATGACGCCGGGCACGGTGACCGCCGATCTGTCCGCCGAGGGTCACAACCTGCTGGTGCATTGCCTTGACGCCCCCAACCCCGACACCGTCCGGGACGAGATCAAGGCCCGCTATGAACGCCGACTGATGGAGATATTCGAATGATCATCTATGCCATCTACTTTGCTTTCACCTGTTTTGGCGCCGCCCTGCTGATGAACCTGTGGATGATCGCCACCGCCGAAGGGATCGGCGACCGCGTGCTCGCGCTGGACACGATGGTCATCAATTCCATCGCGATCCTGATCCTCTACGGGCTGACCCAGGGCACCGAGATCTTTTTCGAAGCCGCGATGATTATCGCCATGCTCGGCTTTGTCTCGACCGT
This sequence comes from Paracoccaceae bacterium, assembly GCA_041594355.1. Taxonomy (GTDB): domain Bacteria; phylum Pseudomonadota; class Alphaproteobacteria; order Rhodobacterales; family Rhodobacteraceae; genus JAIUZI01. The sequence goes on along the minus strand of JBFHMM010000219.1, from coordinate 649 downwards.
CGCCTACGCGCGGTTCATGCTGCGCGGCAATATCATCGAGTGAGGACAGGCCATGGACCAGATCATTGAAATCCTGATTACCGCCTGCCTGGTGATTTCCGGCGTTTTCGGCATCGTCGGATCCTACGGGCTGATCAAGCTGAACGATCCGATGTCGCGGCTGCATGCGCCAACCAAGGCGACGACACTTGGCGTCGGCGGGGTGCTGATCGCCTCGATCCTGCATTCGATGATGAGCGAGTATCACCTGTCGCTGCACGAACTGCTGATCACGCTGTTCCTGTTCCTGACAGCTCCGATCACGGCAAATTTCATTGCCAAGGCGCACATCCACCGGCACGAAACGCCCGACACCCTGCCGCCCGCCGGCGAGGACCAGAAATGGGCGACCCATGACATTCCGCAGGAAAACCCGGCGGCTGACTGACCCGATCCGCCATACAGGAGAGCCGCCTTGGACCACCCCCGCCTGCCGCTAACCCGCGATCTGGTGCTCGTGGGTGGCGGTCACAGCCACGCGCTGGTGCTACGGAAATGGGGTATGGCCCCTTTGCCAGGCGCCCGCCTGACCGTTATCAACCCAAGCCCCAGCGCCCCGTATTCCGGCATGTTGCCCGGGTATGTCTCCGGGCATTACCCGCGCGAGGCG
>JBFHMM010000218.1:0-6686 GCA_041594355.1 Paracoccaceae bacterium | reverse complement strand
TTGAACGCCAGCTCCTCGTTTCCAAAGGCCGTGATATAGGCCGGAAGGTCAAAGTTCTTCTGCAGGATCAGCATCTTGTCCGTTTGCATCGTGACCGTACCTTCGAACTCAACTTCGGAATTGAAGGTGACGCTGTTGCTCAGCTGGTACACCCCAGCAGGTATCAGGACCCGCCGGCCAGCCGCCGCCGCATCCGCCGCCTCAAAGGCGGCGGAATCATCTGTCACGCCGTCGCCCACGGCTCCGTAATCGCGCACATCCACGATGCTCAGCATGTCGCGCAGGAACACGCCGGTGATGTCGGTGATCTCGATATCGTCGATCCGCACCACGCCGCCGTTGGATCCGGTCAGGTCCAGCCCGAAATGGCCGTAGATCGCGCTGCCGCCCCAGACCATGTCGACCCCGCCGCGCGCGCCTGCGCCGACGATGCCCGTGACTTCGACCACCTCGCCATAGTTCTGCAGCGTCACCGCCGGGGCAATCTCGGTCACCCCGGTCACATGGGTATCGCCGGCCGCTCCGGCCCACCCCGCCACGCGCACCGACGGCAGATTGCCGCTGATCGCCTTGATCCGCACCGTGATCTGCAGGTAGCAACCCGGCTGCAGCGGCGTCTGCCCCATGTAACGCACCTTTTGTGTGGCCTCGGTCTTGGTCAGCTCCAGACAGCCGCCAAAATCCTGGTCCGCCGGCACCAGCGCCGCGTTGACCGCACCTTCATAGGTGTCGGACCCCGCCGTGCCATTCTCGCTCGACCAGACATCCAGGCCGTTCTCAAACGCCGGCGGCATCAGCAGCAAACCTTCGGTGATCGCCTTGTTCATCGAAATCCCTTTCCCAAATCCGCCCGTTGCATCCCGATCGGGCGTGCATGTTTGACCGGGTCCGGGCCGCACCCGAACGCGAGAAAGGGAAATACGGAGAAAGGATTAAAAGCGGTTCACACCACCGTCACGGTGCCCGTTGCGCGCGCCGCTTCAAACGCTGGGCGATGGCGCCGGCAGGATCTTTACCGCATTGATTTTCCAGCCACCTTCCAGCTCGACCATCTGGTAGTCCAGAATATGCGCCTGGCCGCCCGCATCGGTGATCAGCACCTTCTGCCACAAGGCCCCGGCGATCTCGCGCAGCTCCAGATACCTGACATCGCGCGGCTTCCAGACCATCGGATACCCGCCGCGCACCATGGCGCCGAAATTTCCGGCGCTGCCAAACCTGCCCTGGATACCCGGGCTGGCATAGTCAAACGCGGTGGCGAAATCATCCACGCGCATCGCCTCGATCTGGCTCCCGATCACCGCTTCGATCTCGCGCCCCTGCGCGACCGCCGCCACCGCCAACCCGGCCCAGAACGCCACCGCCGTCAAAACTCTGATCATATTCACCTCCTGCACTTGCCCCTCCGAAACTAGCGCATCGTCGGCGTGGGTCACGTTCCGGCGTCTTCCCGATGCCAAATTCCCTCGCCAAAGCCACGCGCTTCCCATGCGCCTTCGCGGGCATTGCTGGACAACGACACCGCCCTGTGACAAATGGCACGCAGCCCTAGGAGACATAGATGACCACCACCCGTTTTGCCCCGTCGCCCACCGGCTACATTCACATTGGCAACCTGCGCACGGCGCTGATGAATTACCTGATCGCCCGCAAGTCCGGCGGCACCTTCATCCTGCGCATCGACGACACCGACCCGGAACGGTCCAAGGAAGAATACGTCGACGCGATCAAGCAGGACCTGACCTGGCTTGGCCTGCACTGGGACCGGGTGGAACGGCAGTCGAACCGGCTCGACCGTTATGCCGCCGCAGCGGAAAAGCTGCGAGAAATCGGCCGTTTCTACGAGGCGTTCGAGACGCCGACCGAACTGGACCTGAAGCGGAAGAAACAGCTGAACATGGGCAAGCCGCCGGTCTACGACCGCGCCGCGCTGGCCCTGTCTGAGGCGGAGCGGGACGCGCTGCGGGCCGAACGCGGATCCGGGGTCTGGCGGTTCAAGCTGGAGCATGAACGCATCGAATGGACGGACGGCATTCTGGGGGATATCTCGATCGACGCCGCCAGCGTCAGCGACCCGGTGTTGATCCGGGGCGACGGCCAGGTGCTCTACACGCTGGCCAGTGTTGTCGACGATACCGATATGGGCGTGACCGACGTGGTACGCGGCTCGGACCATGTGACCAACACCGCGACCCAGATCCAGATCATCAAAGCGCTTGGCGGGACCCCGCCACGCTTTGCCCATCACTCGCTGCTGACCGGCCCGCAAGGCGAGGCGCTGTCGAAACGCCTCGGGACGCTTAGCCTGCGCGACCTGCGTGCTCAGGGGGTCCAGCCGATGGCGCTGCTCAGCATGATGGCGCGGTTGGGTTCCTCCGACCCGGTAACGCTGCAGATGGACATGGCCGCCCTGATCGACGGCTTCGACATCACCCGCTTTGGCGCCGCGCCGACCAAGTTCGACGTGCAGGACCTGTTTCCGCTGACCGCCCATTACCTGCAGGCGCTGCCGCTGGATGCCGTCCGCGAAGAGGTTCTGGCGCTGGGTGTGCCCGAGGATCTCGCCGGACCCTTTTGGTTGATGGCCCGTGACAATATCACGACACTGGCCGATCTGGCGGGCTGGTGGCAGCTCTGCCGCGACGGCGCCGAACCGCTGATCGACGACGAAGACCGAGACTTCATTGAACAGGCCATGGACCTGCTGCCCGCCCCCCCCTTTGACGGCGACAGCTGGAGCAGCTGGACAGCGGCGGTGAAAGAGGCGACGGGGCGCAAGGGCAAGGGCTTGTTCATGCCCCTGCGCAAGGCGCTGACCGGACAGGAACGCGGCCCGGAAATGGCCGCGCTGATGCCGCTGCTGCAGGTGATCAGGGCGCGTCGCTAATCCTGTCGCCCCCAGCCTTCCGGGGATCCGGTGTTGAGCGATCAGTAAAAAGCCGCAATGGTCAGCTCCGGGTGATGACCCGGGCGCCATGTTCCTGCAGCTTGCAATCCACCAGCTCGGTTTCCTGCGCCTTCAACGCCTGGTGGCGCGGGTAACGTGGTTCTGCCCTGTCGTTCAGGATCGGCGCGTCCCAGCCATCGGTTGTGGCAAAGAACCGGTCGACGCCGGCGGTACCGAATTCCCGCAGGTAGCCCTGAACCACCACGTCCAGGTAGCTGAGCAGAATCGGGTAGTGATGGCTGGGCCGGGTGTGGCGCGCTTCGGGCACCGCATAGACCGCGATGTCGATTTCGGTCTTCAGCGCGTGGTTGACCGCTTCGGTCGCCGGGATCCTGTCATAGGCCCATTCGCGCTGATCCAGCGCGACCCAGTCGTTTTTCGGAACATGGGCGATCAACCCATCGATGGTGGTTTCGGGATCGGGAATCGCGGTCAGAAAGGCCACCGGGCGCAGGTCCGTATGCCGCCAGGCCCGGCGCCAGCCACTCAGCTCTGCAGGGTGCGGATTGCCGAAATCATGGGTGGCCCGGTTGACCAGGCTACCATAGCCAAAGAAATAAGGATCGCGCATCGGGAACTTTCTAACGAGATGTTCAATTGATGTATGTCAAACCGGTTTTTTCAGGGATGTGCAATATGATCCCGTCGCGACCGAATGGGAGGACGACGGGATGCGGATTACGAAACGAACAAACATTGCCATCAGGCTGCTGATGTATTGCGCGGCCAATCCGGGACGCCTTGTGACCAAATCCGAAATCGCCGATTGTTGCAACGTTTCCGAGAACCATCTGGCGCAGGTGATCAACCAGCTCAGCCAGCTGAACTTCCTGCGCACGCAGCGGGGCCGGAAAGGCGGCATGAGTTTGGCTATCGGCGCGGATCAGATTCGCATCGGCGAGGTCTTTCGCCATGTCGAGGGCACCCTGCCGCTGGCCGAATGCTTTGCCGATGCCGACAACACCTGCCCCTTGACCAAAGCGTGCCGGCTGAAGGTCGCGCTGTCGGACGCGGCGCAGGCGTTTTACGCCTCGCTCGACGAAATCACGCTCGATTCGCTGGTGTGCGACAATCACGACCTGATGAAGCTGCTGCAACCCGTCGCCTGCGTCCGCTAGGCGAGACAGGTCATTCGCGCGCCCGCAGCACACGGGCGGGACGCGCGGTCAGCGGCCGCCAGGCAAACAGCAGCCCGGCCAGCAATGTCGTCATGAGGCCACCCAGGATCACGGCAGCCGCCGAGGGCCATATCACCGAGAACTCGGTTTCCAAAACCTGCGTGCTGACTGCCCAGCCACCGATCAGACCCGCGCCCAGGGCCACCACACCGGCCGCAGCTCCCAACAGCGCACTGCGCAGTGCAAAGCTCAGGAGGATTCGGCGGCGTGGCGCGCCGAGCGTTTTCAGAATCGCCGCCTCGTAGGTGCGCGCCGGTTCTCCGGCGGCCGCCGCCCCGATCAGCACCAGAAATCCGGTCAGCAGCGACACCCCAGCCCCCCAGGAGGTGGCCGACGCCAGCCCCGCCAACACGCCCGACACCCGGTCGATGGCATCGCGCACCCGGATCGCCGTGATATTCGGGAACTGCCCCGCCAGATCGCGCAGGATGGTGGCCTCCGCCGCCTCCTCGGCATAAACCGTCGAGATGAAACTATGCGGCGCGCCCTGCAGCGCCGCCGGGTTAATGGTCAGAACAAACCCCATCCCGGCGGTCGTAAAATCGACCTCACGAAAGCTGGTGATGGTGGCGGTGATGTCGCGTCCAAGGACGTTGACGGTCATCCGGTCGCCCAGCGACAGGCCCATTTCCTGGGCCTCTTCGGTGGCAAAGCTGATCTGCGGGGGCCCCGTGTAATCTTCGGGCCACCAGTCACCGGCCGTCAGGTGTGTGTTGGCCGGCGGCGTCGCAGCATAGGTCAACCCCCGGTCGCCAAGTACCACCCAGTGATCGCCGGCCACGTCGCGGGCCGGGCGGTCGTTGATCCGGGTGATCACCCCGCGCAACATCGGGGCGCTTTCAATCTTGCTGACGGCGGGATCATTTTCCAGTCGTTCCATGAACCCGGGCATCTGGTCCTTCTGGATATCGACAAAGAAATAGGACGGTGCGACATCGGGCAGGTTGCCGCTGATGGCGCCGCGCAGATTTCCGTCGATCTGGCCGACGGCGGCCAGCACCGACAGGCCCAGCCCCAGAGACAGCACCACCGACCCGGCCCCTTCCAGCGGCCCGCCAATGGCGGCCAGAGCCCAGCGCAGGGCGGGCCGGTTGCGGGCGGCACCTGCACCCGCCCGCGCCAGCCGCCGGATCGCAATGGCCGCCACCGACAGCAGAACCAACGCGCCGAGGATGCCTCCGGTGGTCCACAGCGTCAGCCCGGGCGAGCCACTGAATAGTGCGGCAAGACCCACCAGTGCACCCAACCCGACGACAATCGCGGCCAGATAACGCGGCGCCGGCAGTAACCGGGCGCTGGCCAGCGAGTCGCGGAACAGTGTCGCGGCGCGCACCTCCTCGGTGCGGGCCAGTGGCCAGAGGGTAAAGACAAAGGCGGTGAGCAAGCCATAGAGCGCCGCCTCGCCCAGCGGCGCAGGATAGATGGAGAAGACCGCCGGCACAGGCAGCTGTCCGCTGATCAACGGCCCCAGAAGCACCGGGATCGACCCGCCCAGCGCCAGGCCGATGACGATCCCCAGCAGCGACAGCGCCCCGATCTGCAGGAAATAGGTCTGGAAAATCGTCGCTCGGTCGGCCCCCAGCGTGCGCAGGGTAGCAATCACCTCGGTCTTGCCTCCCAGATAGGCGCGCACGGCGGCAGAGACACCAACACCGCCCACCGCCAGACCGGACAGCCCCACCAGGATCAGGAACCCGCCCAGCCGGTTCACAAAGGTGGCCACGCCCGGCGCCCCGTTGCGGGCATCGGTCCAGCGCATGCCCGCGCTTTCGAAACGTGACTTGGCGATTTGCGCCGTGGCAGCCAGATCCGTGCCCGGCGGCAGGGCCAGCCGGTACTTGGTTGAAAACAACGTCCCAGGCTCCAACAGACCGCTATCGGCGAGCGCAGGCGTGGCCACAATGGTGCGTGGCCCCAAGCCAAAGCCGTCCGCCGCGCCATCGGGTTCACGGGTCAGCGTGGCCATCAACACAAAGTCCTGAGTCCCCAGCCGGAACCCTTCGCCCGGCGACAGGCCCAGCCGGTCGATCAGCACACGCTCCATCACCGCGCCGGGCACCCCATCGCGGCCAGCGAGCGCCTGCTCCAGCGGTATGTCGGGAGCCAGCTGCACGGAACCCACGAGCGGATAGGCCCCGTCGACCGCCTTGACCTGGGTCAGCCCGCGTTCCTTCTGCCCGTCACGGTCGACCACCGCCATGGACCGGAAATCGACGATCTCGGAGCTGCGCAGGGCGGTCCGCGCGATCCAGTCCCGCTCCTCCTGTGTCGCAAACCGGTAGGTAAACCGCATTTGCGCATCGCCGCCGAGCAGCGCCGCGCCTTCGCGAGTCAGCCCCGCCTCAATCGCCGCGCGCACGGACCCAACGGCGGCAATCGCGGCCACACCCAGGGCCAGACAAGCCAGGAAGATGCGGAACCCCCGCAGCCCGCCGCGCAGTTCCCGCCGCGCCAGCCGGGACGCGAGCCGCAGGCTCATTCCGCCGCATCCCGTGCAACAGCGGGCGCGATGCGTCCGTCAAGCAGACGGACCACCCGGTCACAGCGCCGCGCCAGCGTCT
>JBFHMM010000217.1:0-6698 GCA_041594355.1 Paracoccaceae bacterium | reverse complement strand
CTGCCGGCGGTCGAGGCGCAACCGTTCCAGGTGCCGGAATTGCCGGTGGCGATCGAGCTCGGCGAGATCCGGGTCGACCGGTTCGAACTGGGCAAGCCGCTGATCGGCAAGGCGGCGGAACTGTCGATGGCCGGAGCGCTGACCCTGGCCGACGGTGCGTTGGATACCAACATGGCGATAAAACGGCTGGACCGGCCCGGCGACGAGATCGACCTGATCGCGAAATTCGCCAACGAGACCGGCCAGATCGACCTTGATCTGAAAGTGGTCGAGGACGCCGGCGGGCTGATTTCGACCGTCTTGAAAATGCCGGACAGCCCGCCATTGCTGCTGACGGCTCAGGGCAGCGGTCCGGTCACTGATTTTACCGCCGACATCACCCTGGCCACCGACGATGCCGAACGGCTGGCCGGGCAGGTCCGTCTGCAGGAGGTGCCTGCCCCGAACGCCCCGCCTGTTACTGAAACCGACAGTGGCGCGGAACCGGTCAAGGGCAGCATTGCCTTTACTGCCGGGCTGCGGGGGAACGTGACCCCGATGTTGCCCGAAGATTACCGCAGCTTCTTTGGCACCGACACGGTGCTGGACGTCGCCGGGCGCCGGGACCCCGACGGACGGTTGGAAATTCGGCGATTGACGCTCGGCTCCGATGCTTTGACTCTGGATGGAACCCTGGCCGTGGCGGCCGACGGAACGCTCGAGGCCGTCAAGGCCAGCGGCGGCATCACCCCGCCGCAGGGCGATACGGTTGTGCTGCCCCTGACCGGCCCGCGCACCACGCTGGGCCGCGCCGGGTTCAAGCTGGACTTTGAGACCGCGCAGGGCAACGCCTGGGATCTGGCGCTGACTGCGGAGCGGTTCGCACAACCCGATCTGGCGCTGGAGCATGCCGAGGTGACCGGCAAGGGCACGCTTGAGCAGACCGAAGGGTTCAATCTCGACGGCGATCTGCAGGCGGCGCTGGCGGGGCTGGTGTTTGCCGACGATGCGCTCAATCAGGCAGTCGGGACGGACGTCCGGCTGGCTGGTCATTTTGCAACGCCGCAAAGCGGTGTGCTCGACCTGCGCGGATTTGCCCTGCGCGGCGCCGGGTATTCCGCCGACCTGGACGGGCGAATCTCGGGGCTGGACAGCGGTTTTCACATGGATGGTGACGTCAATGTCAAGGCGCGCGACCTGACGCAGTTCGCAGCGCTGGCGGGACAGGACATCGCCGGTGCGGTCTCGGCGCAGATGAGCGGACAGGTGGCGCCGCTAAACGGCACCTTTGACATGGTTCTGGACGTCACCGGGCAGGATCTGAAGGCCGGGATCGAAGAGGCCGACGCGCTGCTGCCGGGAACGACCACGCTGCATCTGGACGCCGCGCGCGACACGTCTGGCACGGACATCCGCGCCTTTACCCTGAACGGCACCGCCGTGGATGCCGATGCCAAGGGCAAGATCAGCAGCACCGACAGCGACCTGACCTTCCGCGCCGGTCTGGACGATCTTGCGCGGGTGACGACGCTGGTCTCGGGGCCGGTGACCCTGGCCGGCGATGCCCGGCGGGCCGGTGGGCTGTGGGATGCGAAACTGGATCTGAACGGCCCGGATAGCTCCTTTGCCCGACTGGACGGCACGCTTGATCCCAAGACCTATCAGTTCGATGGCAACGCCGAGCTTTCCGCCAGCGATATTGCATGGTTCGCCGAGCTGGTGGGCCAGGACATCGCCGGATCGGTCAGGGCCAGGCTGTCCGGCAAGATGGCCCCGCAGGACCTGACGTTTGACGCGGTTCTGGACGTTACCGGTCAGGACCTGCAAGCCGGAATCGAACAGGTCGACGCGCTGATCGCGGGGACAACCAAGCTGCATCTGGACGCCGCGCGCGACACCTCCGTTACGGATATCCGGGATCTGACCCTGGATGGCGCCGCGCTGGACGCCAATGTCAAAGGCCGGCTCAACAGCACCGACAGCGCGCTGACCTTCCGCGCCGGTCTGGACGATCTTGCGCGGGTGACGACGCTGATTTCGGGCCCGCTGTCCCTGACGGGCGACGCGCGGCAGGACGGGACGCTGTGGGATGGCGAGGTCAGCCTCAAGGGGCCCGACAGCTCCTTCGCCAACCTGTCGGGCACGCTCGACCCCAAGGGCAACGCCGATGTGACCTTTGACGCGATGCTGGACCGGCTGGAACGATTTGTGCCCGAATTCGCAGGGGCGCTGCGGGCCAAGGGCACGGCGGTTCGGCAGAACGGCAAATGGACCATCGACACTCAGGCCGAGGGACCAGCCCAGATCGCCGCCGCCGTGGCCGGAACATATGAGGAAACATCGGGCATTGCCGATCTGACGGCAAAGGGCCAGGTACAGCTGGGCGCCGCCAACCTGTTCATCTCGCCCAACTCGGTGCAGGGCACCGCCGCCTTTGATCTGGCCGTCAGGGGGCAACCGTCTCTGGACGCGGTCAGCGGGACCATCACCACCTCAGGCACCACCTTTGCCATACCCTCGATTGCCCAGACCATCGACCCCATCGGCGCAACTGTGACGCTGGCGGGCAGTCAGGCCAATATCGTGGTCAACGGCGGTCTGCCCGCCGGTGGCGGTTTCCGCGTCAGCGGGCCTGTCGCGCTGCTTCCGCCCTTTGACGGGCGGCTGACCATCCAGCTTTTGGAAATGGTGCTGACCGACAACATCAGCTTTACCTCATCGGCCAACGGGCAACTGGTGTTTGCCGGGCCGCTGGCGGGCGACGCCAACCTGTCCGGCCGCATTGATTTCGGCGAAACCGAAATCAACCTGAACGCCGTTTCCGGTGCCGTCGGGGCCGCGCCGATCCCGGATATTCGCCACACCGGTGAATCCGGACCGGTTCGTGCCACCCGCGAGCACGCCGGGCTGACAGAAGTCACCAAAAGCGGCAGCGGCCCGGCCATCGGTCTGGATGTCGAACTGGTCGCCCGGAACCGGGTGTTCGCCACCGGCTTTGGCCTGAACGCGGAACTGGGCGGCGATCTCAAGATCGGCGGCACCACTTTGCGAGTGGAACCGTCGGGACAGATCGAGTTGATCCGCGGCAACCTCGACCTGCTGGGGCGCCGGTTGAAACTGACCAAGGGTCTGATCACGCTGGAAGGCGACCTGACGCCATATGTCGAGTTTGAATCGGCCACTGCGACAACTGACGGCACCGCCACCATTGAAATCGTCGGACCGGTGAACTCGCCCACCGTAAATGTTTTTTCCGAGCCCGAGCGCCCCTCGGAAGAGGCGCTGGCGATGCTGTTGTTCGGCAACCGCGCCTCGGACATCTCGCCGTTCCAGATCGCCCAGATGGCGGCCTCGCTGGCCACCCTGCGCAGCGGCGGCAAAACCCAGAAGAAGATCAAGGATGAAACCGGGGTCGATACAGTAGACATCGGCAGCGACGGTGCCGGCGGTGGCCGTCTTGGCGTCGGCATCTATCTGGCGGACAACCTGTATACGGACGTCACGGTGAACACCAAGGGCGAGACCGAGCTGAACCTCAACCTCGACGTCTCGGAGTCGCTGACCGTGCGCGGCACCGTCGACAACGCAGGGGATACCGGCATCGGCGTCTTTTTCCAGCGCGATTACTAAAGCGGCGGCCCCGGAACACTCGGGGTAGGCAGCCGCAGACGAAGGCCCCATGATGCGCCCTCACAACGAGCAGGGACGCGCAGCATGCCCTTTACCACTCGCCCGGGTATCACCGGCACCTTCGGGGTGGCCACATCGACACATTGAATCGCCTCGGCGGTCAGCATGCGGATGCTGGAACGGGGCGGCAACGCTTTTGACGCCGCCGAGGCAATGGGGTTCGCCCTGCAGGTGGTGGAGCCGCATCTGAACGGCCCTCTAGGCGACATGCCGGCGCTGATCCGCCCGGTCGGGGCCGAAACGCCGACGGTCATCTGCGGCCAGGGCAGCGCGCCGGCGGGCGCCACAATCGCCCATTACCGCGATCAGGGGCCGGAAATGATCCCCGGGTCCGGCCTGCTGGCCACCGTGATCCCCGGCGCGTGCCATGGCTGGATGCTGATGCTGCGGGACCACGGCAGCATGGAACTGCGCGAGGTGCTGGAACCGGCGATCCACTATGCCCGCCACGGCCACCCTGTCCTGCCTCGGGTCACCGGCGTTATTGCCGCGCTGGCCGAGTTCTTTTGCAGCGAATGGCCCAGCTCCCATGCCATATGGCTGCCCAGCGCGCCCCCCCCTGCCTCCGGCGCCCTGTTCCGCAACCCCGATCTGGCCGGCACATGGGAGCGTCTGCTGCAAGAGACGGCCTCTGGCGGAACCCGCGAGGCGCGGATCGGGGCGACGGCCAGTTTCGACCAGCGGCCGGGCCGGATCGAGGGGTTTTACCATCAGGTGCGGGCCGCTCTGCAGCGTGCCGCGCGCACCCCCGAATCCGCCGGAGCGGGTGCGGGTGCGGGTGCGGGTGCGGGTGAGCCGACCATGGCGCATCTGACCGACAGGTGCGGCGACACCGTGCATCTGGACGTGATCGACCGCTGGGGCAGCGCGGTCTCGGCGACCCCCTCGGGTGGCTGGCTGCAGTCGTCTCCGGTGATCCCCGGACTGGGGATGCCGCTCAACAGCAGGGCGCAAGTGTTCTGGCTGGACAGAGGGTTGCCCAGCTCGCTCGTGCCCGGACGCCGGCCCCGCACCACGCTGACGCCGGGCATGGCGCGACGGCCCAACGGCAGCCTGCTGGCCCTTGGCACGCCCGGCGGCGACCAGCAGGACCAGTGGCAGCTGATCTATTCGCTGCGCCTGATGCAGGGGCAGATGAACCTGCAGCAGGTGATCGACGCGCCACTGTTTCACACCAGCCATTTCCAAGGGTCGTTCTATCCGCGCGTCACCCGGCCCGGTCACCTGATGCTGGAGCCGCGGCTTGGCCCGAATGTCATCGCGGCCCTCTGCGGGGGCGCGGGCGCCGGGTCGAGGTTGCGCCGGACGGGTCGGTCGGGCGGCTGACCGCCGCCCAGCGGGACCCGGACGGCCTGTTGCGTGCAGCCGCCACGCCGCGACTGATGCAGGCCTATGTGGTGGGCCGGTGATCGCCCGCGATACGCGCGGCGCCCAGCAGCGCCGCGCCATCGTCCGAGATGACCCGCACCGGCACCTGCTCCACCTGATCGAGAAACCGCCCCGGACGGGTGAAGGATTCCAGGAAAATCGATTTGGCCGACGTACTTAGAACCCCGCGCGCGACGCTGCCCGCAAAGTAGATCCCGCCCATCGGCAGGTAGTAATAGACCAGTTCCCGCGTCATTAGCCCCATCAGCCGCGCCACCAGATCGACGGCGCGGGTTTCCGCCGACGGCCGGGCCGGATCGTAGTCCGCCAGGATCGTTTCGCAGGGGCAGTCGCCCCAGCCGGTGAGCAGACCGTGGAGACGTGACAGGCCCCGGCCCGAGAAGATGTCCTCGTTGGTGGTGATCACGCCGGCCGCGTCGCCCAGCACGTCGCTCAGCACGCGGGCGACGCGGTCAGGCAGGCTGGCGTGGCCCAATTCGGCCTCGAACACCACCGGGCCCGCCGCGCTGTCGCGCACGAGGCAGACGTTAAAGCCAGTCCCCACGCCAACCACAAGCTGTTGCCCGCCCGAGGCCGCCCTGCCCCGCAGGTGCCTGAGCTGGTCGCCGCCCAGCGCCGCAAGAGCGTGACCCTGGGCCACCAGATCGTTGGTCAGCCGCACGTCATCGCCAGATGCAAGCGACAAAACCCTCGCAACTTCAACAGGTTCAACGACCCATTTGCGGTTCGTCAACTCTGCTCGTCCACCCGTGACCGGCCCGGCGATGGCAATGCAGCAAGAGGTCAGCCGCCCCACGGGCTGCGCCGCGAGATAGGCGCGCAACAGGTCGTTGAAACCGGCATGCGCATCGTTGGCGATGCGGGTCTGGTGCTGCAAATGCGCACCGTCCCAGACCGCGAGCCGGGTGTTGGTACCGCCGACATCGGCCACCAGACAGGCGGTTTTGCCGGTCTCGGGCGCGTTCGGCGCTGCCGCTTGCCCCACCATGCGTCAGCTTTCTGCCGCCGAAGGCTGGCCCGGCTGTTTGCCTAGAATGATCATGCCAAGCAGGTCGTCATCCGTCACGTCATCGACATCGACGGTGCCCACCAGCTTGCCATTCTTCATTACGCTGGCCCGGTCACAGAGCTCCATCACGTCATGAATATCATGACTAATCAAGAAGATACCGATGCCTTCTGACTTGAGCTGCGTGATCAGTTCCGACACCATCTGCGTTTCGTGCGGACCCAGCGCGGCGGTGGGTTCGTCCATAATGAGGATGCGGGCGTTGAAGTAGACGGCGCGGGCGATGGCCACCGATTGACGCTGCCCGCCTGAGAGCGCCGAGACCGGTTCAGAGAACTTGGCGAAGTTCGGATTGAGCCGGGCCATGATCTTGCGGGTTTCGGCCTCCATCGCGTCTTCGTCGACCAGGCCAAAGGGCGTCACCAGTTCGCGCCCCAGGAACAGATTGGACGCCGCATCGAGATTGTCGGCCAGTGCAAGTGTCTGATAAATAGTCTCAATATAGTGACGACGGGCGTCGCGTGGGGTGCGGATTTCGACCCGTTCGCCATTGATCCGGATCTCGCCCGAGTCCGCCTTGTAGGCGCCCGAGAGCATCTTGATCAGGGTCGATTTGCCGGCGCCGTTGTGG
>JBFHMM010000216.1:0-6704 GCA_041594355.1 Paracoccaceae bacterium | reverse complement strand
TGGTCAGCGCCTTGATCAGTTCGTCACGTTCCGCCGCGCCGTCGGGCGATGTCACCAGGGTGCAATACTCCGCAAAGCCACCGAGCCGCAGGGCGCGCACGCGGCGGCCGAGCCGCGCCGCCACCATAGCGCGTTTGCCGTCGGCCAAAGTGACACCGGTCAACTCGCGCATGAGCCGGGCGATCGTTGCGAATTCCGTGCGCGATATTTTGTCCGCTCCCGTCATGCGGCGAGCCCGTCGGCCTTGGGGACGACCTGGTGCACGTCAATCGCGCGCACCAGCGACTCCGCCACCGAATAGACCCCACGGATAAAGGCGCGGGTCTGCGGCGAAGCGACATCCGGGGTCGGTTTCATTTCGCAGTCACGAACCGAAAGGATGTCCGACACCGCCTCGACGAGAAGCCCCAGCGTGCGATCCTGCACATGGGTGATGATTATGACATGGCGCGGCGTGGTTTCGGTTTTGCCGAGGCCGAGGCGCAGGGACAGGTCGATTACCGGAAGAACCGTTCCGCGCAGGTTCATCAGCCCTACGACGTAGTCGGGCGCATGGGGCAGCACGGTGGTCTTGGTCCAGCCGCGAATTTCGAGGACATGTTCGATTTCGATGCAAAACCCCTGTTTGCCGACGGCGAAGGTGACGATTTCGCTGAGGTCGTCGCCGGCCCGTTCCGTTGCGGTGTGTTCGGGGGTTGCTATTTGCGGTTCGGTCATTGTGCTGGACATGCGTGCGCGCTCCGGAAAGGGACTTCTGCAGGTTTGTCGGCCACCGCCCGGGTGACGGGCGGCTGTGAGGACATCAACTGGTCGGTGTCAACAATCAGGGCAATGTTGCCGTCGCCAAGAATGGTTGCGGCGGCGATGCCCGGAACCTGGTAGTAGTTCTGTTCCAACCCCTTGATTACCACCTCGTGCTGACCCCGGATGGCATCGACGATCAGGGCGGTGCGTTCGCCGGTTTCGTTTTCGATCAGCAGCAGGGACTGGCGGGTGATGGTGTCGGGTTCCTCGCGGAACCCGAGCGCGGCGCCGAGATCGACGATGGGCACGTACCCATCATGGACCGCGAGAACCCGCGCATCGGCGCCGAAATCGTGAATGGCGGCCTCGTCGGTGCGGAAAGTTTCGCGCAGGGCGCTGGTGGGAACGACCATGGTTTCGCCGGCAACGGTGACGATCATGCCCTCTAGGACGGCCAGTGTCAGCGGCAGGCTGATGGTGACCGTGGTACCCTCGCCCGGTTGCGATTGAAGCGAGACACGCCCGCCCAACGCGTTGATTTCGCTGCGCACCACATCCATGCCAACCCCGCGCCCGGAGAGTTTCGAGACCTCGGCATTGGTCGAGAAACCGGGCAGGAACAGCAGGTTGTCGATGTCGCTGTCGGACAGATCGTCATCGGGGGAAATCAGGCCCTTTTCCTCGGCCACACGCCGAACCCGGACCCGGTCGATGCCGCCACCGTCGTCGCTCAGCGTGATCAGTACGCGCCCCGAGCGGTGGGCGGCGCTGAGGGTGATGGTGCCGCGTTCGGGCTTGCCGGCTTCAATCCGGTTCTCGGGCCGTTCCAGCCCGTGATCGACGGCGTTGCGCACCATATGCGTCAACGGTTCCGTCAGGCGTTCTGTGACGGTCTTGTCCAGTTCGGTCGCTTCGCCCACGGTGACCAGCTTGAGCGATTTGCCCGCTTCGCGCCCGGCTTCGCGGGCGATCCGCGAGATCCGGTGGAAGAGCCCGCGCACGGGCTGGGCGCGTATGGTCATCACGCTTTCCTGCAGGAAACCGGACAGTTGCCGCAGCTGTCCCATGGCGACATCGACTTCGCCGTGCGAGGTGAGGCCCTGTTCGCTCATCGACTGGCGCAGCATGGCCTCGCCGATGACCAGTTCGCCGACCAGGTTGATCAGCCGGTCGACCTTGTGCAGCTCGACCCGGATTGTGCTGCGCGAGGAGGCAGAGGTTCGTGAGGAAGAGGGGCCGCAACTAGCCCGGCCGCCGGTGACCGGCGGCGCTGCGGCGGGGGCGGCCGGGGCGGGTTGCGCGGGGGCCGGCGGCTGTGCGCCGGAGGAAACGGCCGCAGCCGGTTCGGAGACCACTGGCGGCGTACTGGAAATGTCGTAGGTGCAGATCCCGTCGACAAACTCAAAGACGCCTTCGACCGTGTCCCGGGTGACGCCCTCGGCCGGATCCAGCTGCAGGCGCCAGGTCAGGTAACTGGTTGCGGCATCCAACTGGGCAAGCGGCGGCAGCTGACTGTCGTCGGCGGCGACCGACAACTCCCCCAGCGCCTTGAGCGCGCGGAACAGAAGGGCCGGGTCGTTGCCGGTGCGGAACAGGTCTTCGCTTGCTGAGAAGGTGATGGTCATCGAGCGTGGGCCGCCGTCATCGCGAAACGGCCCGAGATCCGGTAGGTCGCCGCCTGGGCCGGGGTCCGGGGCCGAATCTAGATCGGCGCCCAGATCGGTGCCCAGATTGGGGCCGGGGTCGTCGCCCAGATCGTCGCCGAGGTCGGGACCCAGGTCGAGATCAAGCACCAGCGGCTGAAAGGCGGCTGCGACCTCCTGTTCCTCGGCGCTCAGTTCACCAGGCACGGTCGGGGCGGGAGCGGTGCTGAGGTTCCGGAGATCGTTTAGGATCGCCTCGGCGCGCGACATGTCCGCCGTGGTTCCTTCGCGGGCGTGGTCGATCAGGTCGGACAGGTGGTCACTGGCGACAAACAACAGCGAAGTGACCTGGGCGTTGGGCCTGATGGCACCGGACCGGACATCGTCGAGCAGGTTTTCCATGGCATGGGAGAACCCGACCAACGCATCCAATCCAAAGGCCCCGGCCCCCCCTTTGATCGAATGGACCGACCGGAACATCGCGTTGATCGTTTCGGGGTCGCAGTCGTCTTCGTCCAGCGCTGTCAGTCCGTCGTTCAGAACCTCCATCAGGTCGTCGCATTCCTGAAAGAAACTGTCGCGCAAGTCGCTCATGTTGATCTCGCTCCTATGCCACGATACGGCTGATCGCGGCCACCAGTTTTGTCTCGTCAAAGGGTTTGACGACCCATCCGGTCGCGCCGGCGCGGCGCGCGCGATCTTTCAGGTCGCTGCCGCTTTCCGTGGTCAGGACCAGGATAGGCAGGGCGCGGTAGCGGTCCAGTTTGCGAATCTCTTCGATCACCCCGAACCCGTCGAGCCGGGGCATGTTGATATCGGTGATCACCAGATCGGGGTTTGCGGGCCCCAGCTTGTCGAGCCCGTCGACCCCGTCTTCGGCGAGTTCGACCTCGAAGCCCGCCGAACGCAGGGCCTGCTCCAGAAGGCCGCGCATGGTGCGCGAATCATCGACGGCGAGAATTTTCTTGGTCATGCGGCGATAACGTCCTTGAATGGAAACTCGGAAAACCCCAGCAGCTCTGTCCCCTCGCGAAAGGCATCCGACGGGTCGGTGACCGAAAAGGCCGCGCCGTCGGCCCGCCATTGCCGCTGCGCGGAGAGCAGAAGCTGCAGGGGCAGAGCGCCGACAAAGCCCACATGGACGGCGGAGATCTGGACGTCGGTATGGCGTAGGGACATCAGCTGGGCGGACAGGTCTTCGCACACCGTCAGGTCCAGGTGCTGCGGCAACTGAAGCGTGGCGGATTGCGGTCTGGTACTGTTGTCGGTATCGGTCATGAGGGCGTCCTGTTCACGCGAAGGGCCATGAGAAGCTGGAGCAGACGTTAGGGGCATATTCTTAACAATCGGTTCGCAGCGTTCACGTTTCGTTTTGCGCCCGCCGGGTCGCCGGACGAAACCGTCAAACGGCGATACCACCGCCATTGCAGGGATTTTGCGGCAGAGGTGAGATGCGGCTGTCGTGGCCCTTTACCTGGTCCGGTCGGGGCCACTAGGTTTCCGCCTGACTGATGTCAGGAAGGCGCGGGCGCGGGTTTGGGAGCCTGCGCCGAACCGGTGGCATCAAAGGAGTTTGGACCTGGCCGATGCGCCCCGGAGACGCGGCCAGCCGTATTTTGCAAGAGGACGAGAGGCGAACATGACAGAGCCATCACGGGAAGAAACCGCCGCCTATATCGCCGAGGCCGGGCGCCTTGCCTGGCAGGTGCCGGGGCTGGCCGAGGACCTGGCGCTGCGGCCGATCGCCAAGGTCGGCATCATCGGAGCGGGCACCATGGGCGGCGGCATCGCGATGAACTTTGCTACCGCCGGCTACGCGGTGACCATCGTGGAAACCAAGGCCGAGGCGCTGGAGCGCGGGCTGAAGGTGGTGCGCGGAAACTACCAGCGCAGCGCCGACAAGGGCCGGTATCCGCAGGAGGAGGTCGAGGCGCGGATGGAACGGATCACCGGCACGCTGGAATTCGCCGAGCTGGCCGACTGCGATCTGGTGATCGAGGCGGTGTTCGAGCACATGGAGATCAAGAAGCAGATCTTTGCCAACCTTGACGCCACGGTGAAACAGGGCGCAATCCTGGCCACCAATACTTCGGCGCTGAACATCGACGAGATCGCCTCGGCCACCACCCGGCCGCAGGACGTGATCGGGCTGCATTTCTTTTCGCCCGCCAATGTGATGAAACTGCTGGAGATCGTGCGCGCGGACCACACCGCCGACGATGTGGTCGCCACCAGCATGGACCTGGCCAGGAAGATCAACAAGATCGCCACGCTTGTCGGCGTCTGCCCCGGTTTCGTCGGTAACCGCATTCTGTTTGCGCGTCAGAAACAGGCCAACAAGTTGTTGTACCAGGGCATCATGCCCTGGGACATCGACGCGGCGCTGAATGCTTTTGGCTTCAAGATGGGGCCGTTCCAGATGTCGGATCTGGCGGGTCTGGACATCGGCTGGTCCAAGGGGGCCAAGACGCAAAACCCTATCCGCGATGCGCTGTGCGAATTGGACCGGCGCGGCCAGAAGACCGGTGCGGGCTATTACGATTATGATGAGAACCGCAATTGCACCCCGTCGGAGGTGACGGCGAAGGTGATCGAGGACATTACCGACGCCAAGCCCGGCAACATGAGCCCGCGCGAGATCGTCGAGGTCTGTATTTTCCCGATGATCAACGAGGGCCTGAAGATACTCGAGGAGAACAAGGCGCAGAGGGCCTCGGACATCGACGTGGTCTGGTTGAACGGCTATGGCTTCCCGCCCGACAAGGGCGGGCCGATGTATTTCGGCGACATCGTTGGCGCGCCTGCGGTGCTGGCGGTAATGGAGCGGCTGGCCGCCGAGGATGCGGAGTTTGCCGCCGCCGAAACGCTGAAGAAACTCGCCGCCGGGAGCGGCAAGTTCACCGCATTGGACCTGGGCGGGCTGAAGACCACCGCAACGGCAACATAGGCGCGCTGGACATGGACTTCTGCAAAACCGAACGGGCCGGCAATGTGCTGGTTGTGACCATGAACCGGCCCGAGGTCTATAACGCGGTCCACGTGCCGACGCACAACGAGATGTCGGCGATCCGGGATGATTTCGCCGCCGATCCCGACCTGTGGGTGGCGGTGCTGGCCGGGCCGGGCACAAGGCGTTCTCGGCCGGCAACGACCTGAAGTAGACTGCGCAGGACGGCGAGGGCAAACCGCCTGAAACCGGCTTTGCCGGACTGTCGACGCGGTTCGACCTGGAGAAGCCGATCATCGCGGCGGCCAATGGCTTTGCCATGGACAGCGGCTTCTGGAGACCGGGCTGAACTGCGACATCATCACATCGGCCGGTACCGCGAAATTCGCGCTGCCCGAGGTCAAGGTGGGCGTCTTCGCCGCCGCGTCGGGCGTGTAGCTTCTGAGCCGGCAGGTCCTGCGCAAGGTGGCGGTGGACATCATGCTGACCGGCCGCCACATCACCACGCAGGAGGCGCTGGAACTGGGCGTGGTCAACGAGGTGATAACGCAAGATCAGCTGACGGACCGGGCGATGGCAAAAGCGGCGGAGATCGCCGCTGTGCCGCCCTCGGCAGTAAAGGTGATGAAGCGGGTGCTGAACCAGATGGAGCAGCCGGAGAACCTGAGGGCGAGCCTGCAATACAACCGCCGGGTACTCATAGACCTGCGCGAAACAGAAGATTTCCACAATGGCGTCAATGCCTTCGTGGAAAAACGCAAACCGGAGTGGAAGAACCGCTGAACCTGTTCGCGGGCGGGCGAGGGGGCGCTGCCCTCTCGGCCTCACGGCCTCACCCCCGGAGTGTTTGAAAAGAGATGTAAGGGGGACGTGGCGGGTAAAGCGCAACCGCAGCGCGCGGTTTACCGCGGGCCGCCGGGCCCAACAGGGCGTGGCATCGTCAGATGCCGAACGGCCTGGCGGGAACGGGCCGGGGCATGGGTGAGGGCGAAAGCCTGTCTGGTTTCGGCGCAAGGCGCTTGTGCGGGTCGGGGCGGGCGGATAGGTTTTTCCGAACTGCAGAACTGGAACGGGGTGCGGAAGTGTCGGAGGACAAGGAGGTAAAGGGGCAGGTGGGCGCGGGGCTGCTGGCCGAGGCCGAGATCACCGGCGTACAGAACGAAACGCTGATCCAGGCCCGGCGCGAGCAGATTTGCGATGCAGCGCTGGAACTGTTCCTGGAAAAAGGTTTTGCCTCGACGACGATCCGCGACATCTGCGCCCGCTCTGGCGTCAACCAGGCCAGCATTTATGACTATATCGCCAACAAGAACGACATCCTGCGGCGATTGCTGAACCAGCTGTGGTTCCGCAAGGATGTGGCGCCGCTG
>JBFHMM010000215.1:0-6724 GCA_041594355.1 Paracoccaceae bacterium | reverse complement strand
CTGCCACTCGGCAGAGGCTTACCGTCCAAGGGCTTCCCATAGGGATCAATTATGCGACCGATCCAATGATCGCCGGGGGTCAGGCTCGGAACTTTGTGCAATGTCACCGGATCGCGCAACGCCACCCCGTCCGCTGCAGTGTCAGGCAACATGTCAATTGTGGTCGTACCAATTCGCAGAACCTCCCCCGCCAGTTCCGAACCGCGTGCTCGGGAGAGGACCAAATGGTCGCCGATTTGGGCCAAATCCACCAGTCCGGCCACTTTTACAATACTGCCTTTCACGCCCGAGACGCGCCCGACAGGGCAGGACAATTCCAAAGCATTTAGTTCGCGCCGCAGCAGTTGTAAATCCATATCAATCTCCTGAGTTGTGACTAGTCGCTGAAAACAATTTCTAAAGGAATCGGGGTTAAGCCTTGATTGAGATTGATCGAGGGAGAAGCCCCGATGTTCACAGACCTGAATGTCTTTCAAGTAGCCCATGCCATGGCCACACACGCCGGACACCGACAAGCGTTGGTATCGAGAAACGTCGCCAACG
Source organism: Paracoccaceae bacterium (assembly GCA_041594355.1). Taxonomy (GTDB): domain Bacteria; phylum Pseudomonadota; class Alphaproteobacteria; order Rhodobacterales; family Rhodobacteraceae; genus JAIUZI01. The sequence continues at coordinate 6,181 of JBFHMM010000215.1, read as the reverse complement.
CCGATACACCCGGCTACACCGTCCGAGATATCGAACCCTTTTCTTCCGCGTTCGAAACGGACAGCGGAAGTTTTACCGCCAAAGGGTCACGCTCAGGCCACTTCGGCCAGAGTTTTTCTTTTGGCGGGTTATTTGGTGAAATCTCGCCGGAAACGCCGGCGGACCCCAATGGCAATTCCGTTTCCTTGGAAGAAGAAATGTTCAAGGCGGTCGAGGTTAAGCGCCAGCATGATCGGGCGCTCGCGATCTATCGTTCGTCTCTCAACATCCTTCGGACCAGCCTTGGCCGGTCTTGAACGGAGGATAGATGATGAGCGAATTTTCCAAGTCCCTTTCGGTTTCCTCCAGTGCATTGCGCGCGCAAGCCACGCGTCTGCGCCACGTTGCCGAAAATATTTCCAACGCCGATACCCCCGGGTATCGGCGCAAGACCGTCCCTTTCCAGACTACGACCAAAATCGATGGCGCCTCTGGCTTGGTCACCACAGGGCGTGTTCATCTCGATCGAAGCGACCTCACCGCAATTTACGATCCGTCACATCCCATGGCCGATGAAACCGGTCACTACCAAGGCTCGAACGTCGATCTAATGATTGAGATCGCTGACGCGCGCGAAGCGCAGCGCAGCTACGAAGCCAATATGAAAATGTTCGACCAGGCACGCCAGATGTCGTCGTCGCTGCTCGATCTTCTCCGTAAATAGAAAGGACATCCAGAATGGATATTCGCGCCCTCTCGGCCCTGCAAAGTTACAATTCCGCCCGCCCGGCAACGCAGCCGGATCCCGCCACCGGAAACGGGGCCAGCTTTCTTGGTCAGACCGCCACTGATTTTGCCACGGCGCTGCAACAGGGCGAACAGGCTGCGATGTCCGCGATGACCGGGAACGCCGATCCACACACTCTCGTTCAGGCACTGGCCCAAACCGAACTCGCCGTCGAGACAGCCGTGACTGTCCGCAACAAGGTCGTAGAGGCCTATCAGGAAATTCTGAGGATGCCGGTTTGACATGTTGACCAACGGCCAGTTCTTTGATGCGCTGCGTCAGGGTCTTTGGGTTGCGGTGTTGATGTCGACACCCATTCTGACGGCCGCTCTGGTCACCGGGCTTGCCATCGGTTTGTTTCAGGCCCTGACATCGATCCAGGAAATGACGTTGACCTTTGTACCCAAGCTGGCGGCGATCGTCATCGTGTTCTGGTTGGCAATGGGGTTCATGACGCAAACGCTGGTTTCGTTTTTCGTCTCACAGATCATCCCGCTGATAATTGGAGCTTCTTAATGGAACACGCAGGTTACGCCACCTTATCGCGCCAGTCGGGTTTGATGCGCGAAATGCAGATTGTCGCCAACAACATCGCAAATGCCGCCACCACCGGATACCGGCAAGATGGTGTGGTGTTTTCGGAATTCGTCCGGTCCATGCCAGACGGTGCCTCGATGTCGATGGCGCGGGCCCAGGTCCGCAACACTTCGATGGATCAAGGGCCTCTGACCCAGACCAATGGCCGGTTTGACCTTGCGATCGAAGGCGACGGATTTTTCATGGTGGAAACGCCGAACGGCCAAAGGTTGACCCGCTCGGGCAGCTTCTCTCCGAATGCGCAAGGCGATCTCGTGAACATGTCCGGTTTCCCGGTTTTGGATCCCGGAGGGACACCGGTTTTTGTTCCGCCCAACTTGACGACCGTCCATGTGGCGGCTGATGGAACCTTCAGCGCGGATGGCAACCCACTGGGCCAAATCGGTGTCTTCCGCCCGACCGACCCGCTGTCGATGGTCCGCGAAGACGGGGTCATGTTTCGCAGCGATGGCGGCGCAGAACCCGCAGATCAGGCCAGGGTCCTGCAGGGCTTTCTCGAAGGGTCCAACGTGAATGCAATTAGCCAGGTGGCCCGCATGATCGAAGTGCAACGCGCCTATGAAATGGGCCAGAGCTTTCTTGAAGCTGAAGACGAACGCATCCGCAACGCCGTCAAGAACCTTCTTCGCTAACCTTTCCCGATACAGGAGACCCCAATGCGTGCTCTCAAGATTGCCGCCACTGGAATGAGCGCCCAGCAGCTTAGGGTGGAAACCATTTCCAACAACCTCGCGAACATGAACACCACCGGCTACAACGCGCGCCGTGCGGAGTTCGCGGATCTGCATTATCAACAGGCGACCCGTGCGGGCACCATCAACGCCTCTGATGGGACCGTGTTGCCGACGGGTGTGCAACTGGGTCTGGGCGTGCGTCCTTCAGCGGTGACTGTTCACTTGGCGCAGGGTGCCCTGTCCGCGACCGGAAACGATCTGGATCTGGCAATTGACGGAAACGGATACTTGGAGGTCACGCTGCCGTCAGGCGACAGTGCATTTACCCGCGATGGCAGCCTGAAACGGTCGGCAGAAGGTCTGATTGTGACCTCTGATGGCTATGCTGTGGTGCCGGAAATCGTCATTCCCTCTGAGACCCGAAGCATTTCGGTGAACGGCCAGGGTGAGATTTACGCGTACTTCCACGACACCGTCGAAGGGCAGTTGCTGGGTCAGTTTTCGCTCGCGGGATTTTCCAACGCCAAAGGGCTCGAAGCTCTTGGCGGAAATCTTTTTGGCGAAACCGAAGCCTCGGGACCGCCGGTGATTTCTGAGCCGGGAGAGGGCGGGCTCGGCACTTTGCGCCAGGGATATCTCGAGAACAGTTCCGTGGATGCTGTCCGCGAAGTTACCGAACTGATCGAAGCCCAGCGGGGATATGAAATGAATGCAAAAGTCATCTCGGCCGTGGATCAGATGATGGGCGCAACCACGCAAGTCAGATGATGCGCATTTTCCTGTTGATCATGCTCGTTTCGTGCTCGCCGGTTGCTGCTGATTTCCTGGTGCCGGTCCGGACAATCCGAGCCAAGGAAATCATCACCGCCGACGACATCGCATTGAAGTCTGCCGATGTTCCCGGTGCCTTTGCCGATCCCGGGTTGGTGATTGGCCAGGAAGCAAGAGCAGTGCTGTACCCAGGTCGGCCAATTCGCCCCGGTGACATCAGGCCACCGGCTCTCATCAGTAGGAACGACGCGGTTACTCTCGTCTACACGCGCGGCGGCCTGCATATCCTGGCCGAAGGGCGCGCATTGGGCCGGGGGGCCGCAGGAGAAGTCATTCGCGCAATGAACAGCGCTTCTCGCGCAATGATATCCGGCCGTATTCTTGCGGACGGATCCATCGAGGTAAGATGATGAAATACAGCCGACTTATGAACCAAGCTCTGTTCGGCGCGCTGATCGTATTGGTGGCATGTGGGCGGGCCGATCATATCGGCAAACCTCCTTCGTTTTCCACCAACACCGAATCGCCGGAACATGTCGCCATGCTTTGGCCCGGATTGCCGCTTCACAGCCGGGCCGAGCGCCCTGTCGACCAGGCGTCTTTGTGGAGCGGCGCCCGCCAGTCACTGTTGGGTGATCGGCGCGCCATGGCCAAGGGCGATATTTTGACGGTTGTTATAGAAATCGATGAAAAAGCCGAAATATCCAATGATACTGCGAGATCCAGAAGCGGATCGGAATCGTTGGGCGTGCCCCAGCTCTTTGGCCTGCCGCAGCGTGCGGATGAACACCTCCCCGAAGGCGCCTCGCTGGCCGAAGCTGTCGAGATAAACTCAGACAGCCAAAACGGCGGAAAGGGGTCCGTCAAACGCAAAGAGAAACTGACTCTTAGGATTGCGGCGACAGTGGTTGATGTCCTGCCCAACGGTGTCTTGGCAATCAGCGGGTCGCAGGAGTTGCGGGTGAATTTCGAACTGCGGGAACTGTTGGTAACGGGCTATGTCCGTCCAGGTGACATCTCGCGTCAAAACGAGGTGACCTATGACAAGATTGCATCTGCGAGGGTCTCCTACGGCGGGCGCGGTCAGATCACCGATGTGCAACAGCCAAGGTATGGCCAGCAAATTCTTGACGCTGTTCTCCCGTTCTGAGGTCCTATCATGTTGAAAAAACTGCTCCCGCTCCTGTTACTCGTACTCGGTACCGGTGCCGGAATCGGCGCAGGCTTGTTCACGGGGCCCAAAGATGAGTCGGTCGCTCACGCCGAGGTTGGAAGCAACACGCATGCAGTTTCCGGTTCAAAGGCCAAAAATGGATTCGACGCGCACGAAGACGAAGAAAACGCTGGCTCCGAGTTCATCAAGCTCAATAATCAATTCGTGATTCCAGTGGTTCAACACGACCGTGTGGCATCTCTGGTCGTCCTCTCTCTGAGCCTCGAAACAGGCTATGGTTTGCGCGAAACGGTTTTTGAACGGGAACCCAAGATTCGTGACGCATTCTTGCAGGTTCTGTTTGATCACGCCAACATGGGTGGCTTCGATGGAGCGTTTACACGACCGGAAGTTCTGGACCCACTTCGGGCGACGTTGCTGCAAGTGGCACAAACGGAATTGGGAGATTCCGTGGCGAGCGTGTTGATCGTAGACATCGTGCGTCAGGATAACTGACAAGGGCGGAAATTACCGATTTAGCAAACTCGCTTCGAATTTCTTGCGCTCTCGAAAGCGCCGCTTCTCTTTCTCTGCTCGCGACAAGTTTGCCACGGCAGACTTTCGGCCGAATGCCGCGCGAACCCTATCCATTGCAACGAGTTTACGTGCCATGACGCGAGCCAGCTCCATGTTCAAAGCCCGACGGGTTCGTTCCTCCCATGCCTGCCAGAGAATGTCCGCACCGATTGCGCGCATCGAACCGACGGTGCTTCCGGTCTCTCTGGCCACGCGCTCGTGTTCGTCAAGCTGGGCAAGCCGTTGTCGCAAAGCGGCTTCTTCCTTGAGGATGCCCTTAACCTTGTTATGTTCGCGCTGGTACATCGCGTGAGTCGCCTTGGCGAGTTCAGGTAACAGGCCGGACTTCATCAAATCATCCCCTTTGCGCGCCGCCGCATGTCTTCAGCAAACCTGATGGCTGCGGCCACTGCACGGTAGTGTTCCTCAAAGATCTCATGGCCAATATCCACGGTCGCGAAAATTGCACGTGCGGTCGGCGGGTCGCTTTGCACGGGAACTCCGGCTTGCTGCGCTGTTTCACGGATTGCAGCCGCAATCGAATCGACGCCCTTTGCAACACACACCGGTGCTGTTCCCGGTTGCCGACTCCATGATAGGGCGACGGCAAAGTGGGTTGGGTTGACAATTACAACGTCGGCTTTGGGAACTTCGGCCATCATTTTCGGCATCGCGATTTCCTGCGCTTTCTGCCGCCGATGTTGCTTGACGTGGGGGTCGCCTTCCGCGTCTTTTACCTCATCCGTCACTTCCTTGCGAGACATTCGGTTCTTGCGCAGATGCTCTTGGTGCTGCCAAATCGCATCGATCGCCCCGATCCCTGTTGCGATCAAAAGCGCAAGAAACAGAAATTCCACGCACAATCTCATCAATTGAGCGATCGAGACCTGAGGCTCGGTTCCGCTGGTCGCAAGTATTTCGGGCATGCGCACCTGAAGAAACAAAGCGAGGCAAACCGAGTACAGGACCAACTTGGCAAAACTCTTGGCAAACTCAAAAAGACCCGCGCGACCGAACTTGTTGCGGGCATTGGACAGAATCGAGATGCGCGACATCTTCAGTGCAAGTTTCGACGGCGCGACTACAAAGGCGCGTTGTGCCACAATCGACAGCAAGACAGCGATCGCTGGCACGGCGAACCAGGGCACGAGTGCGCGTGCCACGTTCCACATCAATCCACCCATTTGGGCCTTCGCAGCTCCGTCAAACAACAGAGGCGCCAGGCTGTCGGCCTGATCGATCAGGACAGACATCGTTGTGCCCAACTGGACCAATGAGCCGGTTCCGGCGGCCAAGCCGGCCAAGAGCAGACCTGCATAGGCGGCGGCCACAGAAATATCGGTCGACTTGGCGACCTCGCCTTTTTCGCGGGCCTTTTGCAGCTTTTGCAGCGTCGGCTCGTGTGACTTGTCGGCGTCTTCGTCGCCCTGCCCACTCATTTGACACCTGTCGAGTCGGACAGAAAGCCGCTCAATGCCTCGGTCCAGACGGAGAGCATCAAAGGCGCGCCTGCGAACAGCAGAAACAGCCCGCCAAGTGTGATGACCGGTGCGCCTACAAAGGCGACCATCAATTGTGGCATCGCACGGTTGATGACCCCGAGGGTCAGATAATAGATCAACGATGCGATCGCGAAGGGGGCGG
>JBFHMM010000214.1:0-6782 GCA_041594355.1 Paracoccaceae bacterium | reverse complement strand
GCGCGACGCCGAGATCGCGGCGATGCGGGCGGCGTTCGGGCTGGGCGAGGCACCGTTTCTGTTGGTGCTGCCGGGGTCGCGGCGTGGCGAAGTTGAGCGTCTGGCCCCGGTGTTTGGCGGGGCCGTGCGCCTGTTCCTGCAAGACCACCCGCAGATGCGGGTGGTGGTGCCGGCGGCCGCCCCGGTGGCCGATCTGGTGCGGGGGCAGGTGGCGGCGTGGCCCGAGGGCTGCGTCGTGATCGACCCCCGCGATTTCGATGCCGCGACGGCGGCGGCGCACAAGCGGGCGGCGTTTCGCGGCGCGGGTCTGGCGCTGGCGGCCTCGGGCACCGTGTCGCTAGAGCTGGCGGCGGCGGAAACGCCGATGGTGATCGGCTACAATTTCAACTGGCTGACCTTTCGGATCATGAAACACATGGCGCTGATCGACACGGTGACGCTGGTCAATCTGGTCAGCGAGACGCGGGTGGTGCCCGATTGTGTCGGACCCGATTGCCGGGCCGATCTGCTGGCGGCGCGGCTGGGCGAGGTCTGGGCCACGCCCGAGGCGCAGCTGGAGGCGATGCGGGTGACCCTGCAGCGGCTGGGACTGGGCGGCGAGGCGCCGGGGCTGCGCGCGGCGCGGGCCGTGCTGGACCGGCTTTGACGGCCATGACCGAGTATATTCTGTTCGCGCTGTCCTCTGGGCTGGTGCTGCTGGCGACCAATCTGGACAATCTGGCGGTGCTGCTGGGGCTGATGCTGTCCCTGCCGCGCTGGGTGGCGGTGGTCGGGTTCTGGGCTGCGCAGGGGATCGTTCTGGCGGCGGCTTTCGTGGCGGCGGCGGGGGCCAGTGATGCCTTTGCGGCGTGGGTCGGGTATCTGGGCGCGCTGCCGGTGGCGCTGGGTCTGTGGCAGCTCTGGTCGCAGTGGCGCGCGCCGACGGAAGAGGGCCCGGTGCTGGACGGCAAGAGGTCGCTGGGCACGGTGGTGGCGTTGTTCCTGAGCTTGTCGGTGGACAGCCTTCTGGTGATGACGCCGCTGCTGGCGGAGAGTTCGGGCGGGTTCCGGCTGGCGGCGCTGGTCGGGGCGGCGGGGATGGTGGCGCTGGCGGGCGGCGCAGCGGCCTTGCTGTTTACGCCCGGTGGGGCCTTGCCCCGCGTGATCCCGCGGCTGGAACGGCTGGCGCCGGTGATCATGATCCTGGCCGGGCTTTATGTGTTGTCCAACACCGGCACCGATGTGGTGCCCTGAAGTGGCTCAGGCGCGGGGCAGGGTGAGATAGACGCTGTCGCACCATTGCCCGGCAATCTGGATGGTCCGCGCGGCGCGGTGGGTTTCGGTGAATCCGAGGTTGCGCAGCAAGGTCAGGCTGGCCACGTTGCGCGGGTCCACGTCGGCGCGAATCGTGGGCAGGTCAAGCAGGTCGAACAGATGCGGGATCAGCGCGGTCAGCGCCTCGGTCATCAGCCCACATCCCCAGCGGTCGCGGCGCAGGAAGAACCCCAGTTCGGGGGCCTGCCAGATCCCGGCCTTGTCGATCACCCGGCCGTTTTCGACCAGCGCGAATTCGCGGCAGGTGCCGGCGGGCGTCGCCAGCGTGCCGGCGACCCAGCGGTCGGTTTGCGCCAGATTGGCGTGCGGCGTGTCGAAATAGGTCATCGCCGCCGGATCGGAGAAGAAATGGTGCAGGTCCGGCGCGTCTTCGGCCCGAAGGGGCCGAAGCAGCAGGCGCGCTGTGGAAAGCGTCTCAGGCACCCCGCCAGATCCAGCCGCCGCCAAAGATGCGGCTGCCGCCGGTTTCATAGAACACGCAGGCCTGGCCGGGCGATACGCCTTCTTCGGGCGAGAGCAGTTCAACCTGCGCTTCGGAGTCGGAGATTGGCCGCAGAATCGCCTCGCGTGGGGGGCGGGTGGAACGGACCTTGACCGAGAGGTGCCATTCGGGGCGCGCGGTGATCGGTTCGTCCCCCAGCCAGTTGATCTCGCGCACTGGGATGGTGCGGGTCGACAGCATCTCCTTTGGCCCGACGATGACCTGTTTGGCATCCACGTCCAGTTTCACCACATAGAGCGGTTCGCTGAGCCCGCCGATGCCAAGACCGCGGCGCTGGCCGATGGTGTAGTGAATCACCCCGGTGTGGGCGCCCAGCACGCGGCCATCGGCATGCACGATCTCGCCCGGTTCGGCGGCACCGGGGCGCAGTTTCTCGATCACGCTGGCATAATCGCCGTTGGGCACAAAGCAGATGTCCTGGCTGTCGGGTTTATCGGCCACCGCCAGCCCGTATTCGGCGGCCATTTCGCGTGTTGCGAGTTTCGACGGCAAATGGCCCAGCGGGAACCGCAGATAGTCCAATTGCTCTGGGGTGGTCGAGAACAGGAAATAGGACTGGTCGCGATTGGCGTCTTCGGCGCAATGCAATTCGGGGCCGTTTTCGCCTATTTTGCGCTGGATATAGTGGCCGGTCGCCATGCAGTCGGCCTCCAGATCCCGCGCGGTTTCCAGAAGATCCTTGAATTTCACCCGCTCGTTGCAGCGGATGCAGGGCACCGGCGTGGCCCCCGCGAGATAGCTGTCGGCGAATTCGTCAATAACGGCATCTTTAAAAATATTCTCATAATCCAGAACATAATGCGGGAACCCCCGTTCCTCGGCGACGCGGCGGGCATCGTGGATGTCGATGCCGGCACAGCACGCGCCCTTCTTGGCCAACGCCGCGCCGTGGTCGTAAAGCTGTAGCGTCACGCCGACCACATCATAGCCCTGATCGGCCAGATAGGCCGCCACGACAGAGCTGTCGACGCCGCCGGACATGGCGACAACCACCCGCGTTTGCGACGGCGGTTTGGCAAAGCCCAGCGAATTCAGGGCGGGATCGGTATCAAGCGCCATCTGCGGCGGCTCCTGTCTGTTTGGGGAGGCGCTGCAGAATATATGAAAATCCTAGATACTCTCAACCCTTCGTTTCACCCGCCGTTAAGCCCGCTGGCCGAAAATCTCCTCATTGTGAACAAGGGGACGGAGATGTTCTTGAAAAAAGTGGACGGACCAAGAGCGGTGACTTTGCCGGATGGCACCATCATGACCCGCGCGGATCTGCCACCGGCAACGACGCAACGGTGGGTTGCATCTCGCAAGGCGGCCGTGGTGCGCGGTGTGCTTTATGGATTGATCACGCAAAACGAGGCAATTCAAAGATATGGTCTTAGCGATGAGGAATTCCAAAGCTGGATTGCCGCCGTGGCGGAACATGGGGAAGAGGCGCTGAAAGCGACGGCACTAAAAAAATATAGACAACCTTAAGTTGTTTGCGCATAAACTTTCCGCAGGTAACACGGGGTTAACTATTTTTGGTCACGGTTAATGCCAACGAGGGGCCGGAATAACGGGCCAGGTTTCAGACGGAGAATATTCCATGCGCGTTTTGCTGGTCGAGGACGACCCAACCACTTCGAAAAGCATCGAATTGATGCTGACCCATGCCAATCTGAACGTCTATGCGACGGATCTGGGCGAAGAAGGTATCGACCTGGCCAAACTCTATGATTACGATCTGATCCTCCTCGATCTGAACCTGCCCGACATGAACGGTCACGAGGTGCTGCGTCAGCTGCGGCTGGCCCGGATCGAGACGCCGATCCTGATCCTGTCGGGGGCCGACGATACCGAGAGCAAGATCAAGGGATTCGGGTTCGGGGCGGACGATTACCTGACGAAACCCTTTCACCGCGAGGAGCTGGTGGCACGCATCCATGCGATCATCCGCCGGTCCAAGGGGCATTCGCAATCGGTCATTCACACCGGCAAGATCTCGGTCAACCTGGACGCCAAGACGGTCGAGGTCGAAGGGCAGTCGGTGCATCTGACCGGCAAGGAATACCAGATGCTGGAGCTGCTGAGCCTGCGCAAGGGCACCACGCTGACCAAGGAGATGTTTCTCAACCACCTGTACGGCGGCATGGACGAACCCGAGCTGAAGATCATTGACGTCTTTATCTGCAAGCTGCGCAAGAAGCTGAGCACGGCAACGGGCGGCGAGAACTATATCGAGACAGTCTGGGGGCGCGGTTATGTGCTGCACGACCCGCGGCAGGATCATTTGGAAGGGCCGCGCATTGCGGTCGGGGCCTGAGGCCGCCCCGCCAGCCAGCCGGCTGACACAGGTCTGGTGACAGTGCCACTGCTCACGGGGCGCAACGCGACTGGACCTGAAGATGGCCCCGTCCTATCACTTGGCTGAAAACAGCTTTGGGACAGGGCCGTGACGGACGACACTGACATAGAGAACCTGACGGAAGAGGCCGCGCGGGCGGAGCTGGCGCGGCTGGCCGGGGTGCTGGCGCAGGCCAACGCGGCCTATCACCAGAAGGACGCGCCGGAAATTTCGGACGCCGAATTCGACCGGCTGAAAGCCCGCAACGCCGCGATCGAGGCGCGGTTTCCCAAGCTGAAACGCCCAGACAGTCCCTCCGACCAGGTCGGCGCCCGCCCGGCGGAGGGGTTTTCCAAGGTCCGCCACGCCGTGCGCGTGCTGTCGCTAGGCAACGCGTTCACGGATGAGGACGTCACGGATTTCGACCGTTCGATTCGCAAATACCTCGGGTTGGGGCCGGATGCGGCGCTGCGCTATACGGCGGAGCCCAAGATCGACGGGCTGTCGCTGTCGCTGCGCTATGAGAATGGCACGCTGGTGCAGGCCGCAACACGCGGCGACGGCGAGACCGGCGAAAACGTCACCGCCAACGCCCAGACCATCGCGGACATCCCGGCGACCCTGGAGCGGGCGCCCGATGTGCTGGAGGTGCGGGGCGAGGTCTATATGTCGCACGGCGATTTCGCGGCCCTAAACGACCGGCAGCGGGCGGCGGGCAACAAGCCTTTTGCCAATCCGCGCAACGCGGCGGCCGGATCGCTGCGGCAGCTGGACGCCGCGATCACGCGGTCGCGGCCGCTGAAATTCTTTGCCTATGCCTGGGGCGAACTGTCGGAACCGTTGGCCGAGACCCAGATGGACGCCATCAATCGGTTGGCCGCGCTGGGGTTTTCGACCAACCCGCTGACGGCGCTGTGCGACGGGCCACGGAAGATGATCGCCCATTACCGGGGGATTGAGGCACAGCGGGCGACGCTGGGCTATGACATCGACGGTGTGGTCTACAAGGTCGACGATCTGGCGCTGCAGGCGCGGCTGGGATTCCGGTCGACGACGCCGCGCTGGGCGATTGCGCACAAGTTCCCAGCCGAACTCGCCTGGACCCGGCTGGAGGCGATCGACATCCAGGTCGGCCGCACCGGCGCGCTGAGCCCGGTGGCGCGGTTGCAGCCGGTGACCGTGGGCGGCGTGGTGGTCAGCAACGCCACCCTGCACAACGAGGACTATATCGCCGGGCGCGGCGCCTCGGGCGAGGTGATCCGTGGCGGCAAGGATATCCGCGTCGGCGACTGGGTGCAGGTCTATCGTGCCGGCGACGTGATCCCCAAGGTCGCCGATGTCGATCTGTCGAAACGGCCCGGCGATGCCGCGTCCTTTGCCTTTCCCGAGACCTGCCCGGAATGCGGAAGTCCGGCCGTGCGCGAAGAGGGCGATGCGGTGCGCCGTTGTACTGGCGGGGTGATCTGCCCGGCGCAGGCAGTGGAACAGCTGAAGCATTTCGTGTCGCGCAAGGCCTTTGACATCGAGGGGCTGGGGGCCAAGCAGGTGGAGCAGTTCCACGCTGACGGGTGGATCAGGGAACCGGCGGATATCTTTGAACTGCAAGCGAAATTCGGATCCGGCCTGCAGCAGCTAAAGAACCGCGAGGGCTGGGGGGCGAAATCGGCGGAAAACCTCTTTGAGGCGATCGACGAGAAACGGACGATCCCGCTGGCGCGGCTGGTATTCGCGCTGGGCATCCGCCATGTCGGCGAGGTGGCGGCGCGCGATCTGGCGCTGCATTACGGCACCTGGGAGGCGCTGACGGCGGCGTTGGAGACCGCGCGCCCGGCGGCGCTGGCGCACCGGCAGGCGGATGAGGCGGAAGAGGCTGAGCGCGCCCGGGCCGCGGAGGAGGGCCGCCGCGCCCGTATCACCGAGACCCGCGCGGCGGTGGTCGAGGCGCTGGAGGTACCGCAACCGGCGCGGGCGGCGTGGGCCGACCTGGTTGGCGCGGACGGGATCGGCCCGACGCTGGCGCTGTCGCTGAGCGATGCGCTGTCCAACCCCGAGGAAAGGGCGGCGTTTGACCGGCTGGTGGCGCATTTGACCATCGTATCGCCCGATGCCCCGGCCGCCGACAGCCCGGTGGCGGGCAAGACCGTGGTATTTTCGGGCACACTGGAGAAGATGACGCGGGCCGAGGCCAAGGCGCGGGCCGAGGCGCTGGGGGCCAAGGTTTCGGGCTCGGTCAGCAAGAAGACCGATATCCTGGTGGCCGGTCCGGGGGCCGGGTCGAAGGCCAGGAAGGCGGCCGAGCTGGAGATCACGACGCTGGACGAAGACGGCTGGCTGCAGCTGATCGGAGACGCATGACCGGGCGCCCCGAAATCCTCTTTCCGCTGTTCGCGGGACTGGAAACGCTGGAAGGCGTCGGCCCCAAGACCGCCAAGCTGATGGCGCAGCTGGAAATCGAAACCCCGCGCGATCTGTTGTTTTCGCTGCCCTACGCGGTGATCGACCGGCGGCGGCGCGACACCATCAAAGGGGCCGATCTGCCCTGTACGCTGACGGTGGAGGTGACCGTGGGCGCGCATCGTCCGCCCCGCAACAAGGGCGGCGCCTACCGGATCCACGTCGAGGATTCGCAGGCCGATTTCCAGCTGG
>JBFHMM010000213.1:0-6824 GCA_041594355.1 Paracoccaceae bacterium | reverse complement strand
ATTTCGCCGAAATCCTCGGCACACCGCCGATGCTGATCGGCTTTGGCAAGGACGACGACCAGATCCACTCGCCAAACGAGAAATACGACCTGGAGTCATTCCACAAGGGCATCCGCAGCTGGGCCCGCATTCTCGCCGCCCTCAACTGACGCTCTCCCGCCCCCGGGACGTGCATCCAGAGATGCCCGCCCCGGCGTTGGGCCCGGCAGCGCGCGGATAACTCCGCGCGCTGCGGTCGCTTCGAACCGCCAAAGGAGGCCCTGCCATGCCCCCCGGTTTCACCAGCCATACAGCACAGGTCAACGGCCAGACCATCGCCTATGACCGGGCTGGCGACGGCCCGCCGGTCCTGCTGCTGCACGGGTTCCCCCAGACCCGCGCCATGTGGCGCCGCATCCTCCCCGATCTGGCCCGCGGCCATACCGTCATCGCCGCCGACCTGCGCGGCTACGGCGCCTCCTCCAAACCCGAGGGCCTGCGGAACTACACCTTTCGCGAGATGGCCGACGACCAGCGCGCCCTTATGCGCGCTCTGGGTTTTGCCCGTTATCATCTCGTCGGCCACGACCGGGGCGCCCGCACCGCCCACCGTCTGGCGCTCGATACCCCTGGCGCCGTGCTCAGCCTCACCCTGATGGACATCGTTCCCACCCACATGCTGCTCGACAATCTCTCCAAGGAGGTCGCCACCGCCTACTACCACTGGTTCTTTCTCGCCCAGCCCGCGCCCTTTCCCGAAACCATGATCGCTGCCGATCCCGACCACTACTATGAGCGCTGCCTGACCAGCTGGGGCGCCGCCGCCCTATCCCAATTCGACCCCGATGCGCTCGCCCAATACCGCGCCAGCTGGCGCGACCCCGAAACCATCGCTGCCATGTGCAACGACTACCGTGCCACGATCGAGCTCGATTTTGCCGATGACGCCGCCGACCTCGGCCAGACCCTCGCTTGCCCGGCGCTGGTGCTCTACGGGGCGGATGGTCTGATGGCGCGCGCCTACGACGTGCCCGCCACCTGGGCGTCCCGCCTGTCGGACCTGCGCGCCGCCGCGCTGCCCGGCGGCCATTTCTTCCCCGACCTGCATCCGGCCAAAACCGCCCGCGCCCTGACGGCGTTCCTCGGCAGCCTGCCCGCCGCCTGGTCCGTGTGATCGGAAACCACCCCCGGCGAGGGATCGGCCAACCGGCCAAGAGGGGCAACGCCCCTGCCCCGCCCGCCACATCGCACGGGCACCAAAGCGGCGCGAAACTCGCAAAACAAGGGGGGGACAGTGGCGCGGTTGACGGGGCTCGAACCCGCGACCCCCGGCGTGACAGGCCGGTACTCTAACCAACTGAGCTACAACCGCGTGAGGGTGGTCATTAGGCCAACAGCCAAGGCCCGTCAAGCGGGTATCACGCGGTTTCTGTACAAGCCTGCTCGCGGGGGGGGGGCCGCACGGCCAAACAAAGGCCCTTGATCGCCGCCTGCCCCTCGGTCACCTTGCGGTTGTATTGCGGGAGGGCGGGTGATGAGTGCGCAAGAGGATTATGCGGAAGCTGAGTACCGCATCGAAGAAGCGCGGGACAGCGGCGCGAACCGCCTAGCCCTTTTTGGTCTATTGGATCTCGAGCAATTTCCCCCGGTAATTGCCACTTTGACCAATCTAAAGTTTCTGCACGCCGGCGGGACCCGAATTTCCGACCTCACTCCGCTTCGAAGACTAAAAACGTTGCAGACCCTTGAACTTGACAGCACCCAGGTTTCCGACCTTACACCGCTACAATGGCTCACCGCATTGCAAAACCTCACCCTCAACAACACCCAGACCATCGACCTCGCCCCACTGCACGCGCTCACGGCACTTCGAACCCTTTACCTCAGCGGAACACTGGTTGCCGACCTCGCCCCGCTGCAGGGACTCAAAGCAATGCAGGACCTCCCCCTCTCCGGCACCCGGGTCACCGACCTGCGACCCTTGGCCAAACTGCGGTTTGAAGAAACCGGCAGTCCTGCCCGCCGCGGATTGTACTACAAAGACACGCCCGCCCTCCGCGACCCCAAACTGGCGGACCTTTGCAAGATCAAAGACGACTCCGACCGCACCCAACAAACCCTCGCCTATCTCCGCAGCCTTCCCGAACCACCGGCGCCGCTGCCGTGGCAGACCGATCAGAACTCGCACCACGACAGCCAAGGCGCAAACGACACCACCCCCGCGCCGGAAATCGCAACGGCACAGTCCCACATCCAGTTCATCCTGTCCCATGCCGCGACCTCTCAAGTCGAGGCGCAGCGGATCGCCGAACAGATCCGGTTCGCCCTTCGCGACGTGCCGGCGACCCACGGGAACCAACTGCCACCGGTCCTGCGAAGTATGCTGGACCTCGCCGATGTCTTTGACCGTCTGTCCACTGCCCCGATCGCACCCGAAGACCAAGGGCGCGAGGATCGGTTGAGACGCGAAATCGCGCGGCTTGAAGCTCAGGTCGAGAAACTCACCGATGCCTTGAAAGACGAAACCGCCGCACGGGAGGCCGCCGAGGCGCTCGCCAACACACAAGGGTTCTGGTCCAACTACAAGAGCAGCCTCGCCAAGGCGGCCGGTCAAGGTACGGTTGCGCTGATCGGCATCGCGTCGCCAGTCTCACTGTTCTACTTTCTCGGCCCGGATCATCCGCTGGTTCAGGCCTACCTGACCGTTTTGGGCCGCCTGCCCAAGTGAGGTGACACATCTGGGCCGCCGACCTGATCGCGCGGTCGCAGGAAATGCTGAGGCTCTGGCGGCACGATTCACCCGAGAGATAGCCGGGTCCGCGCGGTCGGGGGATCTGACCGGATCATAACCCCGGCGCGCGTTGCGCTCTGCGCCCGCGCCGGGCGCTGTTTCCCGATGCCGTGGGGCGGATGGATTGTACAAAACGGACAAACCCCGTTTCGATGCAGGTACAAAACGACACAATCAGGGGAAAGTCCCGCCCCGTCTGAGGGGGCTGGGGAGGGCAGCGGTGGCGCGGTTGACGGGGCTCGAACCCGCGACCCCCGGCGTGACAGGCCGGTACTCTAACCAACTGAGCTACAACCGCTCGCTGCCCGAACAAAGCGTCGCTGCTTCGAACGTTGGGACGTATTATGGCCCCGTCCCGGCCCCGTCAAGCGGCCTTTGCAGATTTTCTGCGTATTCCTGAATTCAGACCCCGAAACAGACAAAGACACCGCGCCCCGAGGGGCGGGGTCTCCGGGACTACTGGCATCGGCGAGGCTCAGTTCCGGGCGGCGACACTCTCGCGGCCCATCGCCATCGCGGCCTTGGTTCCCGTCAGGTCAGGTGTGAAAATATATTTCGAATCAATGACTTTCACCGTCTTAAAGTTGGCGCGTCAGAAGTGAAGTTCGGATTGTTGGCCTTGATGTCGGCGCCCGTATAGTTTTGCGAGTTGCCTTTCATGGCGGGTTCTTCGCCATGGAACAGCAGGCCGTCGATATTGATGATAAATTCCTTGCCGGTGCTTCCCTGGACCGTGTCTTCCTTCTGGGTAAAGGCACCGATACAGCCAAGGTTCTGATTGGCCAGAACGTCCATCTGAACAACCAACCCGTCGCGGCGGTTCTCGATCACGCAGGTCTTGTCGTCCGCGGCGAATACGTTTCAACCGTCCGCCTCACAATAATTCGTAGAGGTCTGAGCGGAAACGCCAACCGCTGAAACAGCCACGACAATCGCTCCACCCGAGATCGCTTTTCAGTTGAAATTAGTCCCTTCCATCCTTGATAAATCGTCGCTTTAAAACGACGACTATGTTTTTTTGGCAACTGGGGCTTTCCGTCGACTCGCATCGCCGGGAACCGGTCAGTTCCCGCCCATTGGACGCAAAGATTTCTACGGCTATTGCAATAACTTGCGCTTCACAAAGACGACGATCAACCAACCGGGTTCAATTCTGGGAGCGAAACAACCGGGTGGTGTTGAACATCGCTTCGAGATCCTCAATCCGCTCTTTGCTTTTGTCCCAGTTCGCGGTCTGGACCTCGGCGATCAGCGCCTCGACGATCAGCATGATCGACATCGTCGAATCCCAACTCGACGGCGCCTCGACAAGACCGTTGAAGGTGTAGTCGGCCACCCGCCCGATCGGCGACCCCCACTGGTCCGAGAACAGCACGACCTTGGCCCCGCGCGCACTGGCCAGTTCGGCGAGCTTTTCCAGATGCGCCTCGTAGCGGCGGATGTCGAAGATCACCAGAACCGCTGTTTCGTCCATGTCCAGCAGGTACTGCGGCCAGACGTTTGCCGAGTTTCCCAACTGGGTCACATTGGGTCGAATGATCTGTAAGTGATTGAAAAGATAGTCAGCATTTGACCGAGTGATCCGTCCGCCGACCACGTAGACATGCCGCCCCGGGTCGGCCAGCAACCGCGAGACCCTGTCGAATATCGCGGTGTCGATCCGGTCCAGGGTGTGGCGCAGATTGTCAAAGACGACATCCGCGAACCGTGTCAGCGGATGTTCGGCCGAGGCCGCAGCCGCCTTCCACGCCTCGCGCTTGGACATCGGTTTCTTGATCTGGGCCGCCACTTCCACGCGCAGCGCATCCTGCAGGTCAGGAAAGCCATCGAACCCCAACTTGCGCGCCATCCGGATCACGGTGGGCGTGGACACTGCCGCCGCCGCCGCCAGCTTGGTGATCGATTGCAGCCCGCCCATCGGATAGTCCTGCAGCAGAACGCTGGCCAGTTGCCGTTCGGATCGGGTCAGCTCCTCCATCTGGTCCTGAATCATTTGTTTTACGAGCTTGGATGCAGGGGGCACGGCAACCTCTTTGCTAACATATTCTACAGAGTATGCACTAATGTAGAGAAGTCTACAGAAATTTTGTTGACAGCGCGGGACGACCTGTAACCAATGCTACACATGTCTGCCGATTGCGAGTCACCCCTGCTGGACCCCACCGAACAGCCTGCCGCGCAGGTCCTGCATGCCGATGGCCGGGCCTCGGCGGTGCTGGTTTGTGAACACGCCAGCCGGAAAATTCCCCGATCGCTGAACGGTCTGGGACTGGACCAGGCGACGGCCCGGTCCCACGCCGCCTGGGATATCGGGGGGCGCGATCTGGCGGTTGCGCTGGCCGGCCGGCTGGACACGCCGCTGGTGGTATCCTGCGTCAGCCGGCTCGTGTACGACTGCAACCGCCCGCCCGAGGCCACGGACGCGGTGCCGGAACGCAGCGAAGTCTTTGCCGTTCCTGGCAACTCGGGTCTGACCGCCGCCGCGCGTGCGCAGCGCGTCCGCGACGTGTACGAACCGTTCCGCGCGCTGCTCTCGCAGACCATTGGCGCACAACCCGACCCGCCGGTAGTGATCACCATCCACACGTTCACACCTGTCTATCACGGCGCGCCGCGTGCCGTGGAAATCGGCGTGTTGCACGACTCCGATGACAGGGCCGCGCGGGTTCTTCTGCACGTGCTGCGACGGGAGTCGAGCTGGGACGTGCGCATGAATGCCCCCTATTCGGCCACCGACGGCGTCACCCACACCCTGCGTCATCACGCGATCCCACGGGGGTTGCCGAACGTAATGATCGAGGTGCGCAACGATCTGGTCGCGACACCCCGGGGCGTGGCCGAGGTCGCCGCCAAGCTGGGCCCGGCGCTGGCCGCGACGATCCGGCATTTCGAAACCCACCCTACGGCTCACGATACCCTTATGCCCCAGAAAGCAGGTCAGATTTGATGCAACTGGCCCGCCGCTACATATCCCTTGTTGACAGGTTCAACCGCTGGATCGGACGCATCGTGATGTATGGCATCTTTGTCATGATGGCGATCCTGCTGTGGTCCTCGGTGTCGAAAACCTTCTTTCTGCCATCGCTGTGGACGCTGGAAATGGCCCAGTTCGCAATGGTTGCCTATTACATCTTGGGCGGTCCCTATTCGATCCAGATGGGATCGAATGTGCGCATGGACCTGCTTTATGGCAATTGGTCGGACCGCCGCAAGGCGCAGGTCGATGCGATCACGGTCCTCTTCCTGATCACTTATCTGGTGGTGCTGCTCTGGGGCGGCCTGGACAGCACGATGTACAGCTTTCAATACGGCGGCGAACGCAGCCCAACCGCCTGGCGCCCCTATTTGTGGCCAATAAAGGTCATCATGTGTGTTGGGATATTCCTGATGCTGTTGCAGGCGGTCTCGGAACTGCTCAAGGACATTCTCCGCATCCGCGGTGAGACGATCACGCGGGAGATCACCTGATGTCCTACGAGCTGATCGCGATACTGATGTTTTCGACGATGATGCTGATGCTTCTGACCGGGCAGCGGGTGTTCGGCGCCATCGGGTTCGTTGCCGTGATCGCGGCGCTGCTGCTGTGGGGTGACCGGGGCGGGTATGACCTCGGTTTCTCGGCGGCGATGAAGCTGATGAAATGGTATCCGCTGCTGACGCTGCCGATGTTCATCTTCATGGGCTACGTGCTGTCGGAAAGCAAGATCGCCGACGATCTCTACCGCATGTTCCACGTCTGGATGGGCGGGCTGTCCGGCGGGCTGGCGGTCGGCACCATCGGCCTGATGGTGCTGATTTCGGCGATGAACGGGCTGTCGGTCGCGGGTATGGCCATCGGCGCCACCATCGCCCTGCCCGAATTGCTGAAACGCGGTTATGACAAGCGCATGGTGACCGGCGTCATTCAGGCGGGCTCGTCGCTGGGCATCCTGGTGCCCCCCTCGGTGGTGCTGGTGCTCTATGCGATGATCGCCCGGCAACCGGTGGGCCAGCTCTGGCTGGCCGGCGCGGTGCCGGGGCTGATGATGGCCGGGCTGTTCATCCTCTACATCGT
>JBFHMM010000212.1:0-6830 GCA_041594355.1 Paracoccaceae bacterium | reverse complement strand
CCGGCGCCGGGACAACATCGGTGATCGGCAGCACGTCCTCGGGCGAGGTTCCCCAGGTGACAACCGGCGCGATGTCTTCGCCCTTGAGCGTGATGACCTTGTCCCAATGAGCGTCGTCATCGGAGTAGAGGGTTTTCCACCACGCCAGCGCGGCTTCCCACTGGGCGCCCTTGGGCGCGTGCGGGCGGCCCATGACGTATTCAAAGGTCTTTTCGTCCGGCGCGATCAGGCCAGCGCGGGCGCCGCCCTCGATCGCCATGTTGCAGACGGTCATGCGCCCTTCCATCGACAGGTCGCGGATCGCTTCGCCGCAGTATTCGATGACATAGCCGGTGCCGCCGGCGGTGCCGGTGGCACCGATGACCGACAGGGTGATGTCCTTGGCGGTGACACCGGGGCGCAGCTTGCCGGTGATCTCGACCTTCATGTTCTTGGACTTTTTCTGGATCAGCGTCTGGGTGGCCAGCACGTGTTCCACCTCTGACGTGCCGATGCCGTGGGCAAGCGCGCCGAATGCGCCGTGGGTCGCAGTGTGGCTGTCGCCGCAGACCACGGTCATACCCGGCAGGGTCCAGCCCTGTTCGGGGCCGACAATATGCACGATGCCCTGACGAATGTCGGAAACCGGGTAGTAGTGAATGCCGAATTCCTTGGCGTTGGTGTCCAGCGCCGCAACCTGGATGGCGGAATCCTGGGTCATATTGGCGGGGTCTTCGCGGCCGGGCGTGGTGGGCACGTTGTGGTCCGGCACGGCGATGGTCTTGTCGGGCGCGCGCACGGTGCGGCCGGCCATGCGCAGACCTTCGAACGCCTGCGGGCTGGTCACCTCGTGGACGAGGTGGCGGTCGATGTAGAGCAGGCAGGTGCCGTCGTCGGATTCGTGGGCGACATGGGCATCCCAGATTTTGTCATAGAGCGTCTTGGGGGACATCGGTCCTCTCCCGTATTGTTTGTAAATGCTGGCTTGGGGACTGGCGCGGCTTATAGCCGGGCCAGCACCGTGCGGGCGGCGCCGAAGAAACGTTCGCGCAGGCGCGAGCGGTCCTGAATGTCTATATGTCGGGCCGAAACGGGGTACATGACGCACCAGATACATCCGCGCCGCCCGTCAATCAAGGATTCATGCGTGGGGCGGCGCGGGCGGCGGCTTGCCCGCGTCGGAAAACCGGGTCAAGCTGCGGGTCGGGAGGACTTCGATGAACCAGGAGCTGTTGCCCACGACCCTTGTCGAGGTGATCGACGCCTTTCTGTTGCAAATGAACAAGATGCTGCTGATGTTCGCGACGCCGGGCTGGCGGCAATACCAGCTGGTAATCATCCTGGCTCTGATTGGGCTGTCCTATCTGTTGGCGCTGGTGACGCGCGGGCGGGTCGAAGAGTGGTCGCGGACGCGGGAGAACTGGCCGAAATGGCGGCTGCGCCTGCTGGTGCAGATCCGGAGACGGCTGACACTGGTCTACTTCGTGGTGCTGTCGGGGGTGTTGTACCTGGTGATGCAGGAGGTCACCTGGCCTTCGCGCAGCTATCTGATCGGGGTGGTGGTGACGCTGGCCTCGGCCTGGCTGGTGATCGGGCTGGCGGCCCGGCTGGTGGCGAACCGGACCCTGCGGCGCATCCTGAGCTGGACCTTGTGGATCTATGCGACGCTGGTGGCGCTGGGGCTGATCGACGACGTGATGAGCCTTCTCGACGGGATCGCGGTGGAGCTGGGATCGTTCCATGTCTCGTTGCTGGGCATCATCAAGGCGGTGCTGCTGATAGCACTGATGCTGACGGCGGCGCGGCTGGGCAGCCACGCGGCCAGTTCGGCGCTGCGGCGCAACGAGGATATTTCGCCCTCGATGCAGGTGCTGGCTGGCAAGGCGGTGCAGCTGCTGCTCTATGGGATCGTGGTGATCTCGGGCATCCGGGCGCTTGGGTTCGACCTGACCGGGCTGGCTCTGCTGTCGGGGGCGGTGGGGGTCGGCATCGGGTTTGGGCTGCAGAAGGTGGTGTCGAATCTGGTGTCGGGGATCATCATCCTGCTGGACCGGTCGATCAAGCCGGGCGACGTGATCTCGCTGGGCGAGACGTTTGGGTGGATCGATTCGCTGGGCGCGCGCTATGTCTCGGTGGTGACGCGCGAGGGGCGCGAGCACCTGATCCCGAACGAGGATCTGATCACGGGCCAGGTGGTGAACTGGTCGCATTCGGATCGCTACGTGCGGCTGGATGTCTACTTCGGCACCTCCTACCGGGACGATCCGCACAAGGTACGCCGGGTGGCGATCGGCGCGGCGCGCAGCGTGCCGCGGGTGCTGACCGAGGGGCATACACCGGTCTGCCATATTGTCGGCTTTGGCGACAGCAGCGTGGATTACATCCTGCGGTTCTGGATCGCGGATCCGACGGCGGGGCTGACCAACGTCAAGGGCAACGTGTTTCTGGCGCTGTGGGATGCCTTTCAGGCCGAGGGCATCTCGATCCCCTTCCCGCAGCGCGAGGTGCGGTTGCTGGGCGAGGACGACGCCGAAGAAGGCATGGAAAAGTGGCAGCAGGGCATCTGATTGGCCCCGAATTGGCCGGGAATCGCTTGACGCGGCAGCGGTTCATTGAAATGTCACCGGACGGTTGCTACCTTGAAGCGACCCCGGCGCCGGGGGTTTGCCGGCGCGTCAGAAGGAGGACACTGTCCTGTCAATCGAAGCAGAGGCGGCAATGGCCGCTGATGATCGGGCCGGTCTGATGGCCGCCCAAACCAAGCTGACCAGCGAAGCATTGCTGGCGCGCATCCTTTCCTCACTCGATGACGACAAGGCCGAAGATGTCGTGCAGATCGACCTGCGCGGCAGGGCGTCCTTTGGCGATTACATGGTAATCGCCTCGGGCCGGTCGACCCGCCAGGTGGCGGCGATGTCGGAGAAACTGGTTGACCGCATCAAGCAGGAATTCGGGTTCTCGGCCAAGGTCGAAGGCAAGGATGCAGGTGACTGGGTGCTGATCGATACCGGCGATGTGATCGTTCACATCTTCCGTCCCGAAGTGCGCGAGTTCTACCAGCTGGAAAAGATGTGGCAGCCCCAGGCAGTCGGCGCATCGGGCAACTGAAGCGGCTGGCCGGGCCCCGTTAGCCGGGGCCGTCGAAGGAACACGCCATGCGTCTGCGCATCTGTGCGGTCGGCCGTTTGCGGGCCGGACCGGAGAAAACTCTGATCGACGATTACCTGAGCCGGTTCGACCGGACGGGACGGGCGCTGGGCCTGGGTCCGGTGGAGGTGGTCGAGGTCGACGATCGCAAGGGTGGCGGCATGGCGGGCGAGGCGGCGCTGCTGCGCAAGGCGATCCCGGCGGGCGCGGTGATCTGCACGCTGGACGAACGCGGCAAGGTTATGTCGTCCCCCGATTTCGCGGACAAGATCGCCGGTTGGCGCGACATGGGGCGCGGCGATCTGGCGCTGGTGATCGGCGGCGCCGACGGGATCGGCCCGGCGCTGCGCGCCGAGGCCGATTTCAGCCTGTCATTCGGCAAGATGGTCTGGCCGCACATGCTGGTGCGGGTGATGCTGGCCGAACAGCTCTATCGCGGCGCGACGATCCTGGCTGGCGGACCCTATCACAGGGCCTGAACCCTCTCACCTGACAAAGCGCGGCCCACTGCGCCGGGACAGGGAGGTGCGCCGGTTCCGGCTGCATTCGCGGAGCCAGATATAGAGACCGGCGGCGATGATAATCAGCCCGCCGCCAAAGGTTCAGACGGTGGGCCGCGTGTCGAACACCAATATGTCCGCGATCGCCGCCAGCAGGATCTCGATATAGACCACCGGGGCCGGGATCGAGGCATTGGCCAACCGGTGCGCCGTGGTGGTGGCAATATGACTCAGCGCCCCGAATGCGCCGATCAGGACCGGCACGGCAAAGCCGGGCGTGGCGTCCGGCCAGACCCAGCCGAGGAGCGCCAGCGGCGACGGCATCAGCGCCGGTACGTCCGCGCCCCAGAACTGGCCGGTGGAGGTGCTTTCCAGTCCGGCCAGCATCCGGGTCATGATGAAATAGCAGGAGACCAAGAGCACCGTGCCGATGGACAGGAACATGGCCGGGTAGGAACCTCGCGCCCCAGCGTTGCATCACCATCATCACCAGGACGATGCCCATGGTGGGCAGGGTGGCGGCGCCTATGGCGACCCAGATGATGGTGCCGGTGGATTTCGGCCTGCGCATCAGGTTGTCCCAGACGATTTCGAAGGTCATCTCGCGGGTGGATCATCCAGAGGACGCAGACCGCTACGACGCCTATGCCGGCGGTCTCGGTGATGCCGGTGATACCGCCATAGATCGAGCCGAGCACGGCGCCGATCACCACGATGGGCGCGATCAGCCCCTTTTCGACGCCCGGCGGGTCGCCTGGTTCGGGGTCGGGCAGGGGTGCCTGCGAAGGGTCGAGCCGGGTGCGGATCAGGATGTAGACGTCAAAGAAGGACGCCAGCATGAAGCCGGGCAGGAAAGTGGCCGTGAACAGCGCCTGGATCGAGGTTTCGGTGAGCAGCCCGCAAAAGATCGGCACGATCGAGGGCGGGATCATGGTGCCGAGGCCGCCGGACGCGCAGATGGTGCCGATGGCGGGGTTCTGGTTATAGCCCAGCCGCAGCATCTGCGGCAGCGCGATCAGGCCCGGAAGCACGACTGCACCGCCCATGATGCCCGACATCGCCGCCATGATTATCGCCATGATTGAGATCACGATGGCGATACCGCCACGGGTGCGCGACAGCGAGACGTTCAGCGAGGAGTACATGTCGCGCGCGATGCCCGATCAGCCCAGCATTGCCGCCATGACCATAAATAACGGCACCGATTTCGGCACATTGGCGGTCATCTGGCGGCAGACCGCCTGACCCGGTACCAAAAACGGCCCGCGCCAGAAGTGCCGGAACAGCAGGTCGGGACCGAATTTCAGCAGCAGCGTCGCCACCGCCGGAAACGCCGAGGCAAAGCCCAGCGGCATCCCGATCGCCAGCAGCCGGATCAGAGAAAGGGCACCAATATCGGCCACCAGTCTTTGCGCTCCAGTGTCCGGCGAATATTCTCGATTTCGGTTTCGGTTTCGTCGAAGCATCTGCGGGCGAATGGTGTTCGGGCGCCTTGTTCCAGTCCGCGAGCAGGTTCGACAACGCCTGTATGGCTACCAGCGACATGATCGGCAGTATCGTCGGCTTGATGGTCGCGGGAATCGGCGGATCCCAGGCGGTGCCAAAGGTTTCCATGCGCAGGAACCTGGCCTTGACCTCGTTAAAGCCGCCGCCGATCAGGCAACAGCCAAAGACGCGGATCGGCGGGACGGAAATGCAATCGGACAGGTTCTGCATCCAGCGGGCTATCAGGTCGTAGATGGTGTAGATGCTGATATGGCTGCGCTGCGGCATGGCGTAGAGCCCGGCGAACAGGAACACAAAGGCCGCGATCCACAGCGACATTTCGTTCGCCCACAGCGTCGGTTTCTCGAAGACATAGCGCAGCACCACCTCGTAGAACATCACCACGACGATAAACGTGACGCTCGTCATCGCGAGGCGCGAGGCCACCAGCGAAATCAGATCGAACGGCCGGTGCGTTCGATTTCGATCACACTGCGAATGCCGGAATAATAGAGCGAGGCGCAAAACAGCGTCGCGGTCAGTGCAAACGGAATGGCATAGATAATCGGGTGGCCTTTGAGCCGCAGCATTTCATACATGCCCAGCGGCCCGTCCTGCGTGAACTGCCCGATCACGAGGATTACGGTGACGACTGCGGTCAGGGCGATATATCCGATTGCGGCGGTACGCATGGACCGCCGCGCAGCGCCCAGCCAGACCGGTTGCTCCATCATGTCATGCTCTGCCTCATGGGTCTTGAAAGAACGGCGGGCCCGTTTCAGGTTGTTGTTGGCAATGCCCGAGGCGTCGGCGTCGCAGATAATGCCGGTTTCCGGGACGGTAAAGATCTCGGTTTCCAAACCCGGGGGCGAACGGAACTTCCAGTCCTTGAAGTCGGTCCTTAAAGTGAGCCTGTGACTGGATTGGTTTGGTCGAGGCAAAGCTTGCCTGATCATAGATCCACCAGCCGATCAGCTGCATGCTATCGCCGTTTTAGAGTGGCTGCGCGACGTTATACCCACCGCCGAGATAGAGGCAGCTCAGCTGCTGGCAGGGGTGTTGTAGCCGCCTATGATGTCGCCGACGAACTGGAGCGCCGGGTTCTTGCCGGTCTGGTAGGCGCGGCCGGTCATGTCGCAGTCGAGAATGCCGTTGGCCGCCGCGTCGAGGGTTTTCACCGACGCCACCACGGACGACCAAAGGCACATTTCGATGGCGAGGCCACCGTTGGGCATCGTCTGCACGCCGTCGACGAATTGCGCGGCCAGCTTGCCGGATACGGATTCGGTCGCATAGTACGTCTGGATACGCAAGGTGGTCTGTGCCGAGGCAACGCTGTCCGCGACAGCGAACCCCGCAATGGCGGCGGCCTGCAAGATCGGTTTCAGTTCCATTGTTCTTGTTCCTCCCTGGTGGGCGTCCCGCCCTTGGAGCGTATGACCTCCCATCATGCCGAATGGCATGCCATCCCAAGGCAAAGCCAGAGAAAGCGATCTCGACAATCAACGGACTTTGGCATACCAAAATCGGAAACCCATGGTTGCGGTTGCTCCCTGACAGGCCTGCGAGTCGGGCATCAGGGAAGGCAGAACAGGTATCAAAACATGGTTGATCAGACGCTTCCCGAACAGATTGCCGCGCAGCTCAGGCGGGACATCCTGCGCGGCAAGCTGCCGTCGGGGTCGGCGATCAAGGAACGCGACAACGCCTCGCGCATGG
>JBFHMM010000211.1:0-6894 GCA_041594355.1 Paracoccaceae bacterium | reverse complement strand
TGGTCGGCCCACGCCATGGTGTTCTGCCGTCCTATTGGACGGTGGCGGCGTGGTACATGACGTGGAAGATATAGTTTTGTTCCACGGTGCCGTTGATCAAGTGCGCCCAAGGGCCTTTGGCGTAGATTGCGACGTCTTCGCCCGAGTGGGTTTCGGAGCGGCTGGGGATCAGCGCCTGTTGGATGTAGTCAGGGTCGGTCGCGGTTTCTTCATCCAGACCGGCGGGGCGGACTCCGGCCCAGTTCATGTCTTCGCGCAGGACCGAACCTGACCCGTTGAGATAGCCGATCACGGTATAGGGTTGACCGTCCGCAGCCAAATTCGGTTCGCCCGTATGCTCGATGCCGGTGCCATCGACACCCATGCACAAACCGGTGATCGACGAGCCGCGCCCGCAATAGCCGTTGAATGCGATGGCGTGTTCGTGGTCGGCTGTGACGATGATAAGGGTGTCGGCGTCATCGGTCAGTGCGTCGGCCTTGGCCACCGCGGCTGCAAAGGCAGCGGCATCGGTGACCATGCGGTGGGCGTTTCCGGCATGGCTTGCGTGATCGACGCGACCCGCTTCGATCGACAGGAAAAAGCCATTGTCGCCGCCGGCCAGCGATTTGATCGCCATTTCGGTCATCTCTGCCAGAGAGGGTTCGCCGGTGCGGTCGTGTTCGTATTTCATGTGGCTGGACTCAAACAGGCCCAACACGGGCTTGGCCAGGTCTACGGCTGCGGCGGTTTCATCGTCCCAGACATAGGTGATCCCTGCCTCGACGGCCTCTTCGATTAGGTTGCGGCCATCGGTGCGCTTGCCGGATTTGCCTTCTTCGCCCTTGACGCTCTCGGGAATGAAGTGACGGCGACCGCCACCTAGGGCGATGTCCACGGTCCCGGCCTTCATGGCCTCCAGCAGTTGGCTGGAGATGTCGGGGGTTGCACAGCCTTCGGGCAGTTTGCTGTCATCCTCATAGTTGCGATCGGCACTGTGTGCGTAGACAGACGCGGGCGTAGCATGGGTCAGACGCGCGGTAGACACAATGCCGACGTTTTTGCCCAGGGCGGTATAGATCTCGGCGGCATTGGCGACGGTTGCCGCCAGAACCTGCGAACAATCGCCCCGGTTCAGCGTATCGTCGACTCCGATTACGCCGGCCTTGGTTTTTACGCCCGCGTGCATGGCGGTGCCGGTGCCAGCGGAATCGGGGGTCTGGGCATTTACGTTATAGGTTTTGGACAGTGCCAGATGCGGAAAGGTTTCATGCGGTAGGACGAAGTCGTCGCCGAAACCACCGGCCTGCTGGCCCATCCACAGCCGCGCGGCATAGTTGGAGCCGACACCGTTGCCATCCGAAATCATGATAATCACGTTCTTGGCATTGCCGGTATTCGGGGTGATCGCCAGGCGGCTCTTCAGCTCGCTTTGCGCCGCGGAGAACCAATTGTTGCCAGCCTGCGGCAGGTTTTGTGCCGTGGCGACAGTGGCGGTCAGCATCGCGGCCAGGGCCAGAATTGAGGTTTTCATGCGTAAGCTCCAGATCGGGTTGTACTGGCGCCTGATTAGGGGCCCGGTGCCAAAGTTTTGTAACAGGTCAAACCCGCACAGCGACAGTTTCGTGAAGTTTTCCATGCGCCAGCCCGGCGCGACACCGGCCGTACCGGCTTTCCCTTCGAACGCGCCGGGGCACAGCCACAAGGACGTTGTTGTTGCCAGAGGTCGCCCGATGCCGCGTATTACCATTCTGAACGGACCAAACCTGAACCTGCTGGGCGAACGGGAACCCGAGATCTAGGGTACTGTCACTCTGGGCGCGATCAAGGAGAGCTGTCGCGCGCTTGTCGCCGAGCTCAAGGTTGAGCAGGTGTTTTCGTAAACCAACAACGAAGGTGTAGCGGTCGATCTGGTGCAGGCCGAACGCGGGCGATCGGATGTCATCGTGGTCACTCCGGCCGGTCTGTCGTTTCATTCGGTTGCGTTGCGTGATGCGCTGGCGGTCTTGAGACGGTGCGTTCCGGCGATCGAACTGCACCTGTCCAACATCCATGCTCGCGATGCCCAGCATCGCCAGTCGGTCCAGTCGGGCGGGGTGACGGCGGTGATCTTCGGGCTTGGCGCCTATGTCGTGGCCTTGCTGGCGGCGGCGCGGCTCACGGGGGCAGTGCCTGAAGGATTGCCGGGAACCGCTGTGTGTCGGGTCGCAATAGGTTCGCAGGTGTTAGTTGCGCCCGCGCAGGCTGTCGCGGGTTGTGGCCAAAGCGTCCTCTGTGACCCCTTCCGCTTCGATATCGGCCGGCAGAGGGGCTTGACGCACCAATGCCGCCGCTGCGCGGGACAGGGCTGGCGCGGTCTGTATGCCGTATCCACCCTGACCGGCGAGCCAGAAGAACCCTTTGGCTCGGGGATCGTAGCTTGCCACGGGGTTGCCATCGGGCAGAAAGCTTCGCAATCCGGCCCAAGCTCGCTCAATGCGCCTGATTTCGATGTCAAAGGCGGTCTGGATCCGGTCCGCGCAGATCGCAATGTCCATTTCTTCGGGGTAGGCATCACAGGGCGCGCTGGGCGTCGCATCGGCTGGTGAGATCAGCAGTTTACCAGCGTCCGGTTTCAGGTAGAACTGTTCGTCGGCATCAACGACCATCGGCCAATGGTCTGGCACCGGCCCCTTTGGCCAAGTGATGATCATCGCGGTGCGCCGTTTCGGGGTCAGGCCGAGCGGCGTCGCGCCGGCCATGGCGGCCAGTTGATCGGCCCAGGCGCCAGCGGCATTGATCACCACGGGCGCGCGAAACGTTCCCTGTGGCGTCTCGACCTGCCAGAGGTCTCCGCGTCGGTGCAGCGCGGTGACATCGCCTCGGGTTATCAGGCGGGCGTGGTTGCTACGGCAGCACCTTAGGTAGTGCTGGTGCAGCGCATCGACGTCGATATCCGCGGTCATCTGGTTGAGAACGGCAGCGCTGGCATAGCCTTCGCGGATCAGCGGCATCCGGGCGCGGGCCTCGTCGATGGGCAGGGGCGACAGGCCCTGACCGATCTCGCGCAGCATCCTGTCCAGCGTGCCGGTCTGATCGTCTTGGGCGATAAAGACCACATCGCGCGGCGCGAGCAGTGGATGCCCAATGTGCGGGCTGCACGGGTCATCAAAAAAGGCGCGGGACGCGCGGGTGAGGGCGCGTATGACGGCGGGCCCATAGCCGGGTTCGTACATTGCGGCCGACCGGCCGGTGGCATGCAGGCCGGCATGGGGTTCGCGCTCCAGCAGGAGTACGCGCGTGTCCGAGGACAGCTCCGCCGCGACCGAGGTGCCGGCAATGCCGGCCCCGACCACGATGAAGTCGAAACTGCCCGGCTGGGCGTTCATTCGACGTCGTCGCGGGTTTTCCGCCAATCGCGTGCGATCTTGCCAGCGAGGCTCCATTTGTGGACTTCGGTCGGGCCGTCGTAGATGCGGAAGGCGCGTATTTCACGAAAGACCTGTTCGACGATGGTGTCGCCGGACACACCGGTGCCACCCATGACTTGAACGCAGCGATCGGCGATCCGCATCAGGGCCTCCGAAACCGCGACCTTGGCCATCGAGCTTTCGGTGGTCCCATAGGCCCCCGCGTCCAGCACGCCGGCGCACCAGTCGATCATCAGTTCGCATTGCTTCAGGTCGATCCGGTTCTCGGCCAACATGAAGCCGACGCCTTCGTGCTCGATCAGAGGCTTGCCAAAGGCTTGACGACGGCAGGCATAATCGGTGGCGATTTCGTGGGCGCGGATGCAGCAGCCAGTCCAGCGCATGCAGTGCGACAGCCGGGCCGGTGCAAGGCGGACTTGCGCATAGCGGAACCCCTCGCCCGCCTCGCCCAGCATCTGGTCAGACGGCAGGCGCAGGTTGTCGATAGTCACAACGGCATGACCGCCGGGCATCGAGCTGTCGATGGTGTCCAGTAGCCGTTCAATCCGGATCGCGGGGTGGGGCAGATCGACGAGGAACATGCAGGCGCCGTCCTCGGATTTTGCCATGACGATGCCGACCTTGGCGCCGTCCGCCCCGGTGATGAAGGTCTTGCGACCGTTGATCACCCAGTGGTTTCCGTCCGGTTTGCAGGTGGTCAGCATCACCGACGGGTCAGACCCGGCACCGCCGTCCTCGGCCGGTTCGGTCATAAAAAAGGCGGACCTCGCGTAACCTTCGACCAGCGGTGTCAGGAACCGCTCTTTCATCTCGGGGCTGCCGACCTTGCCCAGAAGGAACATGTTGCCTTCGTCCGGGGCCATGGTGTTGCAGGCTAGCGGGCCAAGCGGCGAGAGCCCGCTCTTGGTCAGCACCAGCGCGGTTTCGCGCTGGGTCAGGTGGCTGCCGTCGGGCAGGATATGTGGGGTCAGCACGCCTGCGGCACGGGCCAGCGCGCGCATCTCCTGGACGAGCTCGTCCGAGGGGCCGTGGGGGCCGCAACGCAGATCGCTCTCGTAGGGGATAACGGTTTCGCGCACGAATGCCTCCACCCGCGCCGCGATCTCGCGGGCGCGGGGGGTGGCAATTGCCTCAAGCGTGCCGGGTTTCACTTTGGGGCCATGCGGATGGCGCCGTCGAGGCGGATCACCTCGCCGTTCAGCATGGGGTTGTCGACGATGGAGGCGGCCATCTTGGCGAATTCATCCGGATGGCCCAGACGGTTCGGGAACGGAACCTGCGCGCCCAGCGATCTCTGCGCCTCTTCGGGCAGCGATTCCAGCAGCGGGGTCAGGAAGAGGCCCGGCGCGATGGTCATCACCCGGATGCCATAACGCGCGAATTCCCGGGCAATCGGCAGCGCCATGCCGACCACGCCCCCCTTTGATGCGGCATAGGCGGCTTGACCAATCTGCCCGTCAAATGCGGCGACCGAGGCGGTGTTGATGATCACGCCGCGCTCTTCGCCCAAAGGCTCCGCGTCATAGATGCGGGCGGCGAATTTCGACAGCACGTTGAACGTGCCGAACAGGTTGACGTTCACGACGCCGGTGAAATCGCCCAGAGGAATCGCCGAGCCGTCGCGGCCGACCACCTTGGCCGGCGGCCCGATGCCTGCGCAGTTAACCAGAATGCGCGCCTTTCCGTGCACGCCCTCGGCCTCGGCGAGGGCTTCTTCGACAGCGGTTTCGTCGGTGACGTTGACCCGCACAAAGTGGCCGCCAATTTCCGCGGCCTTGGCCTGCCCCATTTCGGCGTTCATGTCGAAAATGGTGACCTTGGCGCCCTTGCTGGCCAACAGGCTGGCGGTGGCGCCGCCCAGTCCCGACGCGCCTCCGGTGACGATGGCGGCTTGTCCTTCGATGTTCATTTGCTTCTCCTCATAATGCCAGTCGAATCCCCAGAACCGGCCCGCCGGGCTCGACTTTCCTCCTGGGATCCAAATTCTCAGGGGTGGTTTGAACAGGTTTTGAACTGCTTTCCAAGGGGATTCGACGCTGGTTTTTGAATGTGACGTGCCGTGCCCTTGCCGGTCAGTGTGGGCTGTAGTCAAACTCGGGACGAGCGGCGCCGTGGTGGTCCCAGGCGCGGAGGGTCCGAATCCGGAGGCGACATGAACAACATCCGATCCCAGCCGAGCAGCGGCTTCCCGGTGGTGCGTACTGCCGGTGTGAACGGCATGCTGGTGAGCTTTGGTGACCAGCTGACCGAAGCGTCAAACCGCGCCGCGCTGGCGTTTCGCGCCGCGCTCGAGGAGCGGCAGATCGAAGGTATCGGGGAAACGGCGACCTCTCTGGCATCGGTGTTCACAAGGTTCGATCCTCTGACGATCAGCCATCAGCGTCTCGAGGGGATATTGCGGGATTTGCTCGCTACCCGCGACTGGTCTGCCGCGCCCTTGCCAGCAGGGCGGCGGTTATGGCGGGTACCGACGGTTTATGGCACCGACTTGGCTCCGCAACTGGACGAGGCGGCCGAGGCGGCGGGTCTGGGCCGGGGCCAAGCGATAGAACGCCTGGGAACCAGCCGCGTGCGGGTGCTGACCATCGGCTTTGCGCCCGGGCAACCTTATCTTGGGCCGCTGGGACCGGAATGGAACCTGCCCCGGTTGCAAGAGCTGACACCGATGGTGCCGCGCGGCGCGCTGGTGCTGGCAATCAGCCAGTTCGTGTTATTCGCGGGGCCGACCCCGACGGGGTGGCGACATGTCGGCCAAACGGCGTTTCGTTGCTTTCGCCCGGAAAGCGATGCGCCGATTGCCCTGCGCCCCGGCGACGAAATGATCTTTGATCCTGTGGACCGGGCGACATACGACCGGCTCAGTGCCTCCGATGCCAAAGGTGACGGCGGCGCGACCCGAACGGAGATCGCCCCATGAGCTTGATTGTGCGTCGCATCGGACCCCGTTGCACCCTGCAGGATCAGGGCCGTTCGGGGTGTCTGGATCTGGGCCTGTCCCGCGGTGGCGCGGCGGATCTGCGCGCCGTCGCCGAAGGCGCGGCATTGTTGCGGCAGGGGGCTGACCTCGCTGTGCTGGAAATGGCCGGCATGGGCGGCGAATTCGAGGCGCGGCATGATCTGCGCGTCGCACTGACCGGCGCGCCAATGGACGCCAGCATTGATGGCGGCAAAGTGGCATGGAATGCATCGCACCTTCTGCCGGCCGGCGCGCGGCTGACCATCGGTGCCGCGCGGCAGGGGGTCTATGGATACCTGCATGTCGGTGGCGGTTTCGAGGGGGCAGCGTTTCTTGGTTCACGGTCGGTTCACTTGGCCGCCGGCGTGGGGCGTGCCGTTGCGGTTGGCGATGACCTGCCGGTGGGCTCCGACAAAGGCACCGAAACGGGGCTGTTCCTGCCGACCGACGACAGATTCGCTGGCGGGACACTGCGCGTGGTCGAAGGGTTTCAGACGCCACTGTTTGCACCCGAGGTCCGCGAAAGATTTGCGGCGACGGAATTCACGC
>JBFHMM010000210.1:0-6918 GCA_041594355.1 Paracoccaceae bacterium | reverse complement strand
TCGCCGCCGGCGGGCCGGTCAGATGGCAGCGCCCGGACCAAGCGACCGGGTCCAGCGTTGCATCGCGTCGTCCCCGACCTCGCGGGTTTCCAGCAGATCGAACCGCGGCGCCTCGGCCAGGCGGCCCAAACCCAGTGCACCGATCGCGGGCAAGCCCTCGGCGCCAATGCCCAACCCGGCGCTGAACCCGACCAACTCATCCACCAGATCAGCGGCCAACAGGGAAGCCGCCAGCGCGCTACCGCCTTCGCAGAACACCCGCGTCAGCCCGGCGTGGCCGAGTTGTTGCAACACGTCGCCGGCATCCAGCTGGACGCCGCGCACCGCGCAGGGGATCAGCGTCGCCCCCAGCCCCTCCCAGGCTTTCACCCGTTCGATATCCGCCCCGTGGCCGTGGCAAAGCCACAGCGGCACGTCGCCCGCGGTTCGTGCCAACTGCCCCAGAAGCGGAAGATCCAGGTGCCGTGACACCACCACGCGCACGGGCTGGCGGGACACGCCGATGTCGCGCACGGTCAGCGACGGATCGTCGGCGCGCGCGGTGCCCGCCCCGACCATCACCGCATCGTGGCGCGCCCGCAGCGCGTGAACTTCGCGCCGAGCCTGCGGTCCGGTGATCCATTTGCTTTCGCCGGTCCCGGTTGCGATGCGTCCGTCAAAGCTGCTGGCCAGTTTCAGCGTCACCAGCGGCCGGCCCTGTTCAGTGCGCAAGAAGAAACCCGCGTGATCGCGCGCCGCTTGCTCTGCTAGCAGACCGGTTCGGACGTCGATCCCGTGTTTTCGCAGGGTTTCGAACCCCCGCCCGGCAACGCGCGGATCGCTGTCCTGCAACGGAGCCACCACACGAGCAATACCCGCCGCGATCAGTGCATCGCAACATGGGGGCGTCGCGCCGTGATGGGAACAGGGCTCAAGCGTGACATAGGCGGTTGCACCGTGCGCGGCCTCGCCCGCCTGGGCCAGAGCCTGAGTTTCTGCGTGGGGACGGCCGCCCGGCTGGGTCCAGCCGCGCCCCACGATCCGACCGCCCGCCACGATGACGCAGCCGACAGCCGGATTGGGCCAGCAGTTGCCCAATCCGCGCCGGCCCAGCGACAGGGCCAGCGCCATGTATCGGACATCTTCGGCACTCACTCTTCAGGCGGTGTGTTAGGGCGCAGTTCGTGGACGAAGTCCTCGAAATCATCCGCCGCCTGGAAGTTCTTGTAGACACTGGCAAAGCGCACATAGGCCACGGTGTCGATCCGGGCCAGGGCCTCCATCACGATCTCACCAATCTTGTTAGATTGAATATCGGTATCGCCCATGCTTTCCAGCCGTCGCACGATGCCCGAGATCATCTGGTCGATACGTTCCGGTTCGATGGGGCGTTTTTGCATCGAAATACGGATCGACCGTTCCAGCTTGTCGCGGTCGAAATCCTCGCGCTTGCCGCTGGATTTGATCACCACGAGGTCGCGCAGCTGCACCCGTTCGTAGGTGGTAAAGCGCCCACCGCAAGCCGGGCAAAACCGCCGTCGCCGAATCGCGACGTGATCCTCGGCCGGGCGCGAATCCTTTACCTGCGTGTCGATATTTCCGCAAAACGGGCAGCGCATCGGCCGTCCCCCTCTATATTTCCGCCTCTTGTTGTAGGCACTGCGACCCACTTATCCACAAGTATAGGCCACCAACTATAGTTTGGGTAGGGGGGATATTTGATCCGCAATATAGGCGAGCGTCAGGCCGCTTGAGGCCCAAACCAGCGATGGCCTTCGCGCCCATGCCAGAACCCGTTGGACAGCGGCGCGGCCAGATCCAGCGCGGCAAGCCGTGCGGCACCCTCATCACCGTCGATACCGCCGGCGATCCGCTCGGCAAAGACCTGCGTGACCGCCACCATGTCCGCCACCTGCGGCATCACCCGGAAATAGCCGATTCCCATGTCCTGCATCGCGCCAATCTCGTCGACCAGCGAGACATAGGACTGCGACAGGGTCTGGATACCGTTGACCATCAGAAATGGCTGGCCGGTGACCGTGGTCAGCGGCATGCCGTCAGGATCCTCTTCGCAGACGAACAGGCAATTGTCCTTGGTCCGGCCATGCGCCCGCGCATGGTAGCAGCGCGCCGAGACCGCTAGCGAGACGCGGCCAAAGACCTGCACCTCGATCCCCACGCCCAGATCGGCGGCGGCCTGCGCCATCTTTCCGGCGACGGTGCCGGGCACTTCGTTGGGCAGGGTTACGTGGGTCGCGCCCTTGTCCGCGAGCCATTTGAGCGTTGCCTCGTTATACACATTCATCAGAGGTCCGACCCGGTGCGGCCGTCCGTCAATGTCATAGAGACCGGCTGTGTTGTTCAACTCGATCTCGTGGCTGTCGGTGGCGCAGAACTCCTGCATCATCTTTCGTTCGCGGCGGATCACAACTTCGGACAGTGAAGCAAGAACAACTTGTTTGCCGCCGCGCTCCAGCCGGTCGATCACCTCGGGCAGATGCGTGTCAAAGAACGGGGTCCGCTTCGAGCAGATCACCTCGCCCAGATAGACCATGTCCACCGGTGCCTCATCCGCGATACGGGCATAGAAGTCGCGTTTTTGGTCCGCGTCCCAGTGATAAAGGATCGGCCCGAGCGTCAGTTTGCCAGTCATGTCTACCGCCATTTCTTGGACGCCGCCGCGCCCTGCGTCTGTTTTTGCCCCTCGGTCAGGGCAACGAGGTCAGCCAGTTCGGGCTCTTGGCCCGCCAGCACCTGATCCACCGCCGTTCGGAACGCCCCGACGACCTGCCGAACATAGGCTCGAGAACGCTGCCGGCCCTCGATCTTGAACGCCTCGACGCCGGCCTCGATCAACTGTGGCAGCAGCCGCGCCAGATTCAGGCTGACCGGCTCCTCGAAAGCGTAGTAAGCATCCTCGTGGTTCGGAGCGAGGTATCGCCCCTTGCAGATTGTGGGATAACCCGCCTGTTCATGCGGGCCAAACCGGTCGATGGTGAAATCGCCCAGCCGGGTCGCGACCGAGCCGTCCGGTTGCTTGTCATAATGCACCTGCGCGGCGGGCGAACAGACGCCGTCCATATTGGTGGACAAGCCGGTTGCATAATTGGTCAGGCTGCAGCGGCCCTCGACCATCAGCCCGTGGTTACCAAAGATGAAGGTCTCGATCTCGCATGGAATCTCGGATTTGACCTCCTTGATCTCGGGGATGGTCAAGATCCTTGGCAACACCACCCGCTTGACCCCGAATTCGCGCACGTAGTAGCGGATCGCCTCGGGGCTGGAGGCCGCCGCCTGCACTGAAAGATGCAGGCGAAGGTCGGGGTGATGTTCGGCCACATGGGCCGCGACGCCGATGTCGGCCACGATCACCGCGTCGACGCCGAACCGTGCGCCCATGTCCACCGCGTCGCGCCAGAGACCGAAGCGGCCGGCGGAGGGAAAGCTGTTGACCGCGAGCAGCACCTTTGCGCCGCGCGCATGCGCGTATTCGACGCCTTGGGCCAGTTCGTCCGGTGTGAAATTCAGCCCTGGAAAGTTACGCGCGTTGGTCGCGTTCTGAAAGCCGCAATAGACGGCATCGGCGCCTGCATCCACTGCGGTGCGCAAGGCAGCCGGGGTTCCGGCGGGGCAAACAAGCTCGGGACGCATTATGAGCCACTGCCCCGCCGATCCCCTGCCCGGCGCAGGGCGGCCAGAACGGTCCTCCCCGGCGCGCCGAACAGGCCAGCTACATCTTCGGCAACCGAACCTTCGACATCGTCCAGCGCGTTGCGCAGACAAACGACGGCCTCGGTATTTCCGGTGATATCCAGATCACGCGAGAAGAACAACGCATCGCCGTCCTCGGCACCATCGACCAGCCCCAGCAGGTCGAAGAACCCGCCTTCGATACGGGCGTCGCTGTCCGGCTCGGCCCTACGGGAAATCGCCCTGAACTGCAGGTCATCAGGGTCCGGCACCAGCAGCAGGACAAAGGGCAAGCCCCGCGCGTCGATCACAAAATGCGCGCTGCGGTGTGGCCCCAGGCGGTCGAACAAAGACGGGTGAAAATCGGCGACGCGGCGCACGACACGTCGCAAAACCGGCTGCAACAGGAACAGGGGCGGCGGCGGCAGGAAGCGGCCCGGTCCCATCCCGGAAGAAGCGGATTTATCTTGGGCAATCTCGGTCATATGGCCCGATAGCACGGACCAAATCCGCAGATCTTGACGATAGTCAAATCCACGGTGCCTGTCCCTTAGGCCAGATGCGCGGCCACCCGCCGATGGTGCGGCGCATCGCGGTGTTCGAACAGGTAAATGCCCTGCCACGTGCCCAGCATCGGCTGGCCGCCGGAGACCGGAATCTGCAGGCTGACCGGTAGCATCGCCGCCTTGATGTGGGCGGGCATGTCATCGGGGCCCTCATAGGTGTGGCGCAGATAGGCCATCGCCGGATCGGTGCTGGGCGGGACCAGCCGGTGAAAGAAGGCCGCCAGATCGGTTTGCACCTCGGGGTCTGCATTTTCCTGGATCAGCAGCGAACAGGAGGTGTGGCGAACGAAGAGTGTCAGCAATCCGCCATCTTCGCCCTGCATCCAGCGACGCACGTCGCCGGTGAATTCATACAGGCCCTGCCCGCGCGTAGAGATCACAAATTCATGTTGCATGCGCGCAGCCTGCCGCAGACCGGCAACAACGGCAAGGCTGCTACCATCCCGGTAGCCAGGGTTCTTCGAAGTGGTTTGTGCCAAAGCAATACTGCCGGGCAGCGGCGGCGGTCAGGTTGTCGCCGGTGCGCTTGATATCGAGGCTCAAACCGGTTCGGGTGTCGGCGCGCGGCGGCGGCGTAAAGGAAAACTGCACCGATGTCCGGCGCGGCCGCGCTTGGCTGGGGCCAACCGCGCGCCAGACATAGACGCGTGTCGTCGCCCGGGACCGCAGCACCGAAAGGGCGTAGTCACCTGCCCCACACCAGTATTCAACCGCCCACGAGCCCGGCTCCCCGATGACCTCCCAGACGGTGTCCGAAATCTGGACCACTTCGAGAAGATTAAACGCCCGCCAGGCCGCGGTCATGCCCGGCGCCAGCGCGAGACCAGTCGCGGCTGCGAACAGGAGGGACCGAAAGCGTTTTTGCACAAGTGACCTCGTTTCTTTCCGAACCGCGTGCCGGCGGCTGCGGCACGATCAGAAATCGACCATTCGCCTGCCGAAACAATACTGCCGCGCTGCCGCCGCCGTCAGGCTGTCGCCGACCGCCTTGACTGAAAGCGAATAACTTTGCGGCGCTGGACCACTGGGCGGCACCGACAAGGAGAACTGCACCGCCTTCGCCCCAGGTCGCGAGACGCTTGGCCCCCGCGCCGCCCAGAGGTACACTTTTTGCGTGGCCGAGGTCCGTAGCACGGACAACGCGTAGTCCCCCGCACCGCACCAGTAGTCCGCCGCCCCTGACCCAGGCCTCGCGACCACCTCGAACACGCCGCCCGATAACTGGCTGACCT
This sequence comes from Paracoccaceae bacterium, assembly GCA_041594355.1. Taxonomy (GTDB): domain Bacteria; phylum Pseudomonadota; class Alphaproteobacteria; order Rhodobacterales; family Rhodobacteraceae; genus JAIUZI01. The sequence continues at coordinate 1,451 of JBFHMM010000210.1, read as the reverse complement.
CGTGCCGGTTCAACGCCAACCATGCCATGGCCGCCCCCGGAAGGCAGAGCAGCAGCAGGCTGGCGGCGAAAAATCCCGATCTGCGCATCTTGTCCCCCCCCCGTGCTCAGAACCGCATCGGCGGTTGCAGGCAGTAGGTTTGCGCCTGCTGCACCGACATGCTGTCGCCCGGGCGCATCGTGTTCGTAAAAAAACCGTTATCCGCCGGCGGGGCGCCGGCAGCGGCGGCATCCATCGTGAATTGGACCGCCGTGCGCCGCCCGGTGGTGGCACTGGCCCCACGGCCTCGCAAGATATAGATCCTCGCCGTCCAAGGCGCGCCCAGAGCGCGCTGCGCGAAGTCCCCGGCACCGCACCAGTAATCGCCGCTGCTTCCGGCGCTGCGGGCGATCACCTCGAATACTTTGGCATCCACCTGGTTGACGCGGGTGCCGCGACGGCCGCTGAACGCGTCCGCCACGCTCGCAAAAACGGTAAGGCCTGCGGTGGCCGCTAACAGTGCGACTATCATTCGCCTCATCGGGCTGTCTCATATAGTTCTGTCCTGGCCCCGCTGCGGCCGCCAGGACTCTCTGTCAAATTGGCTGATTTGGCGCCTGTCAACTGCAGAATGTCCGGCCCCGGCTGACCGACATTTGTTCCCCAACCACCAGTTTGTTCAGATTGCCGCCCGACTCCGACGGTGTCACGTCCGCCGCCGCCGGATCGATGGTGAACTGCACTGCAAACTGTCTGTTCGTCGTGACGCTCGGACCGCCGCCACGAACCACGTAGATCTCGGTCGACATCGGCGCTTTCAGCATTTGCTGCACAAACAGCGATGCAACGCATCAAAAGGCGGCACCGCCTTGCAGCCCCTCGGAAACGGCTTCGGACACGTGGTCGTTGACCGGGTCGATCACGTACCCGCGTCCTTTCAAGTCCTGCGCGAGGACGGGAGCCGCCAATAGGCAGGACGCGGAAAACAATGTGACAATAGAGCGTTTCATGGAAAAGCCTCTCGGTTGATAGAAGGAAAGGCTAGTCCAGTACAACAACAAGGCAAAGGGCTTTTGTAGCACGAAACGGTGAGGACGACCCGCGCACCGGCGCACTTCCGCTTGGTCCCCGGGGGAGCCCCGAACAAAAAACACGGGCAGCGCGCTTGCCCGCCCGTATCATGTGTCTTTCATCCCGCCAAGGCGGCCGTCCGGCGGTTACTGGTCCAGGAAGCTCCGCAGCTTGCGCGAGCGGCTGGGATGCTTCAGCTTGCGCAGCGCCTTGGCTTCGATCTGGCGGATCCGTTCGCGGGTCACGCTGAACTGCTGGCCCACCTCTTCGAGGGTGTGATCCGTGTTCATGCCGATACCAAAGCGCATCCGCAGAACCCGTTCTTCGCGCGGGGTGAGAGACGCCAGAACCCGGGTGGTGGTTTCCTTGAGGTTCTCCTGAATGGCGCTGTCGAGCGGCAG
>JBFHMM010000209.1:0-6930 GCA_041594355.1 Paracoccaceae bacterium | reverse complement strand
GGTCGGGGCATCTGCGATGCCGCGCGACCTGGCGGGAGCCTTCGCCTGTGGCGGGCGGGGCAAGGGGCGACGCCGCTGCGACCTGGCGGCCTCACGCCCGGAGCATCTGAAAAAGAGAAGAAAGGGCAAAGGCGGGCTTCGTCTCTGGACCAACGCGGCGCGACACACTACCTGTCGGTCAAGGAGAGACCGCCAATGACCAAACCGTCCCTGACCCTGTACCTGGCCGCCCCGCGCGGGTTCTGCGCCGGTGTCGACCGCGCCATCAAGATTGTGGAAATGGCGCTGGAGAAATGGGGCGCACCGGTCTATGTGCGCCATGAAATTGTGCACAACAAATATGTGGTCGACGGGCTCGAGGCCAAAGGCGCGGTCTTTGTCGAAGAACTCGAAGACTGCCCCGACGACCGCCCGGTGATCTTTTCCGCCCATGGCGTGCCAAAGTCGGTGCCGGACGAGGCCGACCGCCGCAACATGGTTTATGTCGATGCCACCTGCCCGCTGGTCAGCAAGGTGCATATCGAAGCGCAGCGCCATGCCGAGAACGGGTTGCAGATGATCATGATCGGCCACCGCGGCCACCCCGAAACCATCGGCACCATGGGCCAGCTGCCCGAGGGCGAGGTCCTGCTGGTGGAAACGGCGGGAGATGTCGCCCGTGTCGAGGTGCGCGACCCCGAGCGGATTGCCTTTGTCACCCAGACCACGCTGAGCGTGGACGACACCGCCGACATCGTGGCGGCCTTGCAAGCGCGGTTCCCGGCGATTGTCGGGCCGCACAAGGAAGACATCTGTTACGCCACCACCAACCGGCAGGCCGCGGTCAAGGCGCTGGCGCCGCGCGCCGATGCGATGCTGGTGGTGGGCGCACCGAATTCGTCGAACTCGCGCCGCCTGGTCGAGGTGGGCGCCAAGGCCGGCTGCAGCTACGCGCAGCTGGTGCAGCGGGCAACCGATATCGACTGGCGCGCGCTGGAGGGGATTTCCAGCATCGGCATCACCGCCGGCGCCTCGGCCCCCGAGGAGCTGGTGAACGAGGTGATCGACGCCTTCCGCACCCGGTTCGACGTGACCGTCGAACAGGTGGAAACGGCGGTGGAATCGGTCGAATTCAAAGTCCCCCGCGTGTTGCGCGAAACCGCCTGAGGAACCACTCGCACCGGCGTGGCGGCACAACACGCCAAGCCTTATGACAGTGAAAAGCCGCGAACCTGCGAATGTCACTGCTCCCTGAACCCCCACTGGCCAAACACCCCGACACTGCTATGGTGACTGCGGTTCCAGTCGTTATCCCGGATCCCCCCATGATTTCGCTGCAGTTCATCCTGACCGCACTGGTCGTCGTATTCGCCCCCGGCACCGGAGTTTTTTACACGCTGGCGCTCGGTCTGGGTCAGGGACGGCGCGCGGCGATCTCGGCGGCACTGGGCTGCACCTTCGGGATCGTGCCGCACCTGGCGGCGGCGACCCTCGGGCTGGCGGCGATCCTGCACAGCTCGGCTTTGCTGTTCCAGGTGGTGAAACTCGCCGGCGGCGCCTATCTGCTGTGGCTCGCCTGGCAGGCGCTGAAATCCGATGGCGCGCTCGCCGTGCGCTGCGACACCAACCACCAATCCGGCCTGCGCATCGCCCGGCGCGGCGCGTCGTTGATCAATGTCCTGAACCCGAGACTCTCGGTGTTCTTTCTGGCGCTGCTGCCGCCCTTCCTGCCGGGCACCCCCGCCACCGCCACGCTCGACATGACACCCCAACCACACGGGCACCCCGGTGAGTGATCCCGAAACCATTCGTGTCTATGACAATCGGGCGGCCGAATATGCCGGTCTGACCGGCGACGCGACCGCCAAAGACCCGCAGCTGCGCGCCTTCATCGGCGCCCTTCCCGCCGGGGGCCGCGTCCTTGACCTCGGCTGCGGTCCGGGTCAGGCCGCCGCACTGATGGCCGCCAGCGGGCTGCAGGCCGACGCAACCGATGCCTCGTCTGAGATGGTCGCAATGGCCACCGCCCACCCCGGCGTCACCGCCTGGCAGGCCACATTCGCCGACATCGCAGGAGACGATCTGTATGACGGGATCTGGGCCAGCTTCTGCCTGCTGCACGCGCCCCGTTCCGACATGCCCCGCCACCTCGCCGCACTGCACCGCGCGTTGAAACCCGGCGGCACCTTCTATATCGGCCTCAAGACCGGCGACGGCGAAAAACGCGACAGCATCGGCCGTCTTTACACCTACTACCAACCGCAGGAGCTTGATCACTTGCTGAAGACCGCAGGTTTCACCCCACAAAACCACCGCACCGGCAGCGCCAGGGGCCTTGATGGCTCTATGGCCGACTGGATTTCGGTGATCGCCCATGGCTGAGTTCTTTGCCTATACCGACGGCGCCTGTTCCGGCAATCCCGGCCCCGGCGGCTGGGGCGTGTTGTTGCAGGCCAAAGACGGCGACACGGTGCTGAAAGAGCGCGAGTTGAAGGGCGGCGAGGCCGAGACCACCAACAACCGGATGGAGCTGCTGGCGGCGATCAACGCGCTGGAGAAGCTGGAGCGCGCCACCGCGATCACCGTGGTCACCGACAGCGCCTATGTCAAAAACGGCGTCACCGGCTGGATCCACGGCTGGAAGCGCAACGGCTGGAAGACCGCCGCCAGGAAACCGGTGAAGAATGCCGAACTGTGGCAGCGGCTGGACACGGCGCAGGCGCGCCATGACGTGACCTGGGAATGGGTCAAGGGCCACGCGGGACACCCGGAAAACGAACGGGCGGATGAGCTGGCGCGGGCCGGCATGGCGCCGTTCAAACCGTCGAAAAAGGCCGCGTCTTGAGCGTTCTGGCGCTGCTGGATTATGCCTCGGTGCTGGTTTTTGCGCTGACTGGGGCGCTGGTGGCGAGCCGGGCGCAGCTGGACCTGGTTGGGTTTGTGTTCATCGCTTGCCTGACGGCGGTGGGTGGCGGCACGGTCCGCGATCTGCTGCTGGACCGGCACCCGGTGTTCTGGGTCGGCCAGCCCGACTACATCGGAATCGCAGCGGTGGCGGCGGTGGTGGTGTTCTTTACGGCGCATCTGGTCGAAAGCCGCTATCGCTGGCTGATCTGGCTGGACAGTTTCGCGCTGGCCGTCGCCGTGGCGGCAGGCACGGCAGCGGCGCTGAGCGTCGGCCAGGGGCCGGTGATCGTGGTGCTGATGGGAATGACCACCGGCTGCATGGGCGGGCTGATGCGCGATGTGGTGGTTGGCGAGGTGCCGCTGGTCTTGAAACAGGGCGAGCTTTACGTCTCTTGCGCGATGGCCGGGGCGGTGGCCGGGCAGATCGCAGTGACCGCCGGGCTGGAACGGCTGCCCGCGCTGGCGATCTGTGCCGCCGTATGCTGGGCGCTCAGGGCCGGGTCGCTGTGGTTCGGCTGGAAGCTTCCGGTCTACAAGAGCCGCCCGCCGCGCCAGTATTGAACGGTCAGAGACAGTCGGGACGGGCGAGCCTAAGTTCTTCCTTTATCGGGCAGGGCACCTGCTGTTTCTTGATCCCCGGCAAGTCGGGCTGTGTGGAGACCGAGCCGCCGCATTCGGGGCGGTTGGCGCGCAGGTGTTCCTGAATCGGGCAGTCGGCGGGCCGGCTGTTGGGGGTGATCACGAATTCGCCGCCCCCCCAACGAGGAATAGAATGTGCAAAGGGGGCGTTGCGGCAGGTGTCGAGCACCACCATCGTCATCCGCGCCGCGCCCGAGATCTGCCGCAGATCGAGGTCGAGATCGACAATTTCCAGCCCGGCATCGCGTTCGTCCTGGAGCCGTGCGTCGACGGGAACGAGGTAGTTGATGCCGCCGATCTCGACCCCGTGGCCGGCGCAGTAGACCTGCGCCCAATCGGCCCGGTCGGCGCGGTAACGGAACCGGCGTAGGGTGTCGCGCAGTTCGATCCGGCCGAGGTCGTTGGCGGTGGTGACCTGAAACCCCTGTGTCGCAAGCGACGCCGAGACCGCGGCGGCGGCGTTCGGCGGGTTGTCCAGCGCGGCGACGTTGCGATAGTCGGCGTTGACGATCACCAACCAGTGCCACCTGGTTGGCCGCGCCCTGGTCGGTGCGCAGCGCGGCGGGCAGGCAGAGGAGCAGGAGGGTGGACAAAATCCGCATCATGCGCGGCTTAAAGCGCCCGGCCTTATACTTGAGACACGAACACCCTGCCACGCCTTCGGCGGTCCCGGCATATGCGTGTCACGATATGATTCAAGAAAAAAGGCCGGAGGCTGTAGGCGATTGCGGTGGATTTCAAATCGTCGCGTGGCGCTGTCAGCGGCGCAGGTATTTCTGCCAGACCCAGATCACCAGCAGCGCCCCCAGCACCGCGCCGACAAAACCGGACATCGCGCCCATCATCGTCAGCAGCGCCCGCAGGATCAGCCCGCCCAGAAGCGCGCCAGCCATGCCGATGACCATGGTGGTGATAATATCCGCCTCGATCCGCATCAGCCGGGTGGCGAGAAACCCCGCCGCCGCGCCGATGATGATCAGTCCGACAATGCTCATCATAGTTCGATCCTCACTTGCGCCAGTGGAACGGCACGATGATCAGCGCCCCGATGGCGGAGACCACCGCGTTGATGCCGGGGCTGCCGAAACCGATGCCGAACATGATGCGGACAAAGAAGAACAGGAAGGCGCCGCCGATGCAGATGATGATGGACTGCACATAGCCGTTGTGGGTGAACTGCGTCTTTTCCGCCAGGTAGCCGACGATGCCGGCAATGACGACGGTTCCCATCATGGTCATGAACATGCGGCTATCCTTGCAGGCGGGAGCCCTGTGCGACCGGCCAGCCGCGCAGGAAGGTTGCCCTATCCTGCGCGCCCTTGCCCGCTCTTTGCAAGCGTGTCGGCGAGATCGCGCCCTCGCCGCAGGCGATGGTGAGCGCCGCGTCGAGCACCGCGCCGGGCGGGCCGGCGCCCTCGGCCAGACAGGAGCCGAGCAGTTTCACGCGGGTGCCGTCGATCTCGGTCCAGGCGCCGGGAAAAGGCGAGAGGCCGCGGATCTGACGGTCGATGTCGATGGCGGAGCGGGTCCAGTCGATCTTTGCCTCGGCCTTGTCGATCTTGCTCGCGTAGGTGACGCCGGTGTCGGGCTGCGGTTCGGGGGTCAGCGTGCCCAGCTGGTCGAGCGCCTGCACGATCAGCGACGCCCCCATCTCCGACAGGCGGTCGTGCAACTGGCCAGTGGTCTCATTGGCACCGATGGGCGTGCGCGACCGCAGCAACACCGGCCCTGTATCAAGCCCGGCCTCCATCTGCATGATGCAGATGCCGGTCTCGGCGTCGCCCGACATGATCGCGCGGTGGATCGGCGCGGCCCCGCGCCAGCGCGGCAGCAGGCTGGCGTGGATGTTGAGACAGCCGAGGCGGGGCGCGTCGAGGATCGCTTGCGGCAGGATAAGCCCATAGGCGACGACAACGGCGATATCGGCCTGCAGCGCGGCGAAGGCGGCCTGCGCCTCGGTCGATTTCAGCGAGACCGGGTGGCGGACGTCCAGACCGAGCGCCGCTGCGCGGGCGTGGACCGGGGTCGGGCGGTCCTTCTTGCCGCGTCCGGCGGGACGCGGCGGCTGGCAATACACACAGGCGATTTCGTGCCCGGCGTCGACCAGCGCGTCCAGCACCGGGACGGAGAAGTCGGGCGTGCCCATGAAGATGATCCGCATCGCGTGTTCCTTTCGTAGGGTGGGGTTTCACCCCACTTTTGGCACCGGCGGCGGGGTTAAACCCCACCCTACGCCAGTTTGCGGGCCTTGCGCAGCAGCATGTCGCGTTTGACCTTGCTGAGGTTGTCGAAATACATTCGACCGTTCAGGTGGTCGATCTGGTGCTGCACGCTGGTGGCCTCGATGCCGACGAAATCGCGTTCGGTGATGCTGCCGGTTTCGTCCATGTAGCGCACGGTCACCGCGCGGGGGCGTTTCAGTTTCGCGGAAACGCCAGGCAGGTTCGGACTGGCTTCCTCGTGTTCGCGCAGCTGGGTGGAGGCGTGCAGGATTTCGGGGTTGGCCAGGCGCACCGCCCGGCCCCGTTCGGTGGAGCCATCGACCACCGCCAGCCGCAGCATGACGCCGATCTGCGGCGCGCCGAGGCCGACGCCGGGCATCGCCTCCATCGTGTCGATCATGTCGGCCCAGATCGCGCGGATCTCGTCAGTGATCTCGGCCACCGGTGCGGCGGTGGTGCGCAGGCGCTTGTCCGGCCAGGGCAGGCATTTGCGAACGGTCATTGTTGCGCTTGCGCCAAATAGGCGCCCTCCAGTTCGGCGCGCAGGTCCGGCGCGATGCGGTCAAAGGTGACAGTGCCGTTGAGGTGGTCGAATTCATGCTGGATGCAGCGCGCCTCGACGCCATCGAAATCGGCCATGTGGATGTCGCCCTTGGGTTCCGACCATTGCACGGTGACCGCAGTGTTGCGCGACACCGGCACCATGACGCACGGGATTGACAAGCACCCTTCGTCCGCCACCACGGGCACCCGTTCCGCGGCCATGATGATGGGATTGACCATGGCCAGCGGGCTGGGCGTACCCTCTTTCCACGTCACGTCCATGACGAAAACCCGTTTCATCACGCCGACCTGCGGTGCGGCCAACCCGCGACCCTGCGCAGCATACATAGTGTCGAACAAGTCGGCGACCAGCGCGTCGATGTCCTCGTGTTCGACCGGCGCGCAGCGTTGCGTCAGGCACGGATCGGGCCAGCGCAGGATCGGCAGCACGCTCACATGCGGGCCTTTTCGCGTTTCAGCTTCTGCATCTTGCGGGTGATCATCTGGCGTTTCATAGCGCCGAGGTAATCAATGAAGAGCTTGCCGTTCAAATGGTCGATCTCGTGCTGGACTGCGTCAAGGAAGAGGGCGAGCGGCCGAAACCCACGGTGATGTTCAACCCCGAGATCGTGTCCGCCTC
>JBFHMM010000208.1:0-6951 GCA_041594355.1 Paracoccaceae bacterium | reverse complement strand
CTCCGCACTGGGCTGGAAAAGCCCCGTGACATTCGAACGGAAAGTGGCCTAAACGAGCACTTGGGGCGGCACAAAAGCGCGACAGGTCCAAATTGTTAAGAAACAACATAGAGCACGGAACCCTTTTTGCAACGCAAGGCCGCTGGGCAATGGCGTCACGCCGCGCGTTGCCTGCACCCCGCACAGTTCGGGCGGGCAGGCGCGCCCATAGCGATTGAAATCATGATCTGCGCGAGCGTGCCGTTGTCGGTGCGGCGGATCGGGCTCAATTTTGGGGGATGCTCTTAGGTTCATTGAACTTGCGTGGAACCTGCGTGAACCTGCCCAGCCCTGACAAATTGATTCTAGCCGCCAGCGTAGGGTAGTGGGCAGGCTAAGCCATTGAAATCTTTACCGCTGAATTTGCTACCCTTTGGGGTGGTGGAGTTCAGTAAAATCAATGGGTTAGGTGGTTTTCTGGTAGGCCCGGCAGGACTTGAACCCGCAACCAAAGCGTTATGAGCGCTCTGCTCTAACCAATTGAGCTACAGGCCCGCCTGCGGCATTGAGTACGCAAGGCGGCGCAGAGGGTCAAGCGGCATGCTTGCTTTTGCGGGGGGGCGGCTGCTTTGGTACCACCGGGAACCGGGAGGACAGAGCAGTGCGCGAGGTTGCAGGGATCAGGATCGGCGCGATTGAAGTCATCGCGTTAAAGGAGGGTCAGATGCAGGCGCGACCGCCCCTGTTTCCCGACTCTGACGCCGAGAATCGAGAATGTCGCGCGGGCCGCGGCGCAGGCTGGGGTCGCCTTTGACGCCAAGACCGTGGATGTTCCGATCAACGCCTTCGTGGTACGCAGCGGGGACGCGGTGGTGCTGGTTGATTCCGGCAGCCCGCAGGGATACGGCGAGGATAGGGGCGCGTTCGGGCAGGCGCTGGCGCAGTCCGCAGTCGCGCCGGGGGAGGTGACCCTCATGGCGATGACGCATCTGCATATCTATCATGTAGGCGGTATGACGGATGGCGCGGGCCGGGCCGTCTTCGACAATGCCGAGTTGATCTCGGGCGTGGGCGACTGGCGTCATTTTTATTCTGACGTGGTGTACGCCGCAGCAAACAACCGTGACCGGCAATCGATCGATGTGTCGCGCCATGCGGTCGCGCCCTGTGCGACCCTATGCGAATCGACGCCGCGGGGTGTCGGGCGAGAGCCAGGTCGCACCGGGGATCAGCATGATGCCGCTGCCCGGTCATACGCCTGGCCATTGCGGTGTCCTGGTCGAAGCCGGCGATGCCCAGTTGCTGATCTGGGGCGACACGATACACGCCGAGGCATTCCAGGTCGCCGAACCCGGCTGGAGCGTGCTGTTCGGCGTCGATCAGGAGCAGGCCCGCGCCACCCGGATCCGGCTGTTTGACCGGGTGGTGGCCGACGGGCTGTTTGTTACCGGCTCTCATGTGCGGTTTCCGGGGTTTTCGCGGCTGGAACGGGCAAAAACCGGGTATCGACTGCTGCATCTGGACTGAGACGGGGTGTTGCGTCGGGTGACCCCGTGGACTCTGCCTGCGGGGTGGATTATCGGGTGCGCAAACTCACCGGAGGGCGGCATATGAGCAAAACTGGCAAGAACGGCATGACCTATGCCGACGCGGGCGTGGACATCGACGCGGGCAATGCGCTGGTGGACCGGATCAAGCCGGCGGCCAAACGCACTGACCGTCCCGGCGTGATGAGCGGGCTGGGTGGCTTTGGCGCGCTGTTTGACCTCAAGGCGGCGGGCTACACCGACCCGGTTCTGGTCGCCGCGACCGATGGCGTGGGCACCAAGCTGCGGATTGCCATTGATACCGGTGTGGTGGACGGCGTCGGCATCGATCTGGTGGCGATGTGCGTCAATGACCTCGTGTGTCAGGGTGCCGAGCCGCTGTTCTTTCTGGACTATTTCGCCACCGGCAAGCTGGAGACCGAAACCGCGGCCCGGATCATCGAGGGGATCGCGGAGGGCTGTGTACAGTCGGGCTGTGCGCTGATCGGGGGAGAAACCGCCGAGATGCCGGGCATGTACCCCGAGGGCGATTTCGACCTCGCAGGCTTTGCTGTGGGGGCGATGGAGCGCGGCGCGATGCTGCCCGAGGGCGTCGCCAAAGGCGACGTGCTGCTGGGACTGGCCAGCAACGGCGTGCATTCCAACGGCTATTCGCTGGTGCGCCGGCTGGTCGAGGTGTCGGGGCTGGGCTGGGACGCCGATTGCCCGTTTGGCGACGGCACTCTGGGCGAGGCGCTGCTGACGCCGACGCGGCTTTATGTGCGCCAGGTGCTGGCGGCGATTCAGGCGGGCGGCGTGCATGCACTGGCCCATATCACCGGCGGCGGGCTGACCGAGAATCTGCCGCGCGTTCTGCCCGAAGGGATGGGCGCGGACATCGACCTGGACAGCTGGGAGCTGCCGCCGGTATTCAGATGGATGGCGGCGACAGGCGGGATCTCGGCGGCCGAGATGCTTAAGACATTCAACTGCGGTATCGGCATGATTGTTGTTTGCGCGGCCGATCAGGCTGACGCGCTGAGCGCGCTGCTGTCGGAACAGGGCGAAACCGTCAGCCGGCTGGGCACTGTCGCGGCGGGCGAGGGCGTGACCTATCAGGGCACGCTGTTGTGAATTACAAACGGGTTGCGATCCTTTTGTCGGGCGGCGGCTCCAACATGGTGGCGCTGCTGGACAGCATGACCGGTGATCATCCGGCGCGGCCCTGTCTGGTGCTCTCGAACGATCCACAGGCCGGCGGGCTGGCCAAGGCCGCCGCCCGCGGGGTTGCGACGGCGGCGGTGGATCACCGCCCGTTCAAGGGCGACCGGGCGGCCTTTGAGGCCGAGCTTTTGAAACCGCTTGAGGCGGCAGAGCCCGATATCGTCTGCCTGGCCGGGTTCATGCGGGTGCTGACCGCGGATTTCGTGACGCGTTGGCAGGGACGGATGTTAAACATCCACCCGTCGCTGTTGCCGAAATACAAGGGGCTGCACACCCATGCCCGCGCCTTGGAGGCCGGTGATGCCGAACATGGCTGCACCGTCCACGAGGTGACGCCGGCGCTGGATGACGGTCCGATCCTGGGACAGGCGCGGGTGCCGATCCTGCCTGGGGATACGCCCGAGATGTTGGCCGCGCGGGTTCTGGTGCAGGAACATCGGCTCTATCCGGCCGTGTTGCGCCGGTTTGCCGAAAGCGACCGGACGGCAGTGATGCTGGGCTGATCCGCGCCGTTTGCATATGCGCGGCAATCGGCTTAACATCATGGGTATGTGTGAGGGCGCACGCTGCGGCGACCGTGGCAACCAAAAAAGAACAAGAAAGAAAAAGAACGCTCACCCGATGAAAACGCTCACAACGACGCAAGAGCTGAAGGCTTTCTGCGAGACCGCCCGAACCCATCCCTATGTTACCGTCGATACGGAGTTCCTGCGGGAACGGACCTATTATTCCAAGCTGTGCCTGGTGCAGCTGGCGATGCCCGGCGATACCGATGACACTGCCGTTCTGGTCGATCCGCTTGCGGGCGACATATCCCTGGAACCGCTCTACGATCTGTTCCGCGATGAAAGCGTGGTCAAGGTGTTCCATGCCGCGCGGCAGGATCTGGAGATCTTCTGGGTCGATGCCGGCGTATTCCCCCAACCGCTTTTTGACACCCAGGTCGCGGCCATGGTCTGTGGTTTTGGCGAACAGGTCGGATACGAGACTCTGGTGCGCAAGATCGTCAAGCAGCCGGTGGACAAGACATCGCGCTTCACCGACTGGTCGCGCCGCCCGCTGAGCGAGGCGCAAAAGACCTATGCGCTGGCGGACGTGACCCACCTGCGGCGGATCTACGAACATCTGGCGGCGGAGCTGGAGAAAACCGGGCGCACCCACTGGGTCGCCGAAGAGCTGAAGATCCTGACCAATCCGGCGACCTACGACATCCGCCCCGAAGAGGCCTGGCGGCGGGTCAAGACGCGGACCAATTCGGCCAAGTTCCTGGCAATCGTGCGCGAGTTGGCCGCGTTCCGGGAGAGCCACGCGCAGAGCTGCAACGTGCCGCGCAATCGGGTCTACAAGGACGATGCGCTGGTCGAGCTGGCCTCGGCCAAACCGCGCACACATGCTGATCTGGGGGGATTGCGGCTGTTGCTGCGCGAGGCGCGCCGTGGCGCGATTGCCGATGGTATCCTGGCAGCGGTGGAAAAAGGCATGGCCTGTCCGCCGGACCAGATGCCGAAACCTGACCGGTCACGTGAAAAGCTGCAGGTGAACCCGGCGCTGGCCGATCTGCTGCGGGTGCTGCTGAAATCCAAGACCGAAAGCGCCGGTGTGGCCGCCAAGCTGATCGCCCCCAGTGCCGATCTGGATGCGATCGCGGCGGGCGAACGGAATGTACCGGCCCTGTCGGGGTGGCGCTACGAGGTCTTTGGCGAAGATGCGCTGCGCCTGTGCGACGGCAAGATCGGTTTGGCCGCCAAGGGCCAGTCGGTGCGGGTGGTCGACCTCTGAAACCGCAATGCCGGGCGCAGGATGTTAAGCGGTTCGCTCGATCAGCGTCGTCGCGATTCGCGCACGTTTTCCCGGCCAATCACGCGCACCGTGCGGATGCTGGCCAGTTCCTGACGGTCAAGCTTGTAGGCGACATGAATCGTGCGGCTGAACTCGGTGCCGACGACGGTGGGATCTTCGGGGTAGGCGACCCGGAAGGACAGCGACAGGACGCCGCTCTCGGCCTCTTCGGCGGTGGTGACGGGGCGCAGCTGAGCGGCATAGGCACCCTGGCGGGTTGCGAGGCCTTCGGCGTAGATGATGGCGCCGCTGGGGGTGGGTTCAATCCGCAGGTTGCTGACCGTGGCGATGGGCACACTGATGTCGACAGCGTCGGGGCGTTTGAAGACACCGGCGCGTTCGGGCGGTAGCAGCGGGTTGACCGGCTCGGCGGCGGCGGCGGTGCTTTCCTCGACCGGGACGGAGCGGCTGTTGCCGAACCAGTTGCCGGGGTTCAGCCCCGAATCGCGCCAGCCGCCGCACCCCGCGAGCGTGAGTCCGGTTACCAGCAGCACGGTCACAGTCGTTTTCATCTTGCCCGGCCTCTTCGCCTTGGTCGTTTTTGACATCGCCACTCTCGGTTACCGCATCGCGCGGCGCTTGAAAAGCCGGTTGCCGGGTCTGGACAGACAGCGGGGTGCGGCATAGGTCAGGGGCACAGTGCAAATCGGGGACACGCAGAATGGCCAGCGCCGCTTTTGAAGAGATCGTGGAAGATTTTGAATTCCTGGAGGACTGGGAAGACCGGTATCGCCACGTGATCGATCAGGGCAAGGCCATGACGGCGATGGACGACGCGCTGAAGGTGCCGGCGACCAAGGTGCACGGCTGCGCCAGCCAGGTCTGGCTGCATCCGGTGATTGAGGACGGCGTGTTCCGGTTCGAGGGGGACAGCGATGCGATGATCGTGCGTGGCCTGATCGCGGTTTTGCGGGCGCTCTATAACGGGCTGCCGGTGGCGGAGGTGGTTCGGGTGGATGCGCGGGCCGAGCTGGAACGGCTGGGGCTGAACGACCATCTGTCGGCGCAGCGGTCGAACGGGTTACGGTCGATGATCGAGCGAATCCGCGAGGTCGCCGCCGAGAACGCCTGAGGCGGGGAGGGGGCCAGCCCCCACTGGGCCCGAGGGCCAATTCACCCCCGGAGCATTTGAAAAGAGATGAAACCGGAACCTGCAGCGTCCGGCTTTTTACCTGATTCATATCGTGACACGAATACCGCGAGAGCGCCGAAGGCGTGGCAGGGTGTTTGTGTCTCAAGTTCAAGGCCGGGCGCTTTAACTGGTTTCGGACCAACGTTGCAACGTGGTTTCGAGGTCGCCATAGCCCGTCTTGCGGCGTTCGAAGGCGAGGCCGAGACGGTCGGCGCAGGCGCGCGCCTTGGCGGTGAGGGCCGGATCGTCGGTCTGGGCCTGGTAGACCAATTTTTCGTAGTGGGCGAAGTAGCTGTCGCGCAGCTGCGGGTGACGGTCGAGCCCGAGCGCGCGCCAGACGAAGGCATCGAATTGCCGGACCAGAAAATCGGTGAGGTAGAAGGCGGTGAACTCCTCTTCGCTCGTGCGGGCGAAATCGGCGTTGCCCTGCAGGAAGGAATAGCAGTGCGGGCCGGCGACCATTTCGACGCCGAGGCGATCACAGGTCGCCTGCAATTGGCCCCCGGTGCCGCAGTCCGCGTAGACGACGTAGATTTTAGGGTAGTCGTCCCGGTAGCGGGTGACGGCGTCTTCGACGGCGGCCGCGATCCGTTCGGGACGGCTGTGCAGGATCGCGGGCAGGCAGGTCAGGTCCATGTGGTCCCAGCCGTTTGTCGCCTTGATGTCGAGGATTTCGCGGGCCAGAGCGCCGCAGGCGATCAGCAGGATCTGGCCCGCACCGCGGGGGGGCAGGCCGGATTCCGTGAGTTCGGTGTCCGTCGGGAGGGTCATCCAGGTCGCGGGCCGGATCAGCCGGCCATCCGGTTGTGTTTGCGTCCGACCCATTCCTTGGCGGTTTCAACCGCCACGGCGGCATCGCGGCAATAGGCGTCGGCGCCGATGGCCTTGCCGAATTCCTCGTTCAGGGGGGCGCCGCCGACCAGCACGATGTAGTCGTCGCGTTTGCCCTGTTCGACCAGCGTGTCGATAACCACTTTCATGTAGGGCATCGTCGTGGTCAGCAGGGCGGACATGCCGAGGATGTCGGCCTCTTCGCGTTCCAGCGCCTCGAGATAGTTCTCGACCGGGTTGTTGATGCCCAGGTCGACGATCTCGAAGCCGGCGCCCTCGGCCATCATGCCGACGAGGTTCTTGCCGATGTCGTGGATGTCGCCCTTGACCGTGCCGATCACCATCTTGCCGACGCGCGGCGCGCCTGTTTCGGCGAGCAGCGGTTTGAGGATCGCCATTCCGCCTTTCATGGCGTTGGCG
>JBFHMM010000207.1:0-6959 GCA_041594355.1 Paracoccaceae bacterium | reverse complement strand
CTGGGGCTGGTGCTGGCGACCGCGCTGCTGGAGGACGACAAGAAAGCTTCCGAAGGCCAACTCGCCCCGCGCTTCAACGCGCTGGTGCGCAAGGAGACCTGCGCTGACGTTGCCCGTCAGATCGACATCGGCGCGGTGCTGAAACTGGGCCGCTCCGAAATGCTCTCGGGCGGGCGCCGCAAACAGGCGCTGCTGGGCGACGCGATGGAGGCGGTGATCGCCGCCGTCTACAAGGATGCCGGGTTCGAGGCGGCGCGCGACATGATCCTGCGGCTCTGGGGCAGGCGGATTTCCCAGGTCGAGGCCGATGCCCGCGACGCCAAGACCGCGCTGCAGGAATGGGCGCAGGCACAGGGCCAGCCTCCTCCCGCCTATGTCGAACTGGCTCGCAGCGGCCCCGATCACGCCCCGGTCTTCACCGTCGCCGCGCGGCTCGACGACGGGCGCGAGGCACAGGCCAGCGCCGGCTCGAAACGGCAGGCCGAACAGGCCGCCGCCAAGGCGCTGCTGGGCCGGCTCGACGCCGGCTGACCCTCAGGGGTCGGGCCGCGACGCCAGCTAGACCAGGAACCCCAGGTAGGCAAATACACCCAGGTTCAACACCGTATCCAGCAGCGTTCCGATCATCTCCGTTCCTCCGGCCGCAGCGACCGGAACAGGCCGATCACCAGCACCGGCGTGATGAACACAACGGCCATTGCCGCCACCGCGATCACCGACCGCGCCAGCCCGACATCCCCCACCCGAATCATCGCCAGCCCCAGCGCGCCCAGGATCGCGCCCCAGACCGTGCGCACCGGATAGGTCGGGTGGTCGGGCGCGATCCTGTCGATCGGCTCGGCCAGACCATAGATCGCCTACAGCGTCCGGCCTTCTACCCGAATCATATCGAGACACGAAAATCCCCAGAACGCCAAAGGCGCGGCAGGGTTTTCGTGCCTCAAGTTTAAGGTCGGGTGCTTTAGGCGTGAGGCCCCAGTTCAGATAGGTCACGAACAGCTCGTATTCCGCCGTCGGGACCCAGCCGCACGTCGCCGAACCGCGACAGACCGAAGAAGATCGCCGCGATCAGCAGCGCGCCGGCCTCCAGCATGATGAACCAGCCCCGGCTGGCAAACTACGCCGGTACGATCCGCGCCGCCAACGCCCCCAGCCCCAGCGGATCGGCACCCCCCCCACAGCGCCACAGCGCCGCTCAGGGCCAGCGCAACAGGGGGCCCTTCCCATCAACACGCCCAAGGCTACCCGCAACCGTCCCCCCCAAAAAAAGCCTCCCTGCGCCCGGCCACCGGCCCAAAAATCTTTCGAAAATTCTTCCCCGCTGCGCCGCACCCGGCCCGTGACTGTTCGCGCCGTTCAAGCCTAGCCTTGGCGCGGGAAATCCTGTAACTCCGCCGGATCGTAACCGTTGGATGGGTTTCATGACGACACGCGCCGGATTAATCGCCCTGATCGGAGAGCCCAACGCGGGCAAATCCACGCTGCTCAACCGCATGGTCGGGGCCAAGGTCTCGATCGTAACGCACAAGGTGCAGACCACCCGCACCCGCATCCGCGGCGTCGCGATGGAGGGTGACAGCCAGCTGGTCTTCGTCGATACGCCAGGCCTCTTCCGCCCGCGCCGCCGTCTGGACCGCGCCATGGTCGCGGCGGCCTGGGGCGGCGCCTCGGACGCCGACATCGTCGTGCTGATGGTCGAGGCGCACCGTGGCATCACCGAGGGTGTCGAAACCATCCTCGACGGGCTGCAGGATATCGGTGAGGGCCGCACCGTGGCGCTTGCGATCAACAAGATCGACCGGGTCAAATCCGAGGCGCTGCTGGGCCTGGCCAAGGACCTCAACGACCGCTTCGCCTTTGCCGAAACCTTCATGATCTCCGCCGAAAAGGGCTATGGCGTGGACGACATGCGCAAATGGCTGGCCGCCCGCCTGCCCGAAAGCCCGTTGCTCTACCCCGAAGACCAGATCGCCGACCTGCCGATGCGCATGATCGCCGCCGAAATGACCCGCGAGAAACTCACCCTGCGCCTGCACCAGGAACTGCCCTACCAGCTGACGGTGGAAACCGAGAATTGGGAAGAACGCAAGGACGGCACCGCCCGCATCGACCAGGTGATCTACGTCGCCCGCGACGGCCACAAGGGCATCCTTCTGGGGCACAAGGGCGAAACCATCAAGGCGGTCAGCCAGGCCGCCCGCGCCGAGCTGGAAGAATTCCTGGGCCGCAAGGTCCACCTCTTCCTGCAGGTCAAAGTGCGCCCGAACTGGCTTGACGAGGCCGAGCGCTACACCGAGATGGGTCTCGACTTCAAGGACGGCAACTGACCCACCCCTTTTATCTCTTTCAAAATACTCCCGCCGGGGTCCTCCGCCCTTGCCGCCCGGCATTCCGCCGCTAATCTGGTCCCATGACCGCACTTGTCGCCGCCTTCTGGGTCCAGGCTTACCTGACCCGCCTGCGCCTGCAGGAGATCCCCGCCTTCGTCACCTCGCACGGGGACAACGATGCCGGCGCGGTGCTGATCAAGATCAATACGCTGGACGGGCAGGCCCGCGCGTTCCAGCGCGGCTATGACCTGGCCACCGGAAACCGCCGCTGGGTCGAGCTGATCGCCGGCGCCGAACCAGAGGTCGACGCCGCCATTCGCCGCCAGATCGAGTTTGACCCCGACCTCTGGGTGATCGAGGTCGAAGACAGGCAGGGCCGCACCCTGCTGGACGATGCCGGCCTAGACTGACGATGGAATGGCGCGACCAGGGCATCCTGCTCAGCACCCGCAGACACGGCGAAACCTCCGCCATTATCGAGGTCTTTACCGCGGCCCACGGCCGCCACGCCGGTGTCGTGCGCGGCGGAACAAGCCGCAAGATCGCGCCGGTTCTGCAGCCCGGCGCCCAGCTCGACCTGATGTGGCGCGCCCGGCTCGAGGACCACATCGGCAGCTACCAGGTCGAACCGCTGCGCAGCCGGGCCGCCGCCGCGCTCTCGGGGCGGCTGGCGCTGGCCGGGCTCAACGCGGTCACCGCGCTCCTGTCCTTCTGCCTGCCCGAACGCGAACCCCACGCCGCGCTCTACCAGCGCAGCGAACAATTGCTCGACCTCCTGGGTCAGGACGAGATCTGGCCGCTTGCCTACCTGAAATGGGAACTGGCGTTGCTCGACGACATGGGCTTTGGCCTCGACCTCGGCCAATGCGCCGCCACCGGCAGCACCGAGAACCTGATCTATGTCTCGCCGAAATCCGGCCGCGCGGTGTCGCGCGACGGTGCGGGCGACTGGGCCGACCGGCTGCTGCCGCTGCCGCCCTGCCTGCTGGGGCAGGGCGATGCGCCCGATGCCGAGATCCTGACCGCGCTCTCCACCACCGGCTATTTCCTCGAACACCGCCTCGCGCCCGCGCTGGGCCACAAACCCCTGCCCGAGGCCCGCGCCCGCCTGCTCGCGGCTCTTACGCGGCGGCTGTGAACAGCATCTCGCGCCTCGCCTCGTTGCGCAGGATCAGCGTGCCGCCCGAAACCTCGGATTCGGTCATCTCCGACAGTGCCTCAAAGAATGCCGCCTCGGCCTGTAGATCCGGGCAGGCCATCCGCGCCGACATCACCTCTCCCACGTCGAACCACGGATAGGGCGTTGTCATCACCCCCGAATACCGGTTGCAGGGTCCGTCGCCGGCGATCTTGCCGGGTTCCGGGAAACTCAGCGTGGCGCGGGCCTCGAATGCCGCGCCATCCAGCTCGCTCAGAACCCAGACCTGCCCGGCGCCGCCATAGGCGGCCACGGTCTCGTCTTTGCCGCACATTCCCAGCCCCAGCAGAGCGATCAGCAAAAGCAATTTCATGGGGGACAGGATGCCACGGGCTCAGGGGTTGCACAATCGCCGCCCAGCCCCTCAGATACGGCCAGATCCGCAGACAGGAGCCGCGCCCATGGCCGATTTCACCGAGATCCGCGCAGGCGAGATCAAGCTGCCCTTTGACCCCGCCGACCGGGGCGAGGCGGCGGTCAGCTTCATCGGCCATATCCGCTCCGACTGGTCCAGGGGGCACGGGCCGCGCAACGTCGGGCAGGCGCGCGGCATGGGCGGCGGCAACGCCCGGATCGAACTACGGCCGGGCTATGCGCCGGGGCTGACCGGCCTCGCGGTGGGGCAGGTGATCTGGGTGCTCTACTGGATGGACAAGGCGCGGCGCGACCTGATCGTGCAGGCGCCGCGCCACGCCGACGGGCTGCGCGGCACCTTTGCCCTGCGCTCGCCGGTGCGCCCCAATCCGGTGTCGATGTCCGCCGTCCGCATCACCGCGCTCGACATGGACAGCGGGGTCATCGGCATCGACGCCACCGATGCCTTTGACGGCACCCCGGTGGTCGACATCAAACCGATGCTCGACACCGTCGACATCCCGCCACCAACCTGACCGCCACCAACCTGACCGCCGCCAACCTGACCGTCGCGGCGCAGGCCGCGGACGCCCTGTTAAGCTTTCTGCACCTGCAAGGGCCGCGTGAGTCGCCTGTCCCGCCGCGATACGGCGTTTTTTGTGGCGCCGCAGAACGGCAAAAGGCGGCCCCTGGGCCGCCTTTCAGACATGTACAAAACGGTCAAACCGCCTTTTGAGACATGTACAAAACGGTTAAAATCAGGCCAGCAACCGCCGCGCGATCACCTGCGCCTGAATCTCGGCCGCGCCCTCAAAGATGTTCAGGATCCGCGCGTCGCACAGCACCCGGCTGATCTTGTATTCCAGCGCAAAACCGTTGCCACCGTGGATCTGCAGGCCGTTGTCCGCCGCCGCCCAGGCGACGCGCGCACCCAGCAGCTTGGCCATGCCGGCTTCCAGGTCGCAGCGGTGCCCGTGGTCCTTTTCCCAGGCGCTGAAATAGGTTAGCTGCCGCGCGATCATGATTTCCACCGCCATCATCGCCAGCTTGCCGCTCACGCGCGGGAACTCGATCAGCGATTTGCCGAACTGCTTGCGGTCCTGTGCGTATTGCATGCCGATGTCCAGCGCCGACTGCGCCACGCCAATGGCGCGCGCCGCCGTCTGGATGCGCGCGGATTCAAAGGTTTCCATCAACTGCTTGAAACCATTGCCTTCTTTGCCGCCCAGCAGGTTCTCAGCTTTGACGTGGAACCCGTCAAAGCCCAGTTCGTCTTCCTTCATGCCGCGATAGCCCAGCACCTGGATCTCGCCGCCGGTCATGCCTTCGGTGGGGAACGGCTCGGCATCGGTGCCCGGCGTCTTTTCAGCCAGGAACATCGACAGCCCGGTGTGGTTGGTGGTGTTCGGGTCGGTCCGCGCCAGCAGCGTCATCACATTGGTGCGCGCGGCGTGGGTGATCCAGGTCTTGTTGCCGGTGATCTTGTAATCGCCGTTGTCGTCCTTGACCGCGCGGGTCCGCAAGGAGCCGAGGTCAGAACCGGTGTTGGGCTCAGTGAATACGGCGGTCGGCAGGATCTCGGCGCTCGAAATCTTGGGCAGCCACTGTTGCTTCTGCTCATCGGTGCCGCCGCGGATGATCAGCTCGGCGGCAATTTCAGACCGCGTGCCCAGCGAACCAACGCCGATGTAACCCCTTGAAAGTTCCTCAGAAACTACAACCATGGAGGCTTTGGACAGACCAAGACCGCCGAATTCCTCGGGGATGGTCAGGCCAAAAACGCCCATCTCGGCCAGCTCTTCGATGATCTCGATCGGGATCAGTTCGTCCTTGAGGTGCCAGTCATGGGCAAAGGGTTCGACTTTCTCCACCGCAAAGCGGTGGAACTGTTCGCGGATCATCTCCAGCTCTTCGTCCAGCCCGCTGGAGCCGACAGTGATGTTGGCCGACTGCTCCTGCATCAGCGCCACCAGCCGTTCGCGGGCGGGTTGCGTGTTGCCCTTGACCATCAACGTCTGCACTTCCTCGCACTGGAACGGGCTCAGCGCGTCCCAGCCCAGACCCAGGTCCTGCAGGCGCACGATCTCGCCCTGGCTCATCGGGATGCCGCCGGCGATCTGGTGCAGGTATTCGCCAAAGGCGATCTGCTGGATCAGCTGCTCGACCTCGCCGAACTTGCCATCCGCCTGCAGCCGGGTGGCCCAGTTCTGCATCTGCCGCAGCGCCTCGACGTAGGTGGCCAGCCACGACAACCCGTGCGCGGCGGCCTGGTTGGCCTCGATCAGCTTGGCCGACACCCGCTCGCCATCCGTCACCTGCGTCCGCACCGCCGTCTTGGCCGTCTCCAGCACCGCCTCGACCGGCGCAATCGCCGCCCCGGTCAACGTCAACAAATCGGGCAAAATTACGGAGGTCGTCGTCATCGTCAGGTCCTGTCCATCATGAGCCATGAATCACATCCTTTTTCGGGTCGCTTGGTCCTAGTCATTTCGCACTTGCAGCGCAACAAAAATACGTATCTTTCCCTGCAATGGTTCAAATATTGCGCAAACTAATTTGCAGTGCAGAAGGTATCGGACATGGTATGAGCGGTGCATGACTTCTCTCCTTGCCCTGATGTCTCCACTGGACCTAGCCGCCGCTGTCGCCATTGCCACCCTTGCGGGTCTGATCAAGGGAATGGTGGGATTCGCCATGCCGATGATCCTGATTTCCGGGCTTAGCACCTTTCTGGCGCCGGATCTCGCTTTGGCGGGCCTGATTCTGCCGACGGTGGTCACAAATGGCATGCAGGCGCTGCGGCAGGGGGGCAGGGCGGCCATGGCTTCGGTTCGTCAGTTCCGCGTGTTCCTGCTGGCCGGGCTTGTGTTCCTTTTGGCCAGCGCGCAGCTGGTGACCTCCTTGCCGACCTCGGTTTTCCTTCTCGTGCTCGGAATTCCGGTGGCCGGTTTCGCGCTGATGCAACTGGCCGGGCTGCGGTTTCATTTGTCGGCCCCGTCCGCACGGATCGAGGCCGCGGTGGGCGCATTTGCCGGGTTTATCGGCGGTTTGTCCGGGGTCTGGGGGCCGCCGACGGT
>JBFHMM010000206.1:0-7165 GCA_041594355.1 Paracoccaceae bacterium | reverse complement strand
TCGCGGAACCGCTTGATGGTGCCGCCCTTGCCGGCGGCATCGCGACCTTCGAAGACGATCACGACACGCTGGCCGGTGGCCTTGACCCAGGATTGCAGCTTGACCAGTTCGATCTGCAGCGCCTGCAGTTCTTTTTCATAGACCTTGCGGGCCAGACGCTCCGAATGCGGATAGCTGGGGTTCAGGATGTCGCCTTTCTCCGCGCGGCGGATCGCGTCGCGCACGTCCTTGGGGGCGTCAGATTCGAAATATTTCGAAATGGCTCCGTCAAAGGGAAGGTTCATCGGCCTGCCTCGCGTTTTCTTCTGTCCAAGCAATATGATATGTTAATCGCCTTAACGCAAACCCGCACGGGCTGCGGCGCGGTCGATGGCGGCGGCCACATCCGGGGCGGCAACGTGCTGCGGCATGTGTCCGATGCCCGGCAGCGGGGTCAGTATGGCGCCGGGAATCTGCCGCGCCAGGTTCTCGGGATGCAGCGAGAAATTCACCGTGTCGTCGGCGGTGCCGTGGATAATCTCGGTCGGCACCGAAATCCCGCCATAGCGCGGCTGCAATTCGGTGATCTGGTCCAGCAGCTGTGCCCGCTGCATCGCGTTGGCCCGCAGCGAGGTGCGCCGAAGGGTCAGCCCGGCACCGAAATGTTCGATGTAACCCTCTGGCACGGGCTGCGGGGCAAAGACGCCGATCATCGCCTGTTCGACGCGGGCATCGGTGACAAAGGCGGTCAGCATCGGCACCACCAGCGCGCTGCCCAGCCGCGAGGAGGTGACCCGGTAGAGCGGGTCCAGCGGTGTGGTCCAGGGGTTCGAGGCGGCGGCGACCGGAACCAGCGCAGACAGGCTTTCGGGGTGGTGCACCGCCCAGGCCAGCGCCACGGCGCCGCCATAGCTCTGGCCCATGACGACGGGTTGCGCGGCCCCCAGTTCGCGCGCCGCCCGCACCAACAGGTCGGCCTGCTGGCGGATGGTGGCGCCGGTCTGGTTGATGCGGTCGGTATAGCCCAGGCCGGGACGGTCGAAGATGATCACGCGGTAACGGTCGGCCAGCAGCGGCGCCAGCCGAAAGGTCATGTCGCGGGTGTTGCCGCTGGAGCCGTGGATCAGCACTACGTCAGGACCGCCGCCCATGGTGACCGCGTGAACCTGAACGCCGTCGATATCGAGGATCTGCCCCTGCGGCGGGTGCGAGAACTGCGCAGTGGCTTCGCGCCGGGCCGCTCTCCACTGCACAACGGCGGCAAAAATGAATGTTACCGCAATGATATACAGTGCGATCTTAATGTCCGATTTCCTGCATGTCGAAGGGTGTGCTCTGATAGATCTCGTTGATCCAGTTGCCGTAGAGCAGATGCGCGTGTGATCGCCACCGGTTCATCGGCCGCCGTGTCGGGTCATCGTCGGGATAGTAGTTGACCGGCACGTTGATGGCGGTGCCGGTCGACACGTCGCGGTCGTATTCCTGTTTCAGCGTATCGCTGTCGTATTCGAAGTGGTTGAAGATATAGAGCGCGCGGTGCACCGGATCTTCGACCAGGCAAGGGCCGACCTCGTCGCTGCCCAGCAGGGTAATCAGCTCGGGCACGGCGTCGACCTCGTATTGCTTCATCTCGGTCCAGCGGCTGACCGGGATCACGCAATCATCCGAGAACCCGCGCAGAAACGGCGAGGCGGGCGCGAGGTTGTTGTGCCGGAAACAGCCGAACGCCTTGTGCGGCAGGATGTGTTTCGGCACCCCGTGGAAGTGGTTGATCATCGCCATGCCGCCCCAGCAGACGCCAAAGGTGGAATGCACGTTGGTCTGGGTCCAGTCCATCACCTCGCGCAGCTCGCCCCAATAGGTCACATCCTGAAAGTCGAGATGCTCGATGGGGGCGCCGGTGATGATCAGCCCGTCGAATTTCTCGTTCTTGACCTCCTGGAAGGGGCGGTAAAAGCTTTCCATGTGCTCGGCGGCGGTGTTGCGGGTCTGGTGCTCGGACATGCGGATCAGGGACAGGTCGATCTGCAGCGGAGTGGCGCCGATCAACCGGGCGAACTGGTTCTCGGTCTGGATCTTCTTGGGCATCAGGTTCAGCAGCCCGATCTTCAGCGGGCGGATGTCCTGCCGCGCCGCCTGATCCTCGGACATGACCATGACGCCTTCGTTCGTGAGAACGTCAAAGGCGGGCAGGTCGGAAGGTATCTTGATGGGCATGGCGTGGGCCGTTTCCTGATTGCAAAAATGGTCTGCTGAGATACGTGTTTTATCCCTGTTTCTCAAGTGTTTCGGCGATTAACCGGTCGAAATCGGCAGCGTCGCGCAGCGCAGCGATCTGATCGGCGGTCACCGTAATGCCCCAGTTGTCGGCCATCGACTGGTACCGTGGCTGCCTGTGGGCCAGCGCCTGCGCATAGGTCCAGCGGATAAAGGAATCAGGGTCCACTTCGCAATCTAGGCAATTGTTTTCACTAAGATATCCATTCCACATCCGGTTCAGAAACTCGGGTTGGTATGACATCGGCTTTGGCGCCTTGTCAAAGCGACGGATCAGCTCGTCGGCATGGGAATCGTCGCCCTTGATCCAGACCATCAGCGTGGTCTTGGCCAGTTCGCTCAGCACCGGGTCGGCGGGGTTGTCGGGATCGACCCATTCGCAGATCGACCCTCCGGTGTCGCAGATGAAATGCGGATAGCCATAGAGCCGTTCGGCCCGGTCGATGAAGTATTCGGTGTCCAGCAGCGCGTGGATCTCGGCCAGCCGGAACTGTTCCTGCCGTCGGCGGTATTCGTCGATCGGCAGGCCGCCGCGGGCGGGATCGCCGGGTTTACCAAGGTAGGTCGACACCGGGGTCAGGTTGGCAAAGCTGATGTTGGAGCCGATATAAATCGAATCCGTCAGCAGCAGATCGCGCAGGAACGGCACCTTCATCGCCTCGGCCTTGGCGTTGTCGGTGATGTATTCGCCCATGTAACGGGTGCCTATGCGGTAATCGATACTGTAATGAAACCAATTGCCTGCGGAGCGCAGCATGTTGCTGACGTGGGTTTTGCCCAACCCCGACATGCCAAAAAACAGCACCCGCTTGCGCGGGGCCTGCAACCAGTCCTGACCCGAGCTGTAAAGCATCAATTCGCCGTCCTTTTTCGCCTTGCTATCCAGCCGGGGCAGCGGGGTCAATTGCTCAGGCGCGGGGCCGGCGGTTCAGGACGATCAGCCCCAGCGCCAGCAGCGCGAACCCGAAGTAGGCGCGCGGTGGCAGCGCCTCGTCCAGTACCAGCGCCCCCAGGGTGATGGCCACCGGCGGGATGAGCAGCGTCACCAGCATCAGGTTGCCGGACCCGGCCATGGCCAGCACCCGGTAATAGAGCAGGTAGGCGCCGGCGGTGGCGATCACGGCGTAATACCCGATTGCAGCCCAGGTTTGAGGCCGCAATTCCAGCGATGGCGGGCCGTCGATCAAGAGCGTTGCGGGCAGCAGGACGAGGGTGGCGCCGGTCAGCATGCCGGCGGCGGCCACCTGCGGCGGCATATGCCCCAGCCGGGCCCGTGCCCAGGCCGAGGCGCAGGCATAGCTGAGCGTACCCGCCAGCACCGCCAGCTGCGCGGTCGAGCGCAGGTCGAGGTTGCGAAACTGCTCCAACCCGATCGCGGTGGCCACGCCCAGAAACCCAAGAGTGACCCCCAATCCCTTGCGCAGCGTCAGTTTTTCGTCCGCGAACACCAGCGCCGCGACGATAACGCCAAAGACCGCCGTGGTCGCGTTCAGGATCGAGGTCAGCCCGGTTTCGATGTGCAGCTGGCCCCAGGCCATCAGGGCAAACGGGATCACATTGTTGAGCAGACCCATCACCAGAAAGGCCACCCAGCTGCGCGCGTCGCGCGGCACCGGCAGGCGCATCAGCCAGACTACCGGCCATAGCAGCAGTATCGCCCAGATGGTGCGGTGCAGCACGCTGGTCAGCACCGGAACCTCGTTCAGGGCCACCCGGATCGACAAGAAGGAGCCGCCCCAGACAAGACCCAGCAGGGCCAGCCCGGTCCAGGCGCGGGGGGATATGGTTTTTTGGTCGCTCATGCGGGCAGGTAACGCGATGCCAGAGCTTCAGGCGACCCGGTTCTTGCGGTTTTCCGACAGGATATTCAGATAGTTACCGCCAAAGATAATGGCGGCGCCGATGAACACCCAGATATCCAGCGCCTAGTGGTAGAGGACCATGCCAACCACCGCGATGGTGGGCAGGCGGATGAAGTCGAAGGGCACCACAACCGAGGCGGGCGCGATCCTGAGCGCGTTGGTAATACAGAAGTGCGCGAGCAGACCAGCGAGGCCGACGAGGACCAGCAAGGGGGTGGTTTGGGCGGTGGGAAGGGCGACGATACCATCGGCGAAAGAGGCCAGCAGACCCAGCACCGCCTGCATCACCGTGAGCCAGAACATGATGCACCCGACGCTGGCGAAACTGGTGAGTTTCTTGGTGGAAATTGTTGTTAACGCGAAGAAAAATGCAGCTGAAGCGGCGGCGATAACGCCGATGCCAAGCTCGGTCGCGCCGGGGCGCGCGACCACCATGATGCCGGCGAAGCCGATCAGCGCGGCGAGCACGCGCACCGGGGTCAGGCGTTCGCCCAGCAGGATCGGAGACAGCACGAGAACCCAGAGCGGCATGGTGAATTCCAGCGCAAAAACCTGCGCCAACGGGATCAGGGTGACAGCGTAGAACCACAGGTTCTGGCCGGTAAAATGTACAATGTTTCTAATGACATGCAGGTTGAAACGGTCACGGTTGACCTGCGCCCAGCCGCCCGACCATGTCAGCACCGCCGAGACGATCAGCACACCCACAAAGCTGCGGTACATCATGATTTCGAAGGTGTCGTGCACCGTGCTCAGTTCGCGTCCGGCGACGGCCATCGAGGAGAACGAGGCGATGGCGCCGGTCATCCAGAGCGCGGCCTTGAGCGTGGTGGACATGGTGAGATCCCGAGAATGAGGGGCAAAGCGTGGCGGCGGGTCAAGGCGAAAAGGTGGCGTTCGGTCCGTTTTGTACGCCCCCCGAAACCCGGTTCTGCCGTTTTGTACAAAACCGGAGGGGGCGGATTTTAAGCCGTTGTTACCGCTTGTGGCTTAGGTGTCGAGTCCCGTGACCACGTAGTCGCGCGGGATGCCGGCACTGACCCGGCCCCAGTCGGACCCCGTCGCGCGGGTCTGGTGGGCGCGGAAGGCAGCCGCGTCGGTGAAGCGTTCGGCGACGTCGAAGCGACCGGGTACCGCCGCGTTTTCGATAACCTCGAAGCTGAGGCAGCCGGGTTCGGCGCGGGTGGCGCGGATGTGGTCGGGCAGGGCCGCGCGGATCGCGGCCAGCCGGTCGGACGGGGCCATGATGTGGCCCGTGAGGGCGACCTCGCGCGTCATTCCCATTCGATGGTGCCCGGCGGTTTCGAGGTAATGTCGTAGGTCACCCGGTTGATGCCCTGCACTTCGTTGATGATGCGGGTGGCGGTTTCGCCGAGGAACTCGTGGCTGAACGGGTAGTAGTCGGCGGTCATGCCGTCGACAGAGGTCACCGCGCGCAGGGCACAGGCGAAATCATAGGTGCGGCCGTCGCCCATCACGCCGACGGTGCGCACCGGCAGGATGGCGACAAATGCCTGCCAGATCTCGTCATAGAGACCGTGCTTGCGGATCTGGTCGATGTAGACGGCGTCGGCCTTGCGCAGGATCTCGAGCTTGTCGCGGGTGATCTCGCCGGGGCAGCGGATGGCGAGGCCGGGACCGGGGAAGGGGTGGCGACCGATGAAGGACGCCGGCAGGCCCAGCTCGTGCCCCAGCGCGCGGACCTCGTCCTTGAACAATTCGCGCAGCGGTTCGACCAGTTTGAGCCCCATCTTTTCCGGCAGGCCGCCGACATTGTGGTGCGACTTGATGGTGACCGAGGGGCCGCCCGAGAAGCTGACTGATTCGATGACGTCGGGGTAAAGCGTGCCTTGGGCCAGGAATTTCGCGCCGCCGACTTCGCCTGCGTGTTTCTGGAACACGTCGATGAAGAGCTTGCCGATGGTCTTGCGCTTGGTCTCGGGGTCCGATTCGCCTTCGAGCGCGGAGAGGAACAGCTCCTGCTCGTCGGCATGGATCAGCGGCATGTTGTAGTGGTCGCGGAACATGGTCACGACCTCTTCGGCCTCGCCCTGCCGCAACAGCCCGTGATCGACAAAGACGCAGGTGAGCTGATCGCCGATCGCCTCGTGGATCAGCACGGCGGCCACAGAGGAATC
Source organism: Paracoccaceae bacterium (assembly GCA_041594355.1). Lineage (GTDB taxonomy): Bacteria > Pseudomonadota > Alphaproteobacteria > Rhodobacterales > Rhodobacteraceae > JAIUZI01. The sequence goes on along the minus strand of JBFHMM010000206.1, from coordinate 909 downwards.
GACGCCGCCCGAGAGGCCGCAGATCACCTTGGCGTCGCCGACCTGTTCGCGGATCTTGCGAATCGCCTCTTCGCGGTAGGCGCCCATGGTCCAGTCACCGGTAAAGCCCGCCAGACGCACGAAGTTTTCGTAAAGCGTCTTGCCATTGGGAGTGTGGTGCACCTCGGGGTGGAACTGAACGGCGTAGAAATTGCGATCGAGATCGGCGGTGATGGCAAAGGGCGCGTTGGGCGAGGTGCCGTAGACCTGAAACCCCGGCGCGATGGCGCTGACGTGGTCGCCGTGACTCATCCAGACCTGCTCGCGCTCTTCCATGAACCAGCCGAACAGCAGGTCGATCCGGTCATCCGACGGGGTGACATAGGCGCGACCGAATTCGGCGGTGCCGTGGCCGCGTTCGACCTTGCCGCCCAGCATATGCATCATCACCTGCTGGCCATAACAGATGCCCAGCACCGGCACGCCGAGGGTAAAGACTGTTTCGGGCGGGCGGGGCGATCCGTCGTCGATGACGGAGGCGGGGCCGCCCGAGAGGATCACCGCCCGAGGCGCGAAGTCGCGCAGGAAGGCCTCCGACACGTTTTGATAGGGGTGGATTTCGCAATAGACGTTCAGCTCGCGCAGGCGACGGGCGATCAGCTGGGTGACCTGGCTGCCGAAGTCGATGATAAGAAGGCGGTCATGGGATGTCTGGCTCATGTCTCAGGCTCTTAGGCCGGGGGCCGCGCGCTGGCAAGAGCGTGCCGCAGCGCGCGATGTCGCTTTTCCCCCTCATGCGCCGCAAATCTGACCGGATGTGTCCCGCCAGTGCTATAACAGAGGCGCAGGCATTCCGATCTGACAGGGGACCAATTCATGTCTGAGGCAGACACTCAAGGTAGGGCGCGGAGCAGAACCCGTGGCGGCGGC
>JBFHMM010000205.1:0-7181 GCA_041594355.1 Paracoccaceae bacterium | reverse complement strand
GCTGCTGGCCGGTCCGACGGCCACGATCTTCGCCGACTTCTTCAGCGGCCTCGGCGCCTATGCGGCCGGGATCGTGCCGCTGTCGAACCCGGTCGGGCGCGAAGATACCGGCTACATGCAGGGCTGGACCGCGTTCTATTGGGCCTGGTGGATCAGCTGGTCGCCCTTTGTCGGCATGTTCATCGCCCGTGTCAGCCGGGGCCGCACGGTGCGTGAATTTGTGATCTGCGTGCTGCTGATCCCCTCGCTGGTCTGCGTGCTGTGGATGTCCGTCTTTGGCGGCACCGCGATCCAGCAGGTCATCCAGGACGGTTACACCGCCGTGACCGACGCTCCGCTTGAGCTGAAGCTCTTCAAGATGCTCGATGCCCTGCCGCTGGCCGGCATCACCTCCTTCATCGGCATCATCCTGGTGATCGTGTTCTTCGTGACCTCGTCGGACTCCGGCAGCCTGGTGATCGACACGATCACGGCGGGCGGCAAGGTCGACGCGCCGATCCCGCAGCGGGTGTTCTGGTGCGTCTTCGAAGGCGCGGTGGCCATCGTGCTGCTGCTTGGCGGCGGTCTGGGGGCGTTGCAGGCGATGGTGATCTCCACCGGCCTGCCCTTTACCATCGTGCTGCTGCTGATGTGCTGGGCCATCCTCAGGGGGCTGATGTCGGAAAAGACCTGACGCGCCACGCGCAAAAACCGCCTGATCCGGGACACCGGGTCAGGCCACCGTCCCAGGCCACCGTCCCAGGCCCCGGTCCTCAGCCGGTCTTCTCGACAAAGGAAATCTGGAACGCCCGGATACCGCCCCCGGCCAGCGCGCTGACCGGGATCGCGTCGCCCGCGACCGACCGCAGGACCACCGCATTGCTGTCCCGGTCCAGCACCGCCATCGCCCCGCCGTCCTCGCTCCACAGCTGGCCCAGCGCAGTCTGCGCCGTCCGGAACGGGATCACGATACGCGCCGCGTCAGATGCCGCAAGCCCGCCCGTATCAATGTCCGACAGGCCGTCAAAGAACAGGTGGATCATCCCCTCGGACCGGCGCCATGTTCCGGCAACGGCCGTCTTGCTGGTTTTGCCCAAGGCATCCGAGATCGCGGCGCTCCATTCGCCCGCCGCCCCCATGATTTCAGGCGCCGCCCCATGGACCCACTGCGGCGGCTCGCCGGGCACGTCATCGTGCAGCTCGTAATCGCCATAGGGCAGCTGGTCGGGCACATAAAGCGTCCGGTCCGACACCGTGAATTTGCCCTTGAACTGCGGCAGGTTCAGGTTCTCCAGCCGCGCATGGCCGCTGTCCCCGTAATTGCGGGACCGCGCGATGATCTCCCCGGTGACCAGCGTGAAATCGCCGGGATCGGCGGCCAGGTAATGGGTTTCCTTCGGCGACACGAAATCGTTCACCGTCAGGTCGAGGTCGATCAGCCGGACATTGTCGACCCTGTCCCCGGTATTCAGGATGTTGGTCGCAAAGATCCGGTCGGGATGCAGTTTCACCCGCCGGTGATAGTGGTCGGGCCCGCCAATGAACCGCATCGTGGTGTCGGTCTCGCCGGTCTCGAACCGACCTTCGATCAGACAGTCCAGCAGACCCTTGCGGTCCCGTGCACCCTGATAGACGTGGATCTGATCCGACCCGTAGCAGTTGAACAGCGTCCGGTGATAGCGATGGCCGACACAGGCGGACATGAACAGGCACGGCCCCCCGTTCGGCCGGTTCAGGTTCACGTGGTGCCAGTAGTTCGCGTCGAACTGCTGCCGCTTGCTTTCAATGCCCATGGTCTCGAATTCCGACACCGGCTGAAAATACCCTGACTGCCCGTCCTGTACGGCGGCATAGGCATCCTCGGCGGGGTGGTAATTCTCCAGCCGGCACTTCTGCAAGTGCAGCATCTCGGACGAGAAGTTGTAGAGCGCCGCGCGCGACCAGTGGCCGGTGATGTTCAGGTTGGAAAAACTGTGCTTGTGCGAGCTGGGGTTTTCATCCCTGGCTGCCAGGTACTTGCGCGCGACCTGAATACCGCAGAGCGGCATCGCCCTCTTGTCGCCGACGACATTGCCGCCATCCCAGACCAGGTTGCTGGAATGGGTAAAATCCAGCCCCACCTTGCCCTTGGCCGAAATCAGCAGCGACGCCCCGCGCGCATCGACATAATTCTTGAAACCGCGAATGCGCGTCAGGTCCAGGCTGCCGTCAATTGCATAGAAGCCGTCGTTCACCATGTTTGGCGGGATCTTCAGGATCGCGCCGGGAAACCCCGCCATCGGATCGTCCTTGCGGGCATTGTCCGAAATCTTCTTGAAGTCCGCGATCGCCTGCTGCAGGCCCGCCAGGCTGGAGTTCCGGCCGGTGGGGTCGACATCGTAATCCAGAATGTTGATCTCAGTCATCGCGCCCGCGCTGCCACTCATCCCGGTGGCCTGCGCGGTCTTGTGGCTCTTGGCCCACAGGATCGACGGTGCGGCCAGCGTGGTCAGCGAAACCGCCGAGACCCCGGTCAAGGCCTCCCGGCGGGTGAACGTCTTGGATGTTTTCATGACATGGTTCTTTGCAATCGGGCCGCGTGAAGGGCGCTAAAATGGGGGCGGCTCCTGTCGCGGCAGGTCGGCGTTGCCCTGCGCCCGCCCGTTTCGCGCAACCGCCCCGGCACTCTGACAGCCCCGCAACACCGGCCGCCCGTGAAAACGTTGGCCCAACTTCGCGCCCCGATCAAGCCTTGCCCGAGCCGCGCGCACCGCGCAGCTGCCCCGCCTGCGCACCGATCCGCACACCTATCCGCACACCGATCCGCACACCGGCCCGCACACCGATCCGGCGGATCCCCGCCGGTTGCATTTTTCACCCCAAGGTTGTGCTGCTAAGGTGACCGGGCGCACAGCCACGCGGGGGCGTGCCCCATGACACCGGAGACAGAGTAACCCGGCCGAGGATGCGACAGTGACGAGCCAAGACCCCAGGGCTGGAAGCCAGCCTCCCCGGCCAGCAACCGACGCCTTCCTGCGCGGCCTGGCCCGTCTCGTGCTGTCGGTGTTCTTTCGCGAAGTCGTGGTCATCGGCGCCGACCGGTTTCCCGCCGACGGTCCCGTCATCGTCGTGTCCAACCATCTCAACAGCCTGATCGACGGCGTCGCCCTGACCGCCGCGCTGCCGCGGATGCCCCGGATGCTGGCCGCCAGCATCATCTGGGACAACGCTCCGCTGCGCCCCCTGCTGGTCGCCGCCGGCGTCATCCCGGTTTTCCGGCTGCAGGACGTCGGCGCCGGTAACACCCGCCACCGCGACACCTTGGAACAGACCTGGGAGCTGTTGGCAGGCGGCGGTGTCCTGTCGCTCTTCCCCGAAGGCGCCAGCCACAATCAACCGCGCCTGCTGCCGATGAAATCCGGCGCTGCACGCATCGCGCTTGAAACCGAAAAACAGCGCGGACCGCTGGACATCCGCATTGTGCCCGTCGGCCTGTTCTACGAGGCAAAGACCGTCTTTCGCTCGCGCGCACTGGTCGAAATCGGCGATCCGCTCGACATCGGACCGGACCTGGCCCGCTACCTCGACGGCGACGCCGCCGCCCGGCAAGAGTCGGTCCGCCAGCTGACCGCGCGCATCGACGCGGCCCTCGCCTCGGTGACGCTGAACTTTGACACCTGGGACGACGCCCGGCTGGTCGGGCGCGCCGCCGATCTCTGGGTCCGCCAGGTCAGCCCGCCAGACGAGGAACTCCACCTCGGCGACAGCTATGAAATGCGCCGCGCCTTCGCCCGCGGATATACCTGGATCAAGGTCCATTACCCGGACAAGACCGCGCACCTGCGCAAAACCATCGCCGACTACGACAGCCTGCTGATCGCCACCGGGATCGACGACCACCATGTCACCGCGCCCCGCAATGGCGCCGCGCGACCGGGCCAAATCGCCCGCTCGCTGCTCGTTCTGCTACTGGCCTCGCCGCTGCTGATCCTGTCCATCGCCCTGAACTGGCTTCCGGTCCAGATTTCCCGCGTCTTCGCCCGCGGCAAGGACCCCGACAAGATGGCGACATGGGCGATCTTCTCCAGCCTGATCCTGTTCCCGGTCGCCTGGCTGATCGAGGCCGGCATCGCCGGAGTCCTCTGCGCGAACGCCTGTGGCGCGGTCGGGGGATGGGCCAGCTTTTTCGCCGTTCTGGTCGCCGCGCCGCTGGCTGGCCGCGCAACGCTGACCTTTCAGGACACCCGCCGCCGCCTGTTCAGCCAGGCCCGCGCCTGGTGGCTTCTGCGCACCCGCAGCGATCTGGGCCGACTGCTTGCCGCGACGCGCCGGATCGCCCTGCGCGACCTCCGGGAAATCTTCGACATCTACGATTCCGAATCCACCTGACCCGCCCGCCCGGCCCGCAGCCGGGCTCAGTGCCCGCCCGAGAACACCAGCGTCGTGACCGGCATCATGATCATCCGCAACCGCAGACCCGCCGCATGCACCAGGCCGATGGTCTCCAGCGCATGCAGCCCGAATTTCTGCAGCACCCCCATGTCTTCGGTGATCTTGTCATGGGTTGTGGTATAGGCCATCGCCATGCAATTGCTGCCCGGCAGCAAATGGTCGATCCCACCCTCATAGAGCGGCTCCATCCGCACCAGCACGCCACCTGGCGGCACCTGTTCCGTCGTCGGATCGCGCAACACGTCCGACGGACGGAATTGCCCTGACGGGATCACATCCTGCACCGCAACGATCACCATCGGCACGATCCGGAACGGGCTGGCGGCACAGCCCATTTCCGCAACCATGCCCACATGCACTACATTGGCGGCCAGCTGGCTGAACCCCGCCTGGAACGCCAGGTGCCCGGATTCGACCGGCACCAGAATACCCGCCGGGCGCAGGATCGGGTTGACCACGTCGCCGACCTCAAGGTGGAACTGATCGACCTCGCCCGTCACCCCTGCGACCACCAACAGCTTGTCCAGCTCCGCCTGCGCCTGATGCAGCGCCGCCTCGGCGCTTTGCTGCTGCGCCGGCAACAGAATGGTCACGTTTTCCTCGATCGCCTTCAAATTGGCCTGGGCGACCTCCAACTGCCCCTCGCGTTCGGCCAGCCGGTTCGCCTGCCGCTCGACCTCGGCCGGGTTGGCCGCAGGCGATCCCTTGTCCAGCAACGTCTTGTTGCGGCGATAGTCGTCCTCGACCAGGTCGCGGCTGGCCACGGCAGAACGCACCGCCGCCTGCGCCGCAACGATGTCGGCCTGGGCCACCACGATGGCCGCCTCAACCTCGTCGATCCGCTTTTCCGCCGCTTCCACGGCGGCTTCCTGGCTGGTGGAATCGATCCGGAAAATCGGGTCACCCGCCTGCACGATATCGCCGTTTTGCACAAAGACCTCGGTCACCCGGCCGCCCGATTGCGGCAGGATCGTCACCGTACGGAAATAGGACGACACCGTGCTGGTCGCCGGGTGAAAATAAAACAGCAGCGTGATGATGGTCACCGCGCCCATGAAACAGGTCACCAGACCCCAACGCAACTCGTACCACACGGTGAAAAAGGTGATCTCGTGACCGATCCGCTTGCCCTGCACATAGCGACGGACCAGGTAATCGGGCAGCAGCGTGAACAGCGCGACAAACATGGTCTCAAGCATGGCTCAGCCCTCCTTTTCCTGCGTCTGCGCTTGCGGCGCAGGCGCATCGCCAGATACCGGCCCGACCACAACCCCGCCCCGCGACAGCCGATCCAGCGACCGCGCGATCGATTTCAGCGGCGTCAGGAAATCCGGCGGCCGAAACGCCGCCACCAGCAGCGCGATCACCCAAAAGGCGTTATTGTGCGTGAATAGCGCCAGCAGCGCCAGAATGCCGATGATCTGCATCTGCGAATGGTTGGCATGGTGGCCCATCTTCTCGGGCAGCGCGTGCAGTGTCAGATACAACAGACCGATCCCCAGGATCAGGGCCAGCGTGAAAATGATCATCACCGTCAGCAAATGGTCGCTGCCATCGGCGCTCACGATGTAACTTGGAAGGTGGTCGGGTGCGAGCGGATTCAGACCCGCTAGAGTCGGGGACGTGGTCAAATCTACCTCCGCAATACTTGTTCTGGCACAAAGGCTTTTTAACTGTATCCTCCAGCCGCCGGACCAAAGCAAGCCATTGGAGCTGCGCACGGACGTCTTTACCGGCCCATCCGATGGCCTTGCGGCCCCAAGGACAGAAGGGATGCAAATATGACCCAACCGCCGATCCGGCACAGCCAGGCCGACCCCGGCCTCGGGGCACGACTGGTCGCGCCCTCCGCCGCACGCAATCTCGAACCGCTCTGCGCCCTGCTGGAGGAGGTCGCGCCGCCGCGCGGCCGCGCGCTGGAAATCGCCAGCGGCACCGGCCAGCATGTCGCCGGTTTCGCCGCCCGCCTGCCCGGCCTGCACTGGCAACCCAGCGACCCCGACGCCGCGCGCCGCGCCAGCATCGACGCCCATGCGGCGGACACCGGCCTTGACCAGATCGCACCGGCGATCGACCTCGACGCGTCGCGGCCCGGCTGGTCCGCCAATCACGCAGGAATGGACCTGATCGTGGTAATCAACCTGCTGCATCTGATTCCCATGGAGGCCGTCGCAACCGCCCTGTCCGAGGCCGCCCGCGCCCTCGCCCCGGGCGGGCGCATCGTGATCTACGGCCCCTTCATGCGCGGCGGCGCGCTGACCAGCGACGGCGACATCGCCTTCCACGCCAGCCTGCAGGCCGAAAACCCGGCCATCGGCTACAAGGATGACTTCGACGTCATGGACCTGCTGCAAGAGGCCGGGCTGGACATGGCGCAGGTGGTGGAAATGCCCGCAAACAATCTCGCCCTGATCGCGGAAAAACCAAAAACCTGATCAGGATCAAAGCCGGTCCGGGCCACCCGTGGTTTTTAAATTGCAAATAATCGAATGTATGCACAAGGGACCCTCCCCATGACCTGGACCGACAAACTGGCCGCCACCCGCGCCGGCCTGCGCAACCTGCACGGCGCCATCCCCGACACCGCCCCCGGCTTCGGCGCGCTCTCCAAGGCGGTCAAGTCCGGCGGCACGCAGGAATACAACACCAAGGAATTCGTCGCCCTGGGCATCTCGGTCGCCGACCGCTGCGAACCCTGCATCAGCCTGCACATCGAGGCGCTGGTGAAATGCGGCGCCACCCGAGAAGAGGTCGCCGACGTGCTGGCCATG
>JBFHMM010000204.1:0-7195 GCA_041594355.1 Paracoccaceae bacterium | reverse complement strand
TCGGCCAGTGCTGCGGCGGCGCGGTGACGCTGCTGAGCGAGGTCCACGACCAGGCCACCATGCAGGCGATCACTGGGCCGGTGATTGCCCGGCCGATCCGGACACCGTTTTCCGGCACTGAAAACGGACCGGAAAATTCGAAATTTTCCGGCGCGCCGATGGCGGTGCGCCGCGCGGTGGCGCAGGCGCGCGCGACCGGCGTCGCACCGGCGCCCCGGCTGATCGACGGCTGGATGGTGGAACCAGTGCACCGCCCCTCCCGACGGGTCTGGATCTGGGGCGCGGGTCATGTGGGTCGGGCGCTGGTGGGCGTGTTGGCGCCGCTGCCCGAGATGGAGATCACCTGGGTCGATACCGCCCCTGACCGGTTCCCACCCGCGCCGCCGCCGGGCGTGCGCATCGTTCCATCCATGCGTCCCGCCGATCTGGTTGCACATGCGCCGACAGGGGCCGAACATCTGATCGTGACCTATTCCCATGCGCTCGATCTCGAACTGTGCCACCAGGTGCTGCTGCGGGGATTTGGCTTTGCCGGGCTGATCGGCTCCAAGACCAAATGGGCGCGCTTCCGGACGCGGCTGGCGGCGCTTGGTCACGGGCCAGAGGAGATCGCCCGCATCACCTGCCCGATTGGCGATCCGACGCTTGGAAAACACCCGCAGGCGATTGCGCTGGGCGTCGCGGCCCATATGCTGCACCCGGCCGCCGGCGAAAGAATACGAGGGGACAAACGCGCGTGACACAACCGCTTCTCCGCCTGCAGGGGCTGACCAAGGTTTACCCGGGCGTGATTGCCAACGACAGCGTCTCATTCGAGATCGGCACCGGGGAGGTCCATGCACTGCTGGGCGAAAACGGCGCCGGAAAATCGACCCTTGTCAAGATGATCTACGGGTTGGTCAAACCCGACAGCGGCTCCATGAAGCTGCGCGGCCAGCCCTTTGCCCCGCCCGAGCCGCGCGCCGCGCGTGCCGACGGCATCGCCATGGTATTCCAGCATTTTTCGCTGTTCAACGCGCTGAACGTGGCCGAGAACATCGCGCTGGGCATGGAAAACCCGCCACCCCTGCGCGATCTGGCCGGCCGTATCCGCGAGGTCAGCGAAACCTACGGCCTGCCGCTGGACCCGTACCGCACGGTGGGCGACCTGAGCGCCGGAGAGCGTCAGCGGGTCGAGATCATCCGTTGCCTGCTGCAGGATCCCAAGCTGCTCATCATGGATGAACCCACCAGCGTGCTGACCCCGCAGGAGGTCGACATCCTGTTCCAGACCCTGCGCAAGCTGAAGTCCGAGGGGACCTCGATCCTTTATATCAGCCACAAGCTGGAGGAGATCCGCGCGCTCTGCGATGCGGCCACCATCCTGCGGCTGGGCAAGAACGTCGGCACCTGCGTGCCCGCCGAGACCTCGTCGCGGGACATGGCCGAACTGATGGTCGGCACGGCGCTCAAATCTCCCGAACGCTCCGGGCGGGCGCTGGGGGATGTGGTGCTGGATGTCAGCGGGCTGTCGGTGCCCTCCCCCTCGGCCTTTGGCACCTCGCTGAAGAACCTGCACCTGGCGGTTCGCAAGGGCGAGGTGCTGGGAATCGGCGGAGTGGCCGGCAACGGGCAGGACGAATTGCTGGCGGTGCTGTCGGGCGAGATCCTGACCGAGGCGGATGCGGTCAAGCTGGAAGGCCGGCCGATCGGCCGGATGAACCCCACCGCGCGACGCCGGCTGGGTCTGCTGACCGCGCCGGAGGAACGGCTGGGCCATGCCGCCGCCCCCGACATGAGCCTGACGGAAAACGCCCTGCTGACCGGATCGGTGCGCGAGGGGCTGGAACGCCGGGGGTTCCTGAAATGGGCGCCGACGCGGACGTTTGCGGAACGGATCATCCAGGCCTTTGACGTGCGCACCCCCGGCCCCGAGAATGCGGCGCGGTCGCTGTCGGGCGGCAACCTGCAGAAATTCGTGATCGGCCGCGAGGTGTTGCAGGACCCCGGCGTTCTGGTGGTGAACCAGCCGACCTGGGGCGTCGACGCCTCGGCCGCCGCCGCGATCCGGCAAGCGATCCTGGATCTGGCGGCCAAGGGGGCCGCCGTGATCTGCATCAGCCAGGACCTCGACGAGCTTATGGAAATCTCGGACACATTCGCGGCGCTGAACGAGGGTCGGCTGAGCGCGCCGCGCCCGGTAGCCGGGCTGACAGTAGACGAGATCGGGCTGATGATGGGCGGCGCCCACGGGATGGAGGTGGCGCATGTCCAGGACCCTGTTTGACCGCCGACACCCTGCAATCGGTTTTCTTCCTTTTTTTTCGCAGGCGGCGCGGTTTGGCGCAGAATTCCGTGACGGAATTCGGACCGGAATTTTTGAAAAATTCCGGCTATGGCCGATGAGGGTGACGCAATTGAAGCTGGGAGGCCTGGCATGATCCGGCTGGAGAAGAGACCGCAGCCGTCGCGGGCCTGGTCGCTGTCGACGCCGCTGGTGGCGGTATTGGCGACGATGGTGTTTGGCGGGCTGTTGTTCGCGGTGCTGGGCAAGCCGCCGGTGGAGGCGATCCGCACGATTTTCTGGGAACCGCTGTTTGGCGAGTTCTCGTTCTACTATCGCCCCCAGCTGCTGGTGAAGGGGGCGCCGCTGGTGCTGATCGCGATCGGGCTGAGCCTGGGGTTCCGGGCCGGGATCTGGAACATCGGCGCCGAGGGCCAGTACATCATGGGCGCCATCGTCGGTGCCGGGGTCGGGCTGGCGTTCTACCCGCTGGAGGCCTGGTACATCTTTCCGCTGATGGTGATCGGCGGGGCCCTGGGCGGCTGGATCTGGGCGATGATCCCGGCGGTGCTGAAGGTGCAATTCGGCACCAACGAGATCCTGGTGTCGCTGATGCTGGTCTATGTCGCCGAACAGATGCTGGCCTCGGTCTCGCTGGGATTGTTGAAGAACCCCGAAGGCTTCGGCTTTCCCGGCAGCCGCAACCTGCAGCAATACGCCAGCGCCTATAACGCCGATCTGATCGAGGGGTCGGGCATGCACTGGGGCGTGGTCGCGGCGCTGATCGCGGTGATCTTTGCCTATGTGCTGCTGAACCGGCACATGCTGGGCTTTCACATCCGGCTGACCGGCGAGGCGCCCCGCGCGGCACGGTTTGCGGGCGTGAACCCGGCGCGGCTGATCCTGTTTTGCCTCGGTACCTCGGGCGCACTGGCGGGGATGGCGGGGCTGTTCGAGGTTTCCGGGCCCTCGGGGCAGGTCAGCATCGACTTTGGCGTCGGCTACGGGTTCACCGCGATCATCGTGGCGTTTCTGGGCCGGCTGCATCCGGTGGGGATCCTGTTGGCGGGCGGGCTGATGGCGCTGACCTATATCGGCGGCGAGATCGCGCAGTCGCAGCTGGGGCTACCGGCCGCCGCGATCCAGGTGTTCCAGGGCATGCTGCTGTTCTTCCTGCTGGCGCTGGACCTGCTGACCAACTACCGGTTCCGGTTGGCCAAGAGCGAGGTGGTGTAAGATGGACCTTTCCGCAATCAACCCCGTGCTGCTGGTCGCCTCGCTGATGGTGGCGGCGACCCCGATCCTGCTGGCCGCCATTGGCGAGCTGGTGGTGGAAAAGGCGGGCGTTCTGAACCTCGGCGTCGAGGGCATGATGATTGTCGGCGCGATCAGCGGGTTTGCCATCGCGGTCGAGACCGGGTCGCCCTGGCTGGGCTTTGTCGCCGCCGCGATTGGCGGGGCGCTGTTGTCGCTGCTGTTTGTGATTCTGACGCAGGTAGCGCTGGCCAACCAGGTGGCGAGCGGTCTGGCGCTGACGCTGTTTGGTCTGGGGCTGTCGTCGCTGATGGGTCAGGGCTATGTCGGGATCAAGCCGCCGGCGATGGCGCGGCTTGATATCCCGGTGCTGAGCGATCTGCCCATTATCGGGCCGATCCTGTTTTCCCATGACATCGTGCTCTACCTCGGCATCGCGCTGGTCGCCACCGTCTGGGCGGTGCTGAAATACAGCCGCGTCGGGCTGATCCTGCGCGCGGTGGGCGAAAACCACGATGCCGCCCATGCGCTGGGCTACAAGGTGGTGCGCATCCGCGTCCTGGCGATCATGTTTGGCGGTGCCTGCGCGGGGCTGGGCGGCGCCTATATCAGCCTGATCCGGGTGCCGCAGTGGACCGAGGGCATGACCGCCGGTGTCGGCTGGATCGCGCTGGCGCTGGTGGTCTTTGCCAGCTGGAAGCCCTGGCGCGTCCTGCTGGGTGCCTATCTTTTTGGCGGTGTGACCGTCGTTCAGCTTAATCTGCAAGCGGCGGGCGTTGCCATTCCTGTCGAGTATCTGGCAATGTCGCCCTACCTGATCACCATTCTCGTGCTGGTGATCCTGTCGGCAGACAAAAGCAGCGCGCCTGCCTCGCTGGGCCGTATTTTCCACGCCTCACACTAGGGGCCAACTTCCATGCCCCGCCTGAAGGGGCCAACAAAACCAACTGGGGGATTCTCGATGAAACCAACCAAACTTCTCGCCAGCGCCGCCGTTGCGCTGGGTCTGGCAACCGGCGCCATGGCCGACACCACCAAGGTGGGCTTTGTCTATGTCGGGCCGGTGGGTGACGGCGGCTGGACCTACGAGCACGATCAGGGCCGCAAGGCGGTCGTGGCCGAGTTCGGCGACAAGGTCGAAACCGTCTACGTCGAAAACGTGGCCGAGGGCCCGGACAGCGAGCGGGTGATGACGCAGATGGCGCTGGATGGAGCCGACCTGATCTTTACCACCTCGTTCGGCTACATGGACCCGACCATCAACGTGGCCAAGAAATTCCCGAACGTGAAGTTCGAGCACGCCACCGGCTACAAGACCGCGCCGAACGTGTCGGTCTATTCCGCCCGTTTCTATGAAGGCCGCGCGGTGCAAGGTCATATCGCGGGCTCGATGACCAAGTCCAACATCATCGGCTATATCGGCTCCTACCCGATCCCCGAAGTGATCCGGGGCATCAACAGCGCCTATATCCACGCCAAGAAGGTCAACCCGGACGTCGAGTTCAAGATCATCTGGGCCTTTACCTGGTTCGATCCCGCGAAAGAGGCCGATGCGGCCAAGGTGCTGATCGAACAGGGTGCCGACGTGATCCTGCAGCACACCGATTCCACCGCGCCGCAGGCCGCCGCACAGGCCGCCGGCGGGGTGATCACCTTTGGCCAGGCATCGGACATGAGCGAATACGCCCCGATGCCGCGCGTGAGTTCCATCATCGACAACTGGGCGCCCTACTATATCGCGCGCACCAAGGCAGTGATGGACGGCACCTGGGAAAGCGTCAGCACCTGGGACGGTATCGGCGCCGGCATGGTCGGCATCGGCGAGATCTCGGACGCGGTTCCGGCCGAGGTCAAGGCCGAGGCACTGGCGCTGAAAGACGCCATCGCATCGGGCGAATACCACCCCTTCACCGGCCCGCTGAAAAAGCAGGACGGCAGCGACTGGCTGGCCGAGGGCGAAGTGGCCGATGACGGCACGCTGGCCGGCATGAGCTTTTACGTCGAAGGGCTCGAAGGCGAGATCCCGCAGTAACCATTCGGTCCTGCGCCCCATTCAGACAGGCGCCCCCACAGTCCGCTGCGGGGGCGTTTTTTCGTTCACGCGCCCCGGTTGGACGGCCCGTCGATGCCGCCCTGTCTTTGTCCCGATGCGGAGACGGTGGCGGTTCTTCCGACATCGCGCCTCGTCCGGCGACCCGTGAACGGCGGTTTTCGGGGCAAGAAGGGCGTATTTTCTCATTTCCTTTGTTATAGTGACGCTTATGGTCAAAGGATGGCGAACCACAGCCACCCCGACCCAAAGACATGCCGACAGTCGCCGCGACTGTCCGGATGGCACCATCCGAACCGGGCTGATCCAAATCCCGGCGGCACCACTTCAAAGAACACACAAGGAGGGTAGGATTTGTTTTCCAGAATTATGACGCCAGTGGACCTGCTGCATACCGGCGACCTTGGCAAAGGGCTGCAGTGTGGCGCCGATCTGGCGCGCCTGTACGACGCCAGCGTCGTCTATGTGGGCATCACGTCAACGGCGCCCAGCGCCGCCGCCCACAACCCGGCGGAATATGCCGCGAAACTGGCCGACTTCGCCGCCGCGCAGGCCGACAAACACGGTATCAAGACCGAAGCCCACGCCGCCATCAGCCATGATCCCACCACCGATCTGGACGACGCACTACTTGGGGCCGTCACCGATACCGGCGCCGATCTGGTCGTCATGACCAGCCACCTGCCCAACCTCACCGATTACCTGTGGCCCTCGAACGGCGGCAAGATTGCGACCCATGCGGCTTGCACGGTGATGGTCGTTCGCGGCTGATCAAACACAAACACAGGGAGACCGCACATGGCTGATGATACAAATCAAGGCATACCCGCGCCCGAAGGTGCCGCAGGCATCATTGAAACCGATTATGAAATCGGACAGGACAACGTCGAAGCCCAGGTCGGGCCCTTCGGCATTGACATTCACAACCCGGTGTTTCTGATCTCGGGGCTGACAATCGTGGCCTTCGTGTTCTACGCGCTGGCCCTGCCCGAGCAATCCTCGGCGCTGTTCACCTGGCTGCGCCCGGCCCTGACCAGCAATTTCGACTGGTTCTTCCTCGGGGCGGCCGACATCTTTGTTCTCTTCTGCCTGTTCCTGATCGCCAGCCCCTGGGGCAAGGTCCGTCTGGGCGGCGCGGATGCCGCGCCCGATTACACCTATATCGGCTGGTTCGCGATGCTGTTTGCCGCCGGCATGGGCATCGGGCTGATGTTTTATGGCGTGTCCGAACCGCTCAGCCATTTTGCCTCTTCGCTGGGCGGGACAGCCGCTGACGGCGGCGCGCGCACCGACTGGGCGCCGCTGGGTGCGACCGCCGGCGATCAGGCGGCCGCCGCGCGTCTGGGCATGGCGGCGACGATCTTTCACTGGGGTCTGCACCCCTGGGCGATCTATGCCATCGTCGCGCTGGCGCTGGCGCTGTTCAGTTTCAACAAGGGGCTGCCGCTGACCATCCGCTCCGCCTTTTACCCGATCTTCGGAGAGGCGGTCTGGGGCTGGGTCGGCCATATCATCGACACGCTGGCCGTCTTCGCCACCCTCTTTGGTCTGGCGACATCGCTGGGGTTCGGCGCAACCCAGGCCAATGCCGGTCTGCACGAGCTGTTCGGTGTGCCGGTGGGCACCAC
>JBFHMM010000203.1:0-7202 GCA_041594355.1 Paracoccaceae bacterium | reverse complement strand
GTCTTTGCCTGCTCGTAGGGCGCGATGTAGCTGTTGATCAGCCACAGTTCCCCGTCTTCCACCGCAGCGTAGCTTTCGGCGATATTGGCCCCGTTTGCCCGCAGCGATTTGACCTCGGACCCTTCCAGCAGCAACCCGCATTCGATGTCATCCTCGATGGCATAGTCGAACCGCGCCCGCCGGTTTTCCGCGATCACCTTGTAGTTGGGGTCTGATTTCTTCTGCGCCATGACGCAGGGATGTAGGATGCCGTACCGCCGGACGCAAGCCCTGCCCCGCCGCCGACCGGGCGAACCATTGCGCCGAAGCGCCCAAGAAAATTTTGAGTTTTCTTAAAAAATTCTTCAAAATAAATTTGCCCGCCTCAATCACCGAGCTTGGCGTGCACCTCTTCGAGATCGATCGGTTCCAGCGGCATCTTGTTCCCCGGGTTCTCGAAATCGTATTTGAACAGGTCGAAATCGCGCTTGTAGATCTCGTAAACCAAGTGCATCGACAGATCGTCGAAGTAATCCTCTACCGGATGCGCCCGTTTCGGCCCGTGGCCTTCGGATTCGTTGAAACGCGGAATGGTATCCAGATCCACCCGATGCGGGGTTTCGACCGCGTCCAGCACCGATTGCATCCCGTCGTTGAACTGTTCCGTCCAAAAGATGTTGTCGTAAAGACCGCCGTTCACGATGTAGGTCGAGATATGCCCCGACATCGCCGACCAGTGGATGTCGGGGTCCATCGGGCGGCGCCAGCGAATGGTGTCGCGGGCAAACAGCAGGAACCGGCGAAAGCTCTTGATCTGGTCGAACTCTTCCTTGCCGTCCTCCCCGCCGACTTCGACCCCGTATTTGTAAACCAGCATCGGCACCAGGTTGCCGCGGTACCGTTTGCCGTTGCGCTGGATACCGCAGATCTTGTCGAAAAACGAACTGAGAATGCGGGTATAATGGTTGCGCACACAGGTGAACGCATAGGATCGGTGCCCCTGCACGTTGCGGGTGATCGCGCCCTGGCTGTCTTCCAGCGACCACTTGTGCAGGCCCGCTTGCGCATCGTAGATATCGCCGTCAAAGAATTCGCCGTGATCCGAAAAATACATGATCTGGCCAATGGTCGAGCACGCGCATTTCGGTACGACCCGGTACACCATGCTTTCGCTGGTCGTCATCCAGGTTCCGGGAAATCCCATTTGCCCTCGCCTCCTACGTTTTTTGGCCGTCTTTTTCTGATCCGGTTATACCAAGTCCGCCTGTGCCGACAAACCATGTTTTGTCGCGGTGCCTCTAGCCTGCGGTTGGCAGCGGTCCCAGGCTCGCCGACGATCAGGCCCGCAGGCACAACCGGACACCGCCATCGAACAGGCTGACCTCGATAAAAGCCACCTGTCGACCCAGACGGACCACACGGGCCGACACCAGCACCTGACCAACCATCACAGGTCGCAGAAAATGGCTGTGCAGGTCAATGGTCCGCTACATCCGTGTCCCACCCGAGGCCGCCACGATGGCAGGCCCCATGGTGTCATAGATCATGGCTGTCAGCATTCCGCCCTGCACGGTACCGGCTGGGTTTACGAAATCCTCCCGCGCCGTGAACCGCACCAAAAAATCGCGCGCCTCCGGGTCCCAACCCGCAAAACTCCACCCCGGCAATCGGGCCAACGGTGGCATTTGCATTGCGGTGAAGAAGGCTTCGATATCCATGTGTATCCTGTCCGAAACGTGCCCGCACGACGAACACGCCCGCTGCGGCAACAGATTTGCGAAAATCGCAGGTTGGCTGTTTATTCAGGCCACCTTCATCTTTATCAAGATAAACAACGAGCAGAAACAAGGGCACCTCGTATCCGGAATGGCAAAAATCGCCTACATATTGCTGTGCCACAAGGATCCGGATGCGATCATCAAGCAGGCAGAGCGTCTGACGGCCGCCGGCGACTACATGTCGATCCATTTCGACGCCCGCGCCAAGCCCGAACATTTCCACAAGATCCAGAGCGCGCTGCTGGACAATCCCAACGTCACCTTTGCCCGCAAGCGAATCAAATGCGGCTGGGGGGAATGGTCGCTGGTGCAGGCCACCCTTTACGCGGTCGAGGCTGCGGTCGATGAATTCCCCCGCGCGACGCACTTCTACATGCTGTCGGGCGACTGCATGGCGATCAAGACCGCTGAATACGCGCACCAGTTTCTGGATGAAAACGACGTCGACTTTGTCGAGAGCTTTGATTTCTTCGAAAGCGATTGGATCAAAACCGGGATGAAGGAAGACCGGCTGATCTACCGCCACTTCTTTAACGAACGCACCCAAAAACGCCAGTTCTATGCGGCTTTCGAACTGCAAAAACGGCTGGGACTCAAGCGTGAGATACCGTCAGATATTCAGGTCCAGATCGGCAGCCAATGGTGGTGCCTGCGGCGCCGGACAATCGAATGGATCCTGGATTTCACTCGCAAGCGCAAAGACGTCATGCGTTTTTTCCGGACGACGTGGATCCCGGATGAGACGTTTTTCCAGACGCTGGTCAGACATCTGGTACCCGAGGTCGAGATCGAGACCCGCACACTGACCTTCCTGTTGTTCTCCGACTACGGCATGCCGGTCACCTTCTACAACGACCACTACGACCTGTTGCTCAGCCAGGACTTTCTCTTTGCCCGCAAGATCAGCCCCGAGGCCAAGGAACTGAAGGCCCGGCTGGGGCGGCTTTACGCAGCCCACGACGTTCAGTTCCAGATCTCGAACGAGGGACGAAGCCTGTTCAAGTTCCTGACCGGGCGCGGACGGATCGGCCGGCGCTTTGGCATGCGATTCTGGGAAACTGAAAGCTCGCTGGGCCGGGAACGCGAACTGATGATCGTGGTCTGCAAGAAATGGCACGTTGCCAAGCGGCTGCTGGAGCAGATCCGGCAGGTCACAAATGTCCCGGCCATCGAATACCTGTTCACCGAGGAAAGCACACCCCTGCCAGACCTCGGCGGGATCCAGACGACATTGGAAAAACGCACGCGTCACCGCCGGGCCCTGATGCGGATGCTGTTCGACTATTACGAGACCGACCGGCTGATCGTTTGCATGGACCCATCCAACCTGGACCTGATGAACGACTTCTTCTCGGACCGTTCGATCACCCGGATGCTGGAAATAGAATGCCAGTTCTCCGACGAATACCTGATCGGCCACGCCCGACGTGTCGGACTGGCCGGCGACCGGACAAGCCAGGCCACCCTGGAACGATTGCTGCCGACCATCCGCAACGACATGGTCTACGAAAGCGATCGGATCCGCGATGCGGGCTTCCCGCGCTACAGCCGGATTCACGAAACCGACCATCCTGAGGAAAACGCCGAGAAAATTGCCGATTTCCTGTCGATTTCGCAAGAGCAGGCCCTAAAGATCGCTGAAGCAGAGTACCTTTACGCCGACTGACGGCCCTTTTGGTCTGCCTGCGCATCGTCCTGCTGCCGCCGACCGGCTTGCACTGGGGTCCGCTCGTCCTTCCTGTTTTCCTGCTTCGCCACGTACATATTGGAATCCGCTTCCGATATCAGCGTGTCGGGATTCGTCATGTCGCCCGGCTGGTAAGTCGAGATACCGCAACTCAACCGTACATGGCCCTGGGTTTTGCTGCGGAGCCCATCTTCGACCTGATCGCACAGATGGCGCGCCGCCTGGGCGCTGGTGTCGGGCATCAGCAGGCAGAACTCGTCACCGCCATAGCGGAAGGCCGCGTCCGAACCACGACAATGATGGTGGATGAACTGGCCGACATCGGCCAGAATGCGATCGCCACACTGATGCCCCTCTGAATCGTTGATCTGCTTGAACCCGTCGATATCCATGAACGCCACGCTCAGACAGGTCCCCGTGTTCTCCGCCTGTGCGATCAGCTTCTCCGCCTCGGTATACAGGCTGCGGCGGTTCCACAGCCCCGTCAGTTCGTCAGTATGGGCCAGACGCTGGATCTGCGCCGTGCGCTGCGCCACCGTCTGCTCCAGCATGTGCGAATAGTTGATCATCTCGTCGCGGGCGACCTCCACCTCAGCGACCAGCCCCTGAATATATGTGTCAAAAACGAATTGCAGATCGAACAGCATCAGCTTGTGCAGCGCCTCGGTCGGTGCCTTGTTGTCAAGCCGGCGATTCAGATGGGTACACAGGATTTTCTCCAGCCCGTGCAGCGACGACACATAGAGCTTTGGCGGAACGCCAATGCGGGCATGCACCTTTCCGATCCGCAACCTGGAGTTCACATAGTCGCGGCCGTACTTGCCGCAGAACAGGTTCAGCACATAGCCGCGCATGGCGTTGCGCAGACGCAGCAGCGTGTCGGAATCGCCAATGATCGACCGGATCTTCGGGATCTCGATCTGGTGGTCGTAGAATTCATCGACCACATCATCCACGATCTCGCGCGCGACCTGTTCAATCGCGGCCAGCTTCTGTTCGCACCCTTCTGTCAACCCGAGCAGGTTCTTGCGTTCCTTGATGTCGGCATCCGTGATGCGCATTTGCTCGGCCAGTGTCCGCTGGGTCTGATGCTCGCCGCTCAATGAATATGCCTGCACGCCGCCGGTCCTTCGATAACAATTTGTTACCGGAAGGGTTTAGCTGAACGAACGTTAACAACAGGTAACCGCCGACTCCAGCTCAGCTGCGCCAGCTTTCCAGCCAGCGCCGGAAACGGCCGCGTTTTTCCGAAAACGCATCGGCGGCCGCCGCAAAGCTGTCCTCGACGTCCTCGATCATCGGGTCGATCCGGCGCAGCCGGAACCGCCGCCAGCGCACCCAGATCGCATAGACTAGCGCCACGCACACCGTCAGGAAGATGATGTTGAACCACGGGATGATCCGCACTTCGGGGTCCTCGACTTGCCAGATCTTTACCGCGTTGGGAAAGATCGACAGGAATTCGTTGCGCCAGCCGTAATGCCGGATCGCCACCCATTTCGGTGCCTCGGCAGTGGATTTCATATCCGCCGCCTCGGCCTGCAGGTTAGAGCTGTGCACCTTGAAATAGGGTGGCCAGGTCCAGCCGGTGTCCTCGTTGCGGTAGACCATGATCTTGCCGTTGGCCCGCCGCGTCTGGATAAAGAACACGTCGCGGTTCGATGTGGTGGCATCGCTGCCAACATCGTGCACCGACCAGAACCAACTGTTTTCACCCGGATCAATCCGCTTTTCATAGGTGTCGGTCACCCGCGCGATGTCGGTCTGTGGCAGCGTGTAATGCAGCGCCGCCGCGACAAACGTCCAAAAAACCAGGATTATCGCCCATTTGATATAGACCATCGCACAGCCCTCACTTGAAATTCGTAACGTAAACCAACACAGCGATCACCCCCAGCGGCACGATGTAGACCAGCCAGATCAGCTTGCGCCGGAACGACTTGTCGTATTGTTCCAGCCCGCGCTGGATAAAGGCGTCGCGGTCGCTGGTCAGCACCTCTTTGCTGTCCCAGCGGTCTTCCAGCTTCTTACGCCGCACTTTGCGCGACCAAACCGACACGACGAGATAGACCACCGTCAGGACAATCAGCAGAAACCCCAGCATCCGGAACATCGGTATCATCTCAGGTTCTCCTTATCGCGCCCCAGGGGCCCACCCGCCGGATCAGATCATCGACCGGTTGCGGATCGGGCTCCCCGCTCATGTCGTCTTCGTGGCCGAACAGGGCCGCCCGCGCGCCCGCCTTGTCCACCTGATACTCGCGCGCAAGGAAATCGGCAACATAGGCTTTCTTGGCATCGGGCCAGCCACGATAGCGCTGATAGAACAGCTCCTTGTGACAAATAAAGCACTGGCGGAAATCCAGCGGCGTCAGTTCGGCCAACAACATGTTGACCAGATCGCGATTGTCATGGCTGGCCGCCCGCAACGTATAGAAATAGGCCGGATGATCGGAACTGATACGCGGCCAGCGCCCACCGGTTCTGGCCCAGCTCAGCAACTCCGACAGGCCTTCATATTCGCGCGGCAGCACATCGGCATTGGTGCGCGCCAGTCGCCGCATGTCGGCCCGGTCGAGGTTGCTCAGATCCAGCCCGGCGCTGGCCGCCGCGTCGATCACCACGAAATCCATTTTCTGCTGGATGATCGCCGCCGCATCGACGCCGCGCGCCTTGACGATGGGTTCCACCAGGTCGTTGTACTGCAGGAACTTGGCGATCTGGTTGCGGTCATCCGTGTCGAATACATACTTGATCGGCAGATCGCCCAACTCGTCCTTCTGCCCCGCCGTGATCATCGCCGGGTGGTCCATGTCCTGAAACAGGTACAGCCCCCCGAAATGCGCGGTCCAGAAATTGCGCTGCTCGAACTCGGTGGCCTTTAGCCGGATCGGATTGCGGGTCAGGTCGCCCGACTTGCCCGCCAGCTCGATCATCTCGGCGATCAGCACGTCGTCGAACCAGCCGCCCTCCTCGCCCTTGAACCGGTCCACCAGCGCCGCCAGGTGCTCGGCATGTTTCAGCGTTCCGCTGGTGGTGTCCGCCTCCACCGTGATGCGGCGGATGTCGAACAGCCGCCGGGGCGATGTGACCTCGAAGACCGAATTCACCAGTTCCCCCGCCACCGCGTCCCGCGCGGTCAGCGCAAAGAGCTGGCTTTCATTGTCGGTGATGAAATCGCGCAGGATATCCCGGCTGGTCGAGAACTTGGCATTCAGCAGCGGGCACCGCTTCTGTTCGGTGCTCAGCAGGATGAACTGCCGGTTCACCCCGCCGTGGTTGAGGTAGAGATGATCGCCCAACTCCTCGCCAATCTCAGGGCTGTAGCCCGAGATATCCACGTGAAAATCCGCCAGCGCGCTTTCCAGCCCGGTCAGATGCTTCAGCGCCCGGTTATATCGCTCCACCAACGCAGGGCTTTCGACGTGAAAGAGATTGCCGAACATCAGGCCTCTTTCGATGAGGCGTTTCATTTCCTAGCCTCTTCCAAATTCGATGCAAACAATGGAATGTTGAAGCCTTCTAGACCCGCAGACTTTTCTGTCTTAACCCAATACGTTCGTTTTCGTGCGTATTTTCTCTCAACGTGAGGAAAAATTAACTCCTTAAAGAACAACATATGCGTCTCCCTTACCCATTTGTTGGCCTCCTTGCTCCACTCGAACAAAACATGGACTAATTCAACTCGTTCCTCCATTGTCTTGAGGTTAGCGCCATACCTGTTCATTCGGCCAACAAACATTACTTCCTCGCCAAGT
>JBFHMM010000202.1:0-7352 GCA_041594355.1 Paracoccaceae bacterium | reverse complement strand
GTGGCGACATCCGCCAGGTCGGCCACGCGGATGGCGCGGCGGCCCACCTTGTCTTCATAGCAGGGGCCGATGCCGCGGCCGGTGGTGCCGATCTTGGTGCCCTTCGAGGCGGCCTCTTCGCGCGCCCGGTCCAACTCGCCATGATAGGGCAGGATCAGCGGCGTGTTCTCGGCGATCATCAGGGTTTCCGGCGAGATTTCAACGCCTTGCGCCTGAACGGTCTTGATCTCGTTCACCAGGTGCCAGGGGTCCAGCACGACGCCGTTGCCGATCACCGACAGCTTGCCGCCGCGCACCACGCCCGAGGGCAGCGCGTGCAGTTTGTAGACCTTGCCGTCGATGACCAGCGTGTGGCCGGCGTTATGGCCGCCCTGAAACCGCGCGATCACATCGGCGCGCTCACTCAGCCAGTCCACGATCTTGCCTTTTCCCTCGTCGCCCCACTGGGCGCCGACAACGACGACGTTGGCCATATCCGGTCCTTTAAATTGAGATCAAACCCGCGCCCGTATACCGATGCCGCTGCAACAGTAAAACCGGAAATTCGTCGCAAGGCCCCTGGAGACTGGACACAAACCCGACAATGCGCGACTTTGACCCGCAAAAAAGTGAGGCGGATCGGATCAATGGGCATGTTCCTGAGGTGGCTGTTTGCTTTTGGGCTGCTGGCGCTCACCTATAATCCGACAGAGTGGAATTTCGTGCGATGGGCGCTTGAGAACTACGAGCGCTACCTCTCGGTGACGGTGCTGATGGGCCTGATTCTGGTGATCGGCTACATTATCTACCTGCGTGCAACCGTTCGTTCGATCGGCGGGTTCGGCATGTTTTTGGTGCTGGCGGTGGTCGGCGCCCTGCTGTGGGTGCTCTATGACTTCGGCCTGCTGGACCTGAAGAATGAGGACCTGAACGTCTGGCTGGGGATATTCTCCCTGTCGGTGGTGCTGGGCATCGGGCTAAGCTGGAGCCACGTGCGCCGGCAACTGGCCGGGCAGCACGACGTCGATGACATCGATGAATAACGCAGGCTATTCCGCTAGCCTGACCGGATCGCCATGCGGAGTCGCCAGATAAGCCGCCTCCCATGCGGCCCGCAGGCGGTCAACCTCCTCCGGGGCGGCCTGACCGAGGTCGTTCAGAAGCGACTCCAGCGTTTCCAGCCAGCAGTTGAAGTAATCCTCGCCGCCATCCAGGTCCCGCTCCAGCCCGTGACGCGCCAGCGTGGCCGAGAACCGCGCCGCCCAGTCCGGCCAGCCGAACAGGCCGGTTTCGTTCAGATGGACCGTCAAGGCAAAGACCTGCCCGTGCCAGGGTTGCAGGAACACGGGTTCGGGGGCACCGGTCATGCGGACTCCAGGTAAGATTGCCAGAGATCCAGAATGACCTCGTCACCAGGATGTTCGGTCTGCGCCCATAGTTCGGTTGCCTTGAACCGCACCGCGTAAAGCGGCTCGGGCGCCTCGCCCAACCCGTGTGCGTTGCTGTCGGGCAGAACATGGGTGCCTTGGTAGCGCAACACATAGCCCAGCGCGCCGGCGGCGTAACCGGGCAGCCGGGTATGCCCGCCCTCGACCAGTCGGCTGTCGGCCGGGTGGCGCGTGCGTACCGCCTGCCCCGGCACAAAGACCGGCGCCGGGCCGCCTTGGCGGTCCGCCGGCCCGCCGCGGGCCAGAACCCCGGCCACATCCGCGGCCTTCAGAACCCGCGCCGCCAGCGCATGCGGGTCCTCGCCGCCATCGCCGCGCAGGTCCCCGCGGCTGAGCACGCCGGTTTCGACCATCAGATCGGCCAGTCCCGCAATCCATTTCTCGAAATAGGAAAACCGGGCGTAATCCGCCGGTGCCAGTTCCTCGCGGGCGCGGCGCGACATGTCGATGTTCCACTGGCCCAGGGCGCCGGTGGCCAGCGTCAGCGCCAGCGCCCTTTGCTGCCACTCCTCACCGAGTTGTGGAATGCCCTGCGGTTCCGGGGTCACCGGGCCGTCGCCGAACCGGCCGCCCATGTCATGGACCCGGCTCATGACCCCGGCTCCCGCGCCAGCCCGGTACCGATCATGCTGTCGCGCGTCACCAGATCCGCCAGCGCCGCCTCGTCCATCCCCTCGGTGCCCTCGGGCCGCATCGGGATCACCAGATAGCGGACCTCGGCGGTGGAATCCCAGACCCGGACCGTGGTCTCGGCAGGCAGGCTCACGCCGAACTCGGCCAGCACCTTGCGCGGCTCGCGCACCGCACGCGCGCGGTAGGCATCGGATTTGTACCAGCCCGGAGGGATGCCCAGCAAAGGCCATGGGTAGCAGCTGCACAGCGTGCAGACGACCATGTTGTGCCGTTCCGGAGTGTTTTCCACGGCCACGATATGTTCGCCCTGCCGGCCAAAGAAACCAAGGTCGGCGATAACCGTGGAGGCGTCCTCCAGCAGGGCCGCGCGGAACGCCGGATCGCTCCAGACCCGCGCCACCACCTGGGCGCCGTTCTTGGGGCCGATGCGGTTCTGGTAGGTGTCAATAATCTCGTCCAGGGCGGTCGGATCAACCAGCCCCTTGCGAGACAGCAGGGTTTCCAGGGCCCGAACCCGCAACGCCGGATCCGGCGGCAGCAGGGCATGGGGGTGATCGTGGTCGTGATGATCATGTGGCATGGGATGACTGTGCGGCTTTGCTCCGCCGCTGTCCAGCCCGGCGCAAGGCAGGTCTTTGCCGCAACCTCCCTCGGCAGGGAGACGCGGGCGCGGGGTAAACTCATCCCTTGCCCCCTGTCGTAAACTTGCATACATACCCCGCGATACACGCCAAACGCCGCAGGTCTTCATGGAAAACGTCGTTCTCATCATCCACCTTCTTTTGGCTCTGGGCCTGATCGCCGTCGTCCTGATGCAGCGGTCGGAGGGCGGCGGGCTTGGCATGGGTGGCGGCGGTGGCGGCGCCATGACCGGACGAGCCGCAGCAACCGCGCTGGGCAAGGTGACCTGGGTGCTGGCGGCGGCCTTTATCGTGACCTCGATCACCCTGACCATCATCGCGGCACAGAATGCCTCGGGCTCCTCGGTTATCGATCGGCTGGGCGTTCCCGGAGCCACCGAAACCGAGAGCGAACCGCAGGTTCCTGGTCTGCCCGCCGGCGACAGCCTGCTGCCGCCGGCCGAAGGTGACACCGGTCCGCTGGTTCCCCGCGCGGACTAAGCCACGCGGGAACTACAACACCTTGAAGATGGAATTGGGCCTGCAACAGCATCTTGCGGTTCTCTTGCGCTGATCGCGCGAATCCTTTATACGTGAAATCCCGTGATGCTGCGGTTTTCAACACCGCTCTGGGCATTCCAAAATTGGCGAATCACAGTCTACTCACGGGGGCAGCCGAACACTCATGGCGCGTTATATCTTTATTACTGGCGGCGTTGTCTCCTCTCTTGGCAAAGGGCTGGCTTCGGCGGCGCTCGGGGCCTTGCTGCAAGCCCGTGGATTTTCGGTTCGCCTGCGCAAGCTCGACCCCTACCTGAACGTCGATCCGGGCACGATGTCACCGTTTGAACACGGCGAGGTTTTCGTCACCGACGACGGCGCCGAGACCGATCTCGACCTGGGCCATTACGAACGGTTCACCGGCGTGGCCGCGCGCAAGACGGACTCGGTCAGCTCGGGGCGCATCTATTCCAACGTGCTGGAAAAGGAACGCCGGGGCGACTACCTGGGCAAAACGATTCAGGTGATCCCGCATGTGACCAACGAGATCAAGGACTTCATCGGCATCGGCGACGACGAGGTCGATTTCATGCTTTGCGAGATCGGCGGCACCGTCGGCGACATCGAAGGCCTGCCGTTCTTTGAGGCGATCCGCCAGTTCGGCCAGGATCGCCCGCGCGGCCAGTGTATTTTCATGCACCTGACCCTGCTGCCCTACATCAAGGCCAGCGGTGAGCTGAAGACCAAGCCGACCCAGCACAGCGTCAAGGAGCTGCGGTCGATCGGCCTAGCACCCGACATCCTGGTCTGCCGCTCCGAAGGCCCGATCCCGGAGAAGGAACGCGCGAAGCTGGCGCTGTTCTGTAACGTGCGCCCCGACGCGGTGATCGCCGCACAGGACCTCAAGTCGATCTACGAGGCGCCGCTGGCCTACCACCGCGAGGGTCTGGATCAGGCGGTCCTGGACGCATTCCAGATCACCCCGGCGCCCAAGCCGCAGCTGGACCGCTGGGAGGACGTCGCTGACCGAATCTATAACCCCGAGGGCGAAGTGCGCGTCGCCATCGTCGGCAAGTACATCCAGCTGGAGGACGCGTATAAGTCGATCGCCGAGGCGCTGACCCACGGCGGCATGGCCAACCGCGTCAAGGTCGTCGCCGAATGGATCGATTCCGAGATCTTCGAAGGCGAGGATCCCGCGCCTTATCTGGAGAATTTTGATGCCATCCTGGTCCCCGGCGGTTTTGGCGAACGGGGCACCGAGGGCAAGATCAAGGCCGCCCAGTTCGCGCGTGAACACAAGGTGCCTTATCTGGGTATCTGCTTGGGCATGCAGATGGCGGTGATCGAGGCCGCCCGCAACGTCGCCGGGCTCAAGACCGCCGGATCCGAAGAATTCGACCATGAATCCGGCAAGAAACGGTTCGAGCCGGTGGTCTATCACCTGAAAGAATGGGTGCAGGGCAACTACACGGTGACCCGTACCGTCGGTGACGACAAGGGCGGCACAATGCGGCTGGGCGCCTATGACGCGACGCTCAAGGACGGGTCGCGGGTGGCCGAGATCTATGGCTCCACCACCATCGAGGAACGTCACCGCCACCGCTACGAGGTCGACATCAAGTACCGCGAAAAGCTGGAGGAAGCCGGCCTGTGCTTCTCGGGCATGTCGCCGGACGGACGCCTGCCCGAGATCGTCGAATGGTCGGACCACCCGTGGTTCATCGGGGTCCAGTTCCACCCGGAACTGAAATCGAAACCCTTTGAACCGCATCCGCTGTTCGCCGATTTCGTGCGCGCGGCCAAGGAAAGCTCGCGTCTGGTCTGAGCCCGTCCACCGGCACACGCGCAAAGCCACGACACTGAAGACCAAGGCGTATGACCGTGATACGTCATACGCCTTTTTCATCTCTTGAACGCGCTGTCCGCAGCGGCGTACCCCTTGGCCCTCAGAAGCGGTACGCCCCGCGAACCTGTAATGTCCCGAACCCGACATCGTTGCCTGCGGCGCCAAAGTCGTTGAACTTGTGGTACTGGTACTCTCCCCCCACAAGCCAATTGTTCGGTAACTGGTAATCATACCCAACGCCAACGACATAGCCGGGATCGCTCAGGTCGATTTTGGTAATGCCCGACACCCCCCCGAAATCGCCATACGCCATGCCTGCAGAGGCATAGAGCAGCCCATGGCCAAGGTCACGGCCACCACGCGCCTTGATCCTCGCGATGCTGTCAAAGTTGCCACCGGTCGTGCCGCTGGCGATGGTCAGATCGGTGCCGTCCAACTGCACTTCGACACCGGCGACCCAGGCACCGTAGTCCTGCAGATAACCGCCCATCATACCGCCCACGGCGCCTTCTGTGTCGAAATCGCCGGGCTGGTTGAAGTTGGTCAGGTCGAACTCGCCAAAGCCATAGCCCAGCTGTCCGCCGACATACCACCCTGTCCAGTTGCCAGCGACCGCCGAAGTCGCCGCCGTGACAGACAGAATGGCCGAAAAAAGAAGTGCACGCTTCATTACGGGAAACTCCACGAAAGGCACTATTTCACAAGGGCGCACATGCGTCCTGCGAGTCAGATTTAGAAGGCCCGGCACGGCTTCAAGACCTGCAAAAAAATAAATTTTGTCCGGTCGCCCCTGCCATGACAAACTCAGGTCAACCTATTATTTTCACGAGTAAATGTTTTTGCCCCCTCGCCGCAATATCACAGGGTCGCACGGCATTGCCCCGAAATCTGCACCACCCGGTCCGGGCGCAAGCAGACGCTCGCCAACCCGGCAGTTGTGAACCACCTTGCCCGCCATCCTAGACCCGGGACCAATGCAGATGCCAGAAGGACACTGGATTGCCCATGTCGATGTCGACGACATGGAGACTTACAAACGTTACACCGCCGCCAACGCCGTGCCCTTCGCCGAGTTCGGTGCCCGGTTTCTGGTGCGTGGCGCGAAACAGGAGGTGCGCGACGCGCAGTCACGCCGACGCACCCTGGTGCTGGAATTCGACAGCTACGAACAAGCCGTGGCCTGCTCCGAGTGCCCCGGCTACCAGGACGCCAAGGCCTCTGCGACCCGGTTTCGACCGGCGATCCGACTATCGTCGATAGGCTACTAGGGGTAGATCGTACTTGGCGAAACGCAAAATATGGGGTAATTTCTCCCCATGTTGAAGAAACTGTTCCAGTCCTTTCGTCCCACCGCCCCGGCCCGCCTGCCCGACCCGGATGCCGAATTGGCTTTGGGCGCGCTCTTGGTGCGGGTCGCGCAGGCCGACCGCGACTATCAGGTCGAAGAGATCAGCCTGATCGACCGGATCCTGGCGCGTCTGTATCAACACAACGCCATCGAGGCGGCCAAGGTCCGCGCCACCTGCGAAAAACTGCATGCGGCCGCCCCCGAAACCGACACCTTCGGCAAGCTGATCCGCGAAACCACCGGGCTCGAAGAACGGCTCGCCGCGCTGGACGCGCTGTGGGAAGTGGTGCTGGCGGATGGCGAACTCGACGAGGGTGAGCTGAAAATCGTCGAGGACGCCCGCAAGGCGATGGGCCTCAGCTTTGCCGACAGCCAAAAGGCGCGCGCCCGCGCCGAGGCGACGATCATTGCGCAGGGCGACGCCCTGCCGGACCCAGGCGCGCCAACCTGATCGGCCCATCGCGTGCCGCTCAGGCCTGGAATTCCTTCTTGGCGCGGATCGGCAGGGGTTCTATATCCCATCCATGTTTCGCGATTTCCTGACCCGCCTCACCGCACCGCAGCCCGAACCGCTGTCCGATGGCGACGCCCGGCTGGCGCTGACCGCGCTGCTTGTGCGGATAGCCCGATCCGACAACGATTATGCCGCCGCTGAGATCGACCGCATCGACCGCATCACCGCCACGCGCTATGGACTGTCCACGGCCGAGGCCACCCAACTGCGGGCCTCCGCCGAAACTCTCGAAGCCGAAGCCCCGGATACGGTTCGTTTTACCCGCGCGATCAAGGACGCGGTCGCCTACGACGACCGCCGCGCCGTACTCGAAGCTGCCTGGTCGGTGGTGCTGGCCGACGGCGAACGCGCCGGCGAAGAAGACGCGCTGCTACGGCTGGTCGCCAGCCTTCTTGGCGTCAGCGACCTGGACAGCAACCTGGCCCGCCAAAAGGCCGCGCAGGGGTGATCGCCAGCCTGG
>JBFHMM010000201.1:0-7406 GCA_041594355.1 Paracoccaceae bacterium | reverse complement strand
CTCGACCGGCTGGTCGAGGCGGGGCACCGGCTGATCGGGTTGCAGCATTTCTTTGACAATGAACTGGGCGGGTCGCTGCACGGGGTATCGGGCAGCGGGCTGACCGAATTCGGCCGGGCCGTGGTGCAGGAGGTCGCGCGGCGGGGACTGGTGCTGGATCTGGCCCATTCCAGCCCGCAGGTGGTGCGGGATGTGCTGGAAATCACCGATATTCCGCTGGTGGTCAGCCATACCGGCCTGCATGGCCACTGCCCGGTCAAGCGCAACCTGGACGATGCGCTGATGCAGCAGGTCGCCGCCACCGGCGGGGTGATCGGGATGGGGTACTGGGCCGAGGTGACCTGTGATGATATGACCCCGGCGGGCGTGGCCGCGATGGTGCGGGCCGCGATCGACACGGTGGGCGAGGATCACGTGTCGCTGGGGTCGGACTTTGACGGGGCGGTGGAGACCGCCTTTGACACTTCGGAACTGGCGGCGCTGACCTCGGCGCTTCTGGATGCGGGGCTGAGCGAGGCGCAGATCCGCAAGGTGATGGGCGGCAATATGGTCCGGGTGCTGCGGGCGCGGCTGGAGTGATGCGGCTGGGGGCCTGAAACGGGGGCCTGAAACGGCTGTCGCCGCGCCCCTTGCGGGGTCGCGGCGACTGTTAGCCTTGCGCGGTCGGCGGGGGTTACGAGGCGGTGAGCATACCCTTTTCCCGCGCCAGATCGCGCATTTTCTTCTGCAGTTTTTCGAACGCCCGCACCTCGATCTGGCGGATCCGTTCGCGGCTGACATTGTACTGGCCGCTGAGCTCTTCGAGCGTGACGGCCTGATCGGTCAGGCGGCGCTGTGTCAGGATGTCCTTTTCACGGTCGTTGAGCACGTCGAGCGCCTGCGCCAGCAGTTCACGGCGCGCTTCAAGCTCGTCACGGGCCTCGTAATCGCCGGCCTGGTCGGCGTCTTCGTCCTCGAGCCAGTCCTGCCATTGCATGGTGCCTTCGCCTTCGGAGCCGACGGTGGCGTTGAGCGAGGCATCGCCGCCCGACATCCGCCGGTTCATGCTGATCACCTCGTCTTCGGTCACGCCGAGATCGGTGGCGATCCGCGCCACGTTGTCGGGGTGCAGGTCGCCTTCCTCAAGCGCGCCGATGCGGGCCTTGGCCTTGCGCAGGTTGAAGAACAGTTTCTTTTGCGCGCTGGTGGTGCCCAGTTTCACCAGGCTCCACGAGCGCAGGATGTATTCCTGAATGCTGGCGCGAATCCACCACATGGCATAGGTTGCCAGGCGGAAGCCCTTTTCAGGGTCGAACCGTTTAACCGCCTGCATCAGGCCGACGTTGGCCTCCGAGATCACTTCGGCCTGGGGCAACCCGTAGCCGCGATAGCCCATGGCGATCTTGGTGGCCAGCCGCAGGTGCGAGGTCACCATCTTGTGCGCGGCCTCTGTGTCCTGCTCTTCGACCCAGCGCTTGGCCAGCATGTATTCCTCTTCCGGCTCAAGCAGCGGGAACTTGCGGATTTCCTGCATGTAGCGGTTCAGACCGCCCTCGGGCGTCGGTGCCGGAAGATTAGCGTAATTCGCCATCTCTCAATGTCCCCCCTTATAATGTTTAAGGACTTAACATAGTATATGGGTCAGCATTTCACCCCATTCAAGGGGTGTGCTCATGATAGTACGATGAATTCCGGGTTCCGAAAGTGCGTTCACGCGCATGTGCTGTTTATGACAGCAATTGTTACGGGTCGTCGGCGGGCAGGCGCAGTTTTGCGATCAGATCGGTCATATCGGCGGGCATGGGCGCGTCAAAGCGCAGGTTTTCGCCGCTGACCGGGTGGGCAAAGCCCAGTGTGGCGGCATGCAGCGCCTGCCGGGGAAAGGCGGCCACGGCGGCCAGCGCTTGCGGGTTCAGCGCCTTTTGCGGCAGCTTGCGCTTGCCGCCATAGGTCGGGTCGCCGATAAGCCCGTGGCCGGCATGGGCCATATGTACCCGGATCTGGTGGGTGCGGCCGGTTTCCAGCCAGCAATCGAGCAGCGCTACGCAGGGCGGGGTGCCAAAGCGGTCCACGGTGCGCGCGCGGGTGACGGCGTGGCGGCCACCCTGGAACAGCACGGCCTGGCGCTGGCGGTCGGTTTTGTGCCGGGCCAGCTGGGTGGTCAGACGCAGAACGTTGCCGGATTCGAAACTGGCCCCCCTGACGCCGCGCAGGCGCGGGTCGCTGGCGGCGGGCACCCCGAAACAGAGCGCGTTATAGACCCGTTCGACCGTGTGGGCGGCGAATTGTTCGGCCAGCCCGTGGTGGGCGGCGTCGCTCTTGGCGACCACCAGCAGCCCGCTGGTATCCTTGTCGATGCGGTGCACGATGCCGGGCCGCTTGACGCCGCCGACGCCGGAGAGGTCGCTGCCAAAATGATGCAGCAGCGCGTTGACCAGCGTGCCCGAGGGCGAGCCCGGCGCGGGGTGGACCACCATGCCGGCGGGTTTGTTGACCACGATCAGGTCGGCGTCCTCGTGCAGCACCTGCAGCGGGATCGGTTCCGGCGCGATATGGGTCTCGTCGGCTTCCTGCACGGTGATGTCGATTTGGGCGTTCTCGGCCACGCGGGTCTTGGCGTCGGTGACAATGGCGCCGTCGACCTGGACCGCGCCATCGGTAATCAGCCGCGTCAGCCGGGTGCGCGACAGCGACGCCTCGTCTGGTACATCGCGCGAAAGCGCCTTATCAAGGCGCGGCGGCGGATTGGCCGCGATGGTGAATGTGATACGGCGGCTGCCCATGAACGATCCTTCCGAACCCGTCTCCGAACCCAACGATGACATCGAAGAACCCGGCAACCTGCGGTTCCTGCGCCTGCTGGTCACGATTCTGACGGGGGTGATGATTGCGGGGGTTGTAGTGGTGGTTGCACTGCTTGTCACGCGCCTGTCGGGGAACACGCCGCAGGTGCCCGAAGACCTGACGTTGCCCGAGGGGATGGAGCCGCAGGCGGTGACCTTTGGCGACGGCTGGATCGCGGTGGTAACGACCGACCAGCGCATCGTGATCTTTGACCGCACCACCGGCAAGATCCGGCAGACCGTAACGCTGGACTGAGCCGGTCAGAACAACCCGGATTCGCGGGCGATCATCGCCGCCTTGGTGCGGTTGCTCGCGTCGATCTTGCGGTAGAGCGTCTTGACGTGCAGCTTGATCGTCGGTTCGGCGAGGTCCAGATCGCGGGCGATTTCCTTGTTGGTCTGGCCCGCAGTCAACCCGCGCAATACCTGCATCTCGCGTTCTGTCAGCTTTTGGGCCAGCGGATGCGGGGCGGCGTCGTTTTCCGCGTTCTTGCCGGACATGAACCCGACCGGGGCGAATTGTTCGCCCATCGCCATGAACTTGATCGCATTAACCAGCGACCGCGCCGGCAGCGTTTTGGGCACGAAGCCGGCGGCGCCGGCATCCAGCGCCTGCTGCGCGATGTCGCGCGTGGCCCGGCCCGAAAGCAGCGCCACACGCGGCGCACCCGCCAGCGTCAGCGCGCGTCGTAACCCGTCAAGCCCGTTCATCCCAGGCATATCGAGATCCAGCAGAACAAGGTCGAACGGGCCTTCGGCATCGATACGGGCGCAGGCGGCCGGAAAATCGGCGGCGGTGATTGCGCGAATGTCGCCGGCGGCTTCGACATAGGCCACCAAAGTATCTCGAACCAGATCGTGAT
Source organism: Paracoccaceae bacterium (assembly GCA_041594355.1). Classification (GTDB taxonomy): domain Bacteria; phylum Pseudomonadota; class Alphaproteobacteria; order Rhodobacterales; family Rhodobacteraceae; genus JAIUZI01. The sequence goes on along the minus strand of JBFHMM010000201.1, from coordinate 3,721 downwards.
CGTCTGCAATCAAAACCTTCAATTCATTTGTCCTATGTCCTTGCCGGATAGTCTAGCACAGCTCGTCCGGAACCGATCAATTATTTATTGCAACGGGAGAAACAAGGTCAGGTTTTCCACCACGGCGGTCTTTTGCCCAATCGGTTGCATTTAGCGCCAGCCTATCCTTTGGTATAGACACATATACCTTTGACCAGATGCAACATCGTCCTGAAACATGCACAATGATCGGACTGAAGAGAGGAATGCCAACGCATGCGTTCATTTGGGGTGATGCTCGCGGGTATGCTCGTTGGTCTAATGCCACCACTCACGGACGGCGTTTATGCGGCCGACATGCTTCCTGAACCATCGGGTCCTGTGCTTTTGACCGTAACCGGGGATTTTACGGTCAAGAGTATCGACGGAACTGCACGGTTCGACCTCGGGATGCTGCAGGCGCTGCCAAGAGCAGAGTTTGAGACCACAACCATCTGGACCGATGGCGTCATGCGGTTCACAGGCGTTCCTCTCTCAGCACTTCTGGAACGTCTGCAGATCGCCTCTGCCACCATTCGAGCGCAGGCAATCAATGATTATTCGGTCGATATTCCGCTGGCCGAGATCACCGAAGACATTCCCATCGTCGCCTACTATCTGAACGGTGAACCGATGTCGCGGCGGGAGAAGGGTCCATTGTGGATTGTCTACCCCTATGACCAGGATGCAGATTACCGGTCCGAGACCGTTTATTCCCGCAGCATCTGGCAACTCGACAGGATCGAAGCGGTCCAATAGCCTTGACGCGATGACCGCAACCAGCATCGCGCGCGCCTGATGAATACATCCTTTGCCCCTATTCGGTTCAAACACCCGCTGGGGCCGTTTCTGGTCAGCGGGCTGCTGGCGGTTCTGGTGCTGGCGCTCGCCTTTTCCGGACAGGTCATCCGCGATCTGGAGCGGCTGCAGTCGGCGGAATCGGACAACCTGCAATGGACCCTGCCGCAGGCCGAGGTGGAATTCATGGCCTATCTGCATGCCCTGAACGTGAAAGCACCGGACGGGTCGACGGACCTGGCGGAGTTGCGCAAACGTTACGATATCCTCTACAGCCGGATCGATACGCTGAGCCGAGCGCGCCCGTTTCAGGACATTTCGGTCATTTCGCCGGCCTTTGGGAGCGCGCTGAATGCGCTGCGGGAGCATGTGCAGGCGGCGGTAACGCTGATCGACGGCTCCGATGCCGAGTTGCGCCGCGCCTTGCCGGCACTCGACCAGCAGGCCGAGGCGCTGAGGCCGGAGGTGCGGCTGATGTCGGTGCTGGGCCTGTCCCATTTCGCCCGGCAGTCCGACCTGCGCCGGCTACAGGTCGCGGCGACGCTGCAGCGGTTGGCCATCGTCACCGCCGTGCTGCTGCTGGCGCTGGGCGCGCTCAGCGTCTTTCTGTTGCTGGTCAATCGCCAGACCCACCAGCGCGGGCTGCTTCTGGAGCAGGCCAACCAGCGCATGAACACCATCCTGTCCACCACGCTGGATGGCATTATCGTATTTTCCATCCATGGCCGCGTGCTGGAGTTCAACCCGGCGGCGGAGGCCATCTTTGGCCTGACCGAAACCGAGGCAAAGGGCCGATCGATCACGGACCTGGTGGTCCCCGACCATCTGATGGATGCGGTTTCGGCCGAACTGGACCGCTTGCAGAGCGGCGCCCCCCGGCGTCTGGTCGGACGGGGCAGGGTACAGCTGGAGGCGCGCCGATCCAACGGAGACGTCTTTCCGGTCGAACTGGTGCTGCAATCGGCGCGGGACGGCGAAGAGGAGATCTTTACCGCGTTCGTGCGTGACATCTCGCAGCGGATCGCTGACGAGCAGGAGCTGATCGAGGCCCGCGACCGGGCGCTGGAGGGGGAAAAGGCCAAGGCCGACGTTCTGACCGTGATGAGTCACGAGATTCGCACCCCGCTGAACGGCATTCTGGGCAGTCTGTCGCTGCTTGAGGACAGCGGACTGTCGGAGAGCCAGACGCAGCTGGTTCACAACATGGAGGTGTCCGGCCGGGTGCTGATGAGCCATGTCGACGCGGTGCTCGACATCGCCCGGTATGAGGCGGGAAAGCTGACATTGGACACCGCCCCGGCGTATTTGGGCAGTCTGTTGCAGGAGCTGATCGACAGCCAGAGCAGTCTGGCCGACGCGCGCGGTACCCGCATCGGATGGACCTGGGTCGGGGCGCCGTTGCACTGGGTGCTGACCGACCGGATCCGGCTGCAGCAGATCCTGCTCAACCTGGTCGGCAACGCCATCAAGTTCACCGAGAACGGCCGTATCGACATCGAGGTCGAGGTCCTGCCCGATGTCTGCGAGGATCTGCCCGGCTGCCGCTACGTCGAATTCCGCGTCAGCGACACCGGCGTGGGCATCGCCGAGGCCGATATCGACCGGGTGTTCGAGGATTTCCAGACTTCGGACCCGTCCTTCCGCCGCGCAAGCGGCGGCAGCGGGCTGGGGCTGGGCATCGCACGGCGCATGACCGAGGCGATGCAGGGCTACATCGGGGTCGAAAGCATTCCGGGCGCGGGCAGCACATTCTGGGTGCGTTTGCCGCTGACCCCGACCGCCGAACCGCAGACGGCCGGCCAGCACCCGCCGCTTGACCGGGACGAACCGCGCCTGTCGGTTCTGGTCGTCGAGGACAACGACATCAACCTGCGCTTGATCCAGTCGATGCTGGAACGCGACGGCCACAGCGTGATTTGCGCCACCGACGGCCGCTCTGGCGTGCAGCGGGCGGCGGAACAGGCATTTGACGTCATCCTGATGGACATCAGCATGCCGGTGATGGACGGGCTGCAGGCGACCGGCGAAATCCGCCGGGGCGGCGGCCCCTCGGCGGGGGCGACGATCTATGCGGTCTCGGCCAATGTGCTGCCGCAGGAACAGGACCGGTTCCTGGCCGCCGGCATGGACGGGTTCATCGGCAAGCCGCTGACGCTGCCGGCGCTGCGCCGGTCGCTGTCGCCGATCGGGCCGGAGGCGGGCGGGGACGGCCCGGCGCAGCCCGAGGAGGCTATGCGCGCCGGTCTGCTGGGCCGGTTCCTCGGCGAAACCGACGCGCTGATTGCCGGTCTGGACCCGATGACGCCCACCGAGGCCGATTTGGGCGATTTTGCCCGACGCTGCCACAAGATCGCCGGCAGCGCCGCCGTCTTTGGCGCGCAGCGGCTGCACCTGACGTTGACGGCGATCGAGCAGGCCGCCCGCGCCAATGACCGAGAGAGGCTTGACCGGCTGCTGCCCGAGCTGCCCCGGATCTGGCAGGAAACCCGGTCCGGGTTCGCCGCCGGGTCCGCCGGATAACGCCCTTCGGCGGCCCGCGCGGTCAGTCGCCGCGAAGCCGACGCAGTATCGGTTTGACGTCCAGTGCCGCCACCGCCAGCCCGAGCGGGATCATCCAGAACCCCAGAACCGGCAGGAACCCGAGGATGCCGCCGCCGATCAACACCAGCCCGTGCAGCAGGCGCAGCCCCGGCGGCACGTTGCGGCGGATGGAAACGAGCGCCCGCGCCAGACGCCCGCTGAGGTGATACCTAGGAATGTTCCCCGATTGATACCTAAGGATCGGCCGCCTTGTTCAGCCAGGGAATGCCGGTATCGGAAATCGCCCGCCAGGTGCGCATCAGCGACGTTACAGTGCGCAACTACGTCAGGCGGTACAGAAACGGGGAGCGGATAGTATGACAGG
>JBFHMM010000200.1:0-7424 GCA_041594355.1 Paracoccaceae bacterium | reverse complement strand
GACGCGGCGCTGGCCGCGACCCCGGATTTCGATCTTGCCGCCTGCCTCGCCCTGCTGCTGCAAGGCGGCGCGATCACCTCATTGAACCTGAAAGGATAACCCCATGCGTATGCTTGTTTCGCTGCACGACGCCGTTTTTGACCTTGTCGAACGTGGGGGGGACTGGCTGCTGCCTCTGCTGGCGCGTTTTGTCTTCGCCGCCACCTTGCTCGTTTATTACTGGAACTCCGCCATGACCAAGATCGGCGATGGGCTTTTTGGCCTGCTCCGCCCATCGGTCGGCGCCTATGCCCAGATCTTTCCCAGGCAGTTCGAGGCTGTCGGCTACGACGTCTCGCAGCTCTCGGCCCTGCACTGGCTGGTGGTGCTGGCCGGCACCTGGGCCGAATTTCTCCTGCCCGCGCTGATCGTCCTCGGCCTGGCCACGCGGCTGGCGGCATTGGGCATGATCGGTTTCGTGGTGATGCAATCGCTGACCGACATCTACGGCCACAACGCCGACCCCGCCACCATCGGCGCCTGGTTCGACCGGCTGGCGGACAGCGCGATCATGGACCAGCGGCTGTTCTGGGTCTTTATGCTCGGCTTCCTGGTGATCAAGGGCGCTGGCGCGCTGTCACTGGACGCGCTTCTGCGCCACCGCGCCATCCAGCCCGCTCACGCCTGACCCGCCGACGCGCCGCGGTTCCGCGCTCAGAAATGCGCCTTTGGCTCGTCCGGTTTGCCCGCCGCCAGCGCCAACACCCCCGCCGTTCCGGCAAAGGCGATCGGAAACACCGTGAACACGTTGAACCCAAAGGCATGGTACATGCCCGCCGCTGAAATCAGCAGCAGGACCCCGCCCCAGAGCGCCCGGGCCCGCGCCATCGCACCGCCCGCAAGCGCCAGCATCGGCGCCAGCACCGAGGTGGCGCGGATCAGGTCCACATTGGCCACCTGCTGCGCCAGACCGTCGATCTCGCCCCAGTGTTCAATGGCGGCGGTATAGCCATAGCTGAAAAACCCAACGACCATTCCGGCGATACCGGCGATCACCCCCAGCACAAGGGCCGCGTTGCGCATTGTTCTACTCCTGCTCCAAGGCGAAATTCGAACAATCTGACACATCGTGCGTCACTCGATGCGTCGACCAGTTCAGGTTTTCGTATTTCACTTAGACACCCCAGATAGGGATCCGGTCACGCCACGCCAAGGGCCGCGCGCACCTCGGGCGTCCAACCCAAGTGCATATCGCCCGCCTCGGTGACGATCAGCGGGCGCTTCATCAGCGCCGGATGTGCAGCCAGCAAGTCCAGGGCCGGTTCCGCCCGCTCAGCCTCCGACAGCCCGCGCCACGTGGTCGACCGGGTGTTGACCAGTGCCGCGCCAAACCGGGCCTGCGCCGCCTCAAGAACTGCCTGCGGAACGCCGTTGGCGCGGACATCGACCAGCACGGCCCCAGGCAGGGCTTTCAGAGCCTTTCGGCAGGTGTCACAAGATTTCAGACCGTACAATTGCATCAGAGTTCCCCTTATTGATGCCGAAATATCCATCATCGGCCCCGCTTGCAGCCCCTTTTTCTTGATTTTTCAGTCGAACTTGCGATCTTGCTACCCGGTGCTGCCAGCAACCAGGCCCGGTGTGTTTCCATAATCCGGCCGCCTGTACAGCCGGTTTCGCCGCGCAGCCCCCCGAAATTTCCGGGGAAAAGTACAAGGTAGAAGGAGACACGGGACATGCCGACGGGCACCGTGAAATGGTTTAATACAACAAAAGGCTACGGCTTTATTGCCCCCGACGAAGGCGGAAAAGATGTGTTTGTGCACATCTCGGCTGTCGAGCGCTCAGGGCTGACTGGCCTCGCCGACAACCAGAAAGTTTCGTACGAGCTTCAGGACGGGCGGGACGGTCGGCAAATGGCTGCCGATTTGAAACCGTTGTAATTTTTAAATCCGCGCCGCTCCGGGGTTCGCCCCGGGGCGCGCGCATGCCCGGCCACAGGGACCGGCCACAGGGACCGACCACAGGGACCGACCGTATTCCGCAGGCGCAAAGAGAGGCCGCCCGCATATCACCCGGCCGCGACTGCGACCGGACCTGCGGCGCGACGCCGCCTTCCCCAGCCAGGGACGATCGACTGGACCCGGTACATGTCCGCGCCGGGCGCGTCAGGCCGGGTCTTTCTCCGGCAGGCTGGCCCAGTCTTCTCCCATTGCAACGATGCAGGACGTCCCGCTGGCATAGGTGATGACCAGCGTCCAGTCGCCGCGCCGGTCGGTCCAGACTTCCATGATCTGCTCGCGGCCCCGCAGGCCGGTGGCCGCCCGGCGGCTGGCATACTGCCGTTCCAGTTTACTGTGCATCTCACCGGTCGGCGAACAGATGACCTCCGCAATCGGCGATACCGCCTCTGAGCCGGTCGCGGCCAGGCAGGCACAAAGACCTGAAAACAGGATGGGGACAAAACGGTTCATGTGGAATATGTAACACTTTTGCGACACATCGTATAGACTTTTGATATACATGCCTGACTTCCCGCCGCGCCCCCGGACTGATCGCACGAACAGCGCGATACCCGCAGCTCCGACAGACCGTTCGAGCCAGCGGTCTGGCCGAACACGAGCGTGATCCGACCGTTCATCCGCCCGGAAAATTCGGGGATTATCACCCGGCTTCGGGCATGGTATCCGGTCCAGCGCTTCCAGAATGCCGTATCGTAGTGCCGGGTGGTCCGGAGGATTTCGTTGCGGGCTCAAACGGCGGGGCGATCTTTCTTCCACTTTCGTCCGTTTTGACGGATCGGAATGATCGCGACCGACTGACGCTCGATGATGGCGGTGTGACAGCGGTCGGTGTTATAGGCGCCCTCTGGGGTCGGGTGTTCGATCTCTTCGCCCTCGGGGATCATCTCCCTGTCCAGCCAGATCAGAAGCGACCCGCGCTTCCTGAACCCGACGTTGTAATCGAACCAGTTTGTCGTACGGCAGCTTGCGGGCTTGGACTTCGTCATGCCGCCCATCCAACCGCGTGGATTTGTGATATGAATCCTTCGCTGGCAGAGTTCTGCAACAACACCCATCCGATGGCCCGTGGAAGTCAAGATGCTGGCACCAACGACGTGAGGTTGAAAAAACATCTCGCTCTGGCTTATGCCAAAATGAGACTATGTTTTGCCGACGCCAGAGGTCCGGGATCACGCGTCGCGTTCCATGATCCATTCCACCTCGGGCGCAACGACGAAACGCCATTTGGGCCGTGGCCCGACCACGACGTTGAGTCAATTCATCTCGAACCCATAGGGCGCACCACAGGGGTGGTGGCCGCGCGGCACACAGACCACATCTCCATCCGACGCGGTCATGGTCTCATCGCGCGGGCCATCGTCGGTCTAAACCCGCTGGATGCGGAAACCCCTCGCAGGGTTGAGGCGATGATAATAGGTCTCTTCCAGATAGGTGATGCGCTGGAAATCATCCTCGGCACGGCGGGCCTGCGCGGCCAAGAGAGCATTTCTGCCCTGTGCCGCCGCGCGGACGCCCGCTTGCCGCCCGGTATCGGCGGCCCGCTCCCAAGCCCGTTTCAGAAGAAACCGAAGGGTCCGAGGAAGACGACGACATGGAAGACGATTGAAGGGCCGAAATTGTCCCTGACAGGCCCCGCCCTGCACCCCTTCGGAGTGTCTTCGATGCGACCCCGCCTGCTACCCATTTTTGGCTGCGCGAAACTCATTCTAAAACAGGTCGAAGTTTTTTCGCCTATCTTGAATACCTTAAAAGAACGGAGAGGTGGTGGGTGATAAGAGATTTGAACTCCTGACATCTTCGATGTGAACGAAGCGCTCTACCACTGAGCTAATCACCCATTTCGCCGGGATTTAACCAATGCTGCGGCGGCGTGCAAGAGCTAAGGCGGGGATTTTTCTTCTCTCCGCCGGTCCCGCTATCATATCCGACGCCATGCCGCGCTCACGCCGCGGCATCGGCGGGGCCCTGGCCGTCCTCCTGCGGACCGCCATCGTCGTCGTCGCCATCATCGCCCTGCGCGGACAGGCTCTGCCGGATCTTGCAGACGATCACCCGGCCATTGCTTTTCTCTTCGGCGCGGTTGATGCGCAGCTTGCCCAGCGGCTGCAGGTTCAGCTCGCGGCCCTCGGCGATGGTCTCGCCCAACACCGCCAGCATGGCCTCGACCACCGGCTTGGCGAATTTCTTCTTGATGTCCGAGCGTTCGACCACGAGGTCGATCAACTCTTTCTTCTTCATGTCCGGCTCGGCGACCACCGGTTCGCTTACCGTCACCACCTTGGGCGTTGCCGGCCCCGCCAGCACGACATCCTCGGTCGTGATATCCTCGGTCTCCGGCACCACCTTCTTCGCGGCGCTGGCCGTTTTGGGCGCGCTCTTGCTTGTTGACGTCGACGTCTTCCTGCTCGTAGCCATTATGGCCCCCTGTTGTCTGCCTCGCCCGACCATAGCCGGTTTCAGGCCGAATTTCCACTGATGTGGACAGATTTACGCAGTATTTGCCGGCAAACGTCAATATCTGGTGCAGTCCGGCCCACCCTTGCCACCGGATCCGGCAAAGGCAAACGGGGCGGAGGACATCCCCCCGCCCCGCTGCATTCGGTCCGTCAAACGCGATCAGTGTGCGATGGCCGCAGCCCCGTCGCCGCCACCGATGGCCGCGCGGGCCGCCGCCGCCTCTTCCTCGGCGGCCTCGTCCCACTCAACCGGTTCCGGCTGGCGCACCAGCGCATGTTTCAGAACCTCTGAAACATGGCTGACCGGGATGATGGTCAGCCCTTCCTTCACGTTGTCGGGTATCTCCGGCAGGTCCTTCTCGTTCTCCTGCGGGATCAGCACCGTGGTGATACCGCCGCGCAGCGCCGCCAGCAGCTTTTCCTTCAGCCCGCCGATCGCCAACGCATTGCCGCGCAGGGTGACCTCGCCGGTCATGGCGATGTCCTTGCGCACCGGGATCTGCGTCAGCACCGACACGATCGAGGTCACCATCGCCAGACCCGCGCTCGGACCGTCCTTGGGCGTCGCCCCCTCGGGCACATGCACGTGGATGTCCCAACGCTCGAACCGCGGCGGCTTGATGCCCAGTTGCGGGCTGATCGAGCGGACATAGCTAGATGCCGCATCGATCGATTCCTTCATCACGTCGCCCAGCTTGCCGGTGGTCTTCATCCGGCCCTTGCCCGGCAGCCGCAGCGCCTCGATGTTCAGCAGCTCGCCACCAACGCTGGTATAGGCCAACCCGGTCACGACACCGATCTGGTCCTTTTCCTCGGCCAGACCATAGCGGAACTTCTGCACACCCAGGAAATCACCCAGGTTGTCGGGCGTCACCGTGACGCTGTCGGTTTCCTTCTTGATGATCTTGGTCAGCGACTTCCGCGCTACTTTGGCGATCTCGCGCTCAAGGTTCCGGACACCGGCTTCGCGCGTATAAAGCCGGATGATGTCGGTCAGCGCCGCGTCGGTCAGCTCGAATTCCTTGGCCTTCAGCCCGTGGTTCTTGACCTGCTTGCCGATCAGGTGCTGCTTAGCGATCTCGCGCTTTTCATCCTCGGTATAGCCGGCAAGCGGAATGATCTCCATCCGGTCGAGCAGCGGCCCGGGCATGTTGTAGCTGTTCGACGTGGTCAGGAACATCACGTTCGACAGGTCGTATTCGACCTCCAAATAGTGATCCATGAAGGTGTTGTTCTGTTCCGGGTCCAGCACCTCCAGCATGGCCGACGCCGGATCGCCCCGGAAATCCTGGCCCATCTTGTCGATTTCATCGAGCAGGATCAGCGGATTGGTTGTCTTGGCCTTCTTCAGTGCCTGGATGATCTTGCCCGGCATCGAGCCGATATAGGTGCGCCGATGCCCGCGGATCTCGGATTCGTCGCGCACGCCACCCAGACTAATGCGGATGAACTCGCGCCCCGTGGCCCGCGCCACCGATTTACCCAGCGAGGTCTTGCCCACACCCGGCGGGCCGACCAGGCACATGATCGGGCCTTTCATCTTTTTCGACCGCTGCTGCACAGCCAGGTATTCGACGATGCGTTCCTTGACCTTCTCCAACCCATAGTGATCGGCGTCCAGGATCTTCTGCGCGCGGCCCAAGTCCTTTTTCACGCGGGATTTCGTGCCCCACGGGATCGACAGCATCCAGTCGAGATAGTTGCGCACCACCGTGGCCTCGGCGCTCATCGGCGACATGTTCTTGAGCTTTTTCAGCTCGGCCTCGGCCTTCTCGCGCGCCTCCTTGCTCAGCTTGGTCTCGGCGATCTTGGCTTCCAGCTCGGCAACCTCGCCCTCGCCGTCCTCGCCATCGCCCAGCTCCTTCTGAATGGCCTTCATCTGCTCATTCAGGTAATATTCGCGCTGGGTCTTTTCCATCTGGCTCTTGACGCGGGTCTTGATCTTCTTCTCGACCTGCAGAACGCTCATCTCGCCCTGCATCAGGCCGTAAACCTTCTCCAGCCGCTCGCTCACGCTCAGCGTCTCCAGCAGGTCCTGCTTCTGCTCGACCTCGATGCCCAGATGGCCGGCAACCAGATCGGCCAGCTTTGCCGGTTCGGTGGATTCCCCCACCGCCGCCAGCGCCTCTTCGGGAATGTTCTTGCGCACCTTGGAATAGCGCTCGAATTCGTCGCCCACCGTGCGCAGCAGCGCCTCGGTGGTGGTCACATCGCCCGGTATCTCGGTCAGATACTCGGCGCGCGCCTCAAAGAAACTGTCATTGTCCAGAAACTCGGTGATCCGCACCCGCGCAACACCTTCCACCAGCACCTTGACGGTGCCGTCGGGCAGCTTCAGCAACTGCAGAACGTTGGCCAGCACGCCAGCCTTATAGATCCCGTCGGCTTCGGGATCGTCGACCGAGGCGTCGATCTGGCTCGACAGCAGGATCTGCTTGTCATCCGCCATGACCTCTTCCAGCGCCCGGACGGATTTTTCGCGGCCCACGAACAGCGGCACGATCATGTGCGGGAACACTACGATATCGCGCAGCGGCAGGACCGGATAGGAGGAGTTGAGGGGCTCTTGCATGCTATTTCCTTGTGTTTGGCAAGATGGCGCGGGTCCCTGAACAGGCAACCGTGGGCCATCTCCACTCTCGGAGGGGTAAAATGGGGCTTATCGCCGCCGATTTCAACATCCCACCTGTCTCGATTGGCTCTCAGAATGGCGGTTGGGCCGGGAAACCGCAAGCGGTCAAATGGGTTTTGCCCCGTTGCCAATACCGCGACAAAAGCATGTCGCCCGCTTTATTGTCGCCAGGGTAAGGACAGTCGCATATTCTGCCCATTCCCGTGCTCGAAACCGCACACAGCCTCTTGCTCCGCCGACCTCAAAACCATTATCGTGCAAATTATTCGTTAATCGGGGATTTGATATGGGTACCGCCGCGCTTTTTCTTGCCTTGGCCGTTTTTCTGGGACT
>JBFHMM010000199.1:0-7486 GCA_041594355.1 Paracoccaceae bacterium | reverse complement strand
GCTGAGTGAAACCGGAGTCATTCGTGCCTATTTGGCGATTGATATCTATGGCGGCGTCGGAAACAGGGTTGTCAACGATGGAAGGCTTCATGGCGAACACACCGCCATTTGGGCGTATTGCACTGATTTTCTTGCCATCAATTCCGGGGTGATAACCGGGACCCGCGCGATGTTCCTCGGGTTGAATGATGCCGAAATCTTGAACACCGGGGTAATTCGGACGGATTACGGTATTCTTCTGAACGGGCTGTCCGGTGCTGACGTGCGCAACGAGGGGCGCATCGTTGTCTCCGAGAGCGACGGTATTGGTGGCGGGGCTGTCGAAGATTGCGAGATTGTGAATGCCGGGATCATTCGGGCGCCGAATGGTTTTGCGGTGAGTTTGATGCAGGCTGACAATTGCCGCGTTGTCAATGACGGTTCGCTGTTTGGCAGAATTGGTATGGGCGTGTTCGGGGCAGAGCTCGAGATCGTAAACTCGGGAGCGATTTCAGCGCAGATCGGCATTGGGTTCGACAATTACCTATTCCATAGCTCGACAACGATAAGCATCAGTAATTCAGGTCGAATTTCCGGGTCGGAGCATGGCATCCTGTATCGTGGTGGGACGATCCGGATCGAAAATACCGGCGACATCTTTGGCGGCATCGAACTGTCTTGGGTGGGAAGCGATTTTGTTCGCAACCAGGGTACGGTTCAAGGCTCGGTCCATTTCGGCGAAGGCGACGACACCTTCGTCGGAACCGGCGGTCGGGTCACCGGGGTGGTACAGGGCGGAGAAGGCGACGATCGGTTGGTGGGCGGCGAGGCCTCGGACGTTTTGCGCGGTGGGGCGGATGACGATGTACTGATCGGGGCGGGCGGCGCGGATCAGTTGCGCGGGCAGGGCGGGTCGGACCTGCTGCGGGGTGGCGCGGGGGCGGATGATCTGTCGGGCGGTTTGGGTGACGATATCCTGAACGGCGGTGCCGGGGATGATCGGCTGGACGGCGGCCGGGGCGACGATCTGCTGCGCGGGCAGGCGGGGGCGGATGTGTTTGTCTTTGGCGCCGGGGGCGGCACCGACCGCATCGCCGGATTCGAACAGGGAATCGACCGGATCGAGATCGCCGATCATGTCGGCGGGTTTGACGCGCTGACCCTGACCTCGGCAGGCGGCGCGGTGGTGGTCGAACATGACGGCGGGGTGATCCATGTGCAGGGTGTCGCGGGCCTGACGGAGGCGGAATTTATTTTCCTGTGAGCTTTTGCCTTGTGGTGGCGGGGCGCTTGCTCCGGTCTGCGATGCGGGCGAATAAGGGTTCTCAGCGCCGACGCGGGCGGCTAACCTGCCTGGAACCGTGATTACGCAGGGCACCCCGGCATGAGTCTAACCCGACAGCCTGCAACGAAAATCCTGGCCGATCTGCGCGCCGGGCGGCTGAGCGCAACCGCGTTGATGGAGGCGACGCTGGCGCAGATCGACGCGATCAACCCGGCGGTCAATGCGATCGTCGGGCTGCGCGACCGCGATGCGTTGATGCAAGAGGCGCGGGCGGCGGATGCGGCAGAGGTCGAGGGGCCGTTGCACGGGTTGCCGATTGCGGTCAAGGACCTGGTGAACGTGCGCGGGGTACGCTCGACCATGGGCTCGCCGGTGTTTGCCGGGCATGTGCCGCAAGAGGACGACATCATCGCCGCCCGGATGCGGGCGGCGGGGGCGATCCTGATCGGCAAGACAAATGTGCCAGAGTTCGGGCTGGGATCGCATACGTTCAACCCGGTCTATGGAGCCACCGGCAACCCCTATGATCCGGGGCGCAGTTGTGGCGGGTCGTCGGGCGGCGCGGCGGTGGCGCTGGCGACCGGGATGCTGGCGCTGGCGGATGGGTCCGACATGATGGGCAGCCTGCGCAATCCGGCGGCCTGGAACAATATATATGGCTTCCGGCCCAGTTTTGGCCGGGTGCCGGGCGATCCGATTGGTGACATTTTCCTGCACCAGCTGTCGACTCTGGGCCCGATGGGGCGCAGCCCGGCGGATATGGCGGTGCTGCTGGATGTGATATCCGGTCCCGATCCGCGCTTGCCGCATGCCTATGCCTGCGACCCAGTGGCGCCGTTGCAGGCGGCAGATATGACCGGGGTTCGCATCGGCTGGCTGGGCGATTGGGGCGGCGCATACCCGATGGAGGCCGGGGTGCTGGAGCAGTGTCGTAGCGTGCTGCCGATTCTGGAAGGTTTGGGCTGTATTGTCGAAGAACTGGCGCCGCCATTTCCGGCCGAAAAGATCTGGGAGAGCTGGATCATGCTGCGGTCCTGGGCGGTGGCGGGCGGGCTGGCGCCGCTCTTGGAGACGGGCGCGCCCCTGAAAGAGACCGCGATCTGGGAGATTGAGCGCGGATTGAGTTTTTCCGCGATGGACGTGCACAAGGCCAGCGTCGTGCGGTCGGAGTGGTTCAAGGCGGCGGCTCGGTTGTTTGATACCTATGACGCGCTGGTCCTGCCCGCGGCACAGATCTGGCCGTTCGACGTCGATCAACCGTTCCCGACGGAGGTCGCGGGGCAGAAAATGGACACCTATCACCGATGGATGGAAGTGGTTGTGCCAGTAAGCCTGCTGGGCCTGCCCTGTGTCGCGATGCCTGCCGGGTTCGGCGATATGGGGCTGCCAATGGGCGTACAACTTTTGGGCCGCAAGGGTTCTGACGCCAGGTTGCTGGCTTTGGCGGAGAGCTATCATGAGGCGACGCGCTGGCCCGAAATACGGACAGCGATGTAGTCAACGGGTCCGGTGGAAGGGGAGGAAATCTGAGAATGGAAAAACTGCACGGTGTACCCGAAATGCGCCCGGTTACGGCTGAAATGCTGAAATCGGCGCTGCGCCAGGGCTGGCGGGATTTTCGGGCCGCTCCGCTGTTTGGCCTGATCTTTGCCGGTTTTTACGTCTTGGGGGGATGGGCGCTGTCGATGATTACATGGCAAACTGGGACCACGTTCTGGTTGGTGCTCGCGGCGATTGGATTTCCCCTGATCGGACCGTTTGCGGCCGTAGGTCTATACGAGGTCTCACACCGCCTGGATCAGGGTGAGCCGCTGGACTTCGGATCCATTTTCGGTGTCGTTCTACATCAAAGCCGGCGTCAACTGCCGTCAATCTGCGCCATTATCATTGTTGTTTTCATGTTTTGGTTCTTTGTTGGCCATATGATTTTCGCCCTGTTTCTGGGGCTTGCGACCATGACCAATATCTCTTCTTCGCTGGAAGTTTTCCTGACCGTGGACGGCATCAAAATGCTGGTCTTCGGCTCGGCCGTTGGGGCGCTCTTTGCGTTGCTGCTCTTTATGATCACGGTTATCGCGTTGCCATTGCTGCTGGATCGCGAGGTCGATTTCGTTACGGCGATGATCACCAGTTTTCAATATGTCGTTGCCAATCCCATGCCGATGTTGGCCTGGGCCTTCGTGGTGGCCGGGCTGACTTTTGCGGCCATGGTCCCGTGGTTTCTAGGGCTTCTCATCGTGTTACCGTTGCTGGGGCATGCGAGTTGGCGCCTCTACACGCAGATCGTTGCGCCTGAATAAACGAAAAAGCGGCGAAAGCTCAAAATAAACGCCTGGCTAAAGCGCCTGGCCTTGAACTTGAGACACGACCACCCTGCCGCGCCTTCGGTGTCCTCGGGATATTCGTGTCACGATATGAGTCAGGTAAAAGGCCGGACGTTGTAGCACAGACGGGTTCTCGCCCCGGGATTATTGCGGATCAAAAAGGCACCAAACTGTTTGCGCTGATGTCTGATCGAGGATACCCAAGCTCGGCTGGGTCCTCCGGGGCAAAGGTTCAAAACACTCGTTGGAGGACGGCTCAGTCTGGATTGCGGCCCAGTGCGACGAAACGATCATTCAGAACAGAACAGTCGTCATGCGCGGTTTCGAGCGCGTAAACATGCGCCTGCGTCAGAAAGAAGCCTGCTGCATCCGGCGTAGAGGCCTGCTGGGCTGCTTCTACATAGAATGAAACAAGAGCTCTCTTGTTCGACTGCATGTGAGCGTCGAGCAAGCGTGCCTCCAGATCGCTCATTCCGCTGCTTTTGCCCGGGTTCTGAAATTTTCGACCCGGGTAGCGACCCAATCGTGGAAGAGATGGGTCGGCCCATCCATCGCCGGCGAAAACCGCCCGCCGTCGAACCCGGGCGCGGTGCGGCCACGCTGCATGCCTTCGACAACGAAGACGTCCTCGACAAAGACGGCCTTCCATTGCGCGGTATTGCGCGCCCGCAGACTGGTGTTGCTGTCCGGTGACGCGTAGTAGATGTGCACCTTTTCCAGCGTTTCATTTGTGGTCTGCGGCATCAGGAGAATGACATATGCGTGGTCGCGGTGTACGCCCAGCAGCACGTTCGGAAAAACAGAAACATACTCGGCCGCAGTGTCCCATTTTGGGTCCAGTCCGGGGAAATCCGGGAAAACGCGGCCGGCTTCGTCTTGCAACTGGCGATAGACGCGGGTGCCCTGACCCGAATGATGCTGTGGCGATTCGATGTGATAGTGATCTTCGAGGCGCGAATAGCTGTTCAACCCTGGATGGACCCAAGGAAGGTGGTAGCTTTCGCAGTAGTTCTCGACGGCCAGTTTCCAGTTGCACCGGACCTGCAATTCGAACTGGCTGTCTTTGCCGCCATGGTGGAGTGGCACGTCGAACTCGGCCCAACGGGCGATGACTGGCGCCATCGCGTCTTCAAATGCCGCTGCCTGGCCCGAGATGTTGATCCAGACCACATCCCGCCAGATGTGGCTTCGGACCTCGATTAGGCCTAAAGTGTCGCGGTCGATCCCTGCGTGCGTATTAAACCCGGGTCCTCCGACATGCGGTGTACTGACCAGACGGCCGTCGGTTGCATAGCACCAGCTATGGTAGGGGCATCGGATCGCGCCCTCGATTTTGCGCGGTTCTTCGACAAGGATCATGCCGCGATGACGGCAGATGTTCTGAAACACGCGTACTGTACCGTCGCGACCCCGCAGCATCAGCAGGGGAATGCCGGCGAATTCCATCGGGAACGCATCGCCAGGCTCAGGGACTTCAGCGGTTACGCCGAGACCAGCCCACTCATTGAACAGGACGGCCTGCGCTTCCTCGGCAAAGATGGACGGATCCGTATAATGCGCATTGGGCAGCCCGTTGGCTTTTTCTATCGGACGGTGAACACAGGACAGGTCCGTGGTGGATTTTTCCGACATCGCGCAATTCCCAACTGGTGCACCTCCATTTCGGATTTCGGGCGGAGACCTGTCCGCCCGTTTTCCGACATGGGGTTTGCTCTCAGCGACATGGCGCGCGGGCTAGCGGAAAGGCTGTTCCGGTTGTAGCAGCCGCCGGTGAAATGGCATCAAAGCGTCTTCGGTCAGAAAACCCGCACCACGGGCGGCATCGAACACGGAGGTGCGGAGCCGCCCGAGATGTTCGTAAACCATTCGGGTGGCACGGGTGCCCGAGGCGCTTTCGCGAACCGTCCGGGTGACGTAGCCGACCCAGAAATTGTTCTCGAAGGATGCAACCCGTGCGAGGTAGTTGAAGGAACATGTCATCGAGTTTCGCCGAGAAATGACCATGGCCACACCGTCTTCCTGGCGGGTGACATAGCCTCGGAATTCGCGTGCTTCGGCATCGACGGACAACCCTTGCTGGCGCATTGCTTCTTTGGCCTCGAACCCGTGGACAAAGGCCTGTCCGTCGCGCCGGAACACGTAGACCAGGCCAACAATGAAGCGGCTGTCGTTGATGAAACTTCGACGGGAGAAGCGATAAAAGCCGTCGGGAAAGACATCCTGAGGCAGGCTTTTGAGGCCAATGCCCAAAAATTCTTTTAGTACGGGACCGTTGAGCGTTTGACCGCTGTCTTCCAATGCCGACACAGGTTCGAGCAGAATGCGTGCATCTACTTTAAAGAAACTGCAAATCCTGTCCAGGACGTCAGGCCTTGGGAAACTCTCGCCCGAGAGGTACCGGTTGAACTGTGTCCGGTTTATTCCCAGTCGGCGTGAAAGCTCTGATATAGATGGGTATTTTTTTGCAAGTACGCGCAGGTTTTCGCCGAACATATTCCGAAGATCGGCCGGTGATCGAGTTGTATTGGGCATTGGTGTCCATAGTGGTTTTTTTCATTTCGGTACAAACAACAATGCGAATTTTGACACGTTGAGATGCCCAAAACAGCATGACCTGAAACTAATTGGCGTCAGACGTGACGCCGGAACAGTTCAGGAAGCTATCTGTTTGGACACAAAATGCAAGAGCACGGTACTGAATTAACCATGTTTGTGCGGTCAGATTTGTCCCAAAGTCTAAGGAGACTGGGAAAACGGGACGGAACCAATGTATGGGGTAGTACTCTGGAGCGACACCGAAGACCAAAAAGCGGTGATCTGGTGCGAAGATCACGGCGATCTGGCATTCTATCGACAACCTCGCGACGGGCAGCAGGTCAGTCTGGATGCAGGCGACTGGATTCAATTCGACATGACGACCGAGCGGCATCTGCGGTTCGCGCATAATCCGCGATTGGTTTCGGACGGCGCGTTTTCGGATCTGGCCGAGGCTGTGGAAACGGAGGAACAGCCGTATCCCCAGAACATTATAGCACGATCGGCTGCCCGGCCCCAGACCAGCAGGGGGTCAGCAGAAATAATCCCGTTCGCGCCGCGCTTCGGGGGGCATTCGGCGAGCTTCAGAGAAGCCGTGCTTCACGGTGCCTGACGTTATCAGTCGCCGCGCAGCAGTGCGGCGACACCTGTACGGGCAATTTCGCTAAGTCCGAGCGGGCGCATCAGATCGGCAAAGGCGTCAATCTTTTCCGGCGCCCCGGTGATTTCGAATACAAAACTGTTGAGCGTGCTGTCGACGACGTTCGCGCGGAAAATGTCCGCCAGACGCAATGCCTCGACCCGCTTGTCGCCTTCGCCGACCACCTTGAGCATAGCCAGTTCCCGTTCAACCGAGGCACCCTCGACGGTCAGATCATGGACGTCATGAACTGGAACGATCCGCCCCAGCTGGGCCTTGATCTGTTCGATGACCTGCGGCGTGCCGGTTGTGACGATGGTGATGCGGCTGAGGTGGCCGGTATGGTCCACCTCGGCCACGGTCAGGCTTTCAATGTTGTAGCCGCGCCCGGAAAACAGCCCGATAACGCGCGCTAGAACGCCAGGTTCGTTCTCCACGAGCACGGCCAGTGTATGTCGCTCCATGACGTCGGAAAAGGTTGGGCGCAGGTTGTAGGCCGAGTGTTTGCTCGCACCTTTCTTGATGTGTAGGGCGGACATGTTCATGTATTCCTTTGCGTTTCGCGGAACCGGAAAATTTCGAATTTTCCGGCCAAAATTCATTGGAAGAATTTTGTCAGACCAGAACCGACCCCTTGGAGTCGATCACACCCTGGGTTTCAGCCTCACCCAGAAGCATATCGTTGTGCGCCTTGCCCGAGGGGATCATCGGGAAGCAGTTTTC
>JBFHMM010000198.1:0-7511 GCA_041594355.1 Paracoccaceae bacterium | reverse complement strand
GGGGTCCCGTTAGGGATCGCTGAGGCGCGCCCTCTCGTCCTGCCTACAGCGTCCGGCCTTTTACCTGAATCATATCGTGACACGAATATCCCGAGAGCGCCGAAGGCGTGGCAGAGTGTTCGTGGCTCAAGTTTAAGGCCGGGCGCTTTAGCTTATTCCGCTGCGGGTTCCAGCTTGTCCTGGGTGCGGGTGTCGAAATCTCCCGCGTCATGGCGTTCGCGCAGCTGGGTGTGAAGTTCGCCGAATGCACGGTTGACCATCCGTCCACGGCTCACCGCGGGGCGGGCGTCGATCGCCTTGGCCCATCGCTGTACATTCTTGTAACTCTCTACATCCAGGAACGTTCCCGCGCTATAAAGCCGACCCAGGACCAGTTGTCCGTACCAGGCCCAGATCGCCATATCCGCGATCGTATACGCGTCGCCCGCGATATAGGTTTTCTCGGCCAGTTCCCTGTCCAGAACATCCAGCTGACGTTTGGTTTCCATCGCGAACCGGTCAATCGGGTACTGCCATTTTTCCGGAGCATAGGCGTAGAAATGGCCGAACCCGCCGCCCAGGTAGGGTGCGCTGCCCATCTGCCAGAACAGCCAGGACAGGCATTCGGTCCGTGCGGCATGGTCTTCCGGCAGGAAGGCGCGGAATTTTTCGGCCAGGTACAACAGGATCGCGCCGGATTCAAAAACGCGCTGCGGGGTCGCGCCCGAGTGATCCATCAATGCCGGGATCTTTGAATTCGGGTTGGCCGCCACAAATCCGCTGCCGAATTGGTCGCCATCCCCAATATTGATCAGCCAGGCGTCGTACTCCGCCCCTTCGTGGCCCAGCGCCAGGAGCTCTTCGAGCATGACGGTAACCTTGACCCCATTCGGGGTGGCGAGAGAATATAGCTGCAGCGGATGCTTGCCCACCGGTAACTCCTTGTCGTGGGTCGCCCCGGCGATCGGCCGGTTGATGCTGGCAAACCGTCCACCGCTTCCAGTGTCCCACGTCCAGACTTTGGGCGGCGTGTAGGGGGTATCGCTCATATCGTGCTCTCTGCTGGTTGCGGGACGGCCGGTCCGCCCCAAGTCATGGTTCCATCAACACGTAATCGTTCATGACTGCATGTCCAGAGGGCGATCCGCACAGGATACCTTTGCTAAAATGCACATGAAAAGGCGTTCACGCGATCTCTTGGCCCGTCACAGGACCGCGAGCCCCCCTTCGCAAGGCAATCGTTTTGCATATTGTCCAAACCAGTCCGGCATGGTGCCGGACCACCCCAAGCCAAGGATCTTGCTCATGAAACACCTGCTTCTGGCGCTGGCCGCCACCACTACCCTGTCGTTCCCGGCCTTTGCCGGCGACCAGTTCGTCGACGGCACCGGATTTGCCGTGTCCGGCTACGATGTGGTCGCCTACCGGACCCTGCAGCAGAACCCCGTGGGCAGCGCGCAGCCGAAACCGGTGCCCGGTCATGCCGACATCACGGCCGAATACAATGGCGCCACCTTTGCCTTTGCCACCCAGGCCAATCGCGACACCTTCCTGCAGAACCCGGCCCATTACGCGCCGCAATACGACGGACATTGCGCCTATGGCGTCAGCAAAGGCGGCAAGGTGCCGGGCAACCCGGAACTGTGGCGGATCGTCGATGACAAGCTGTACCTGAACATCACCAAGAATGTGGTGAGCTTCTGGGAGGAAGACATCCCCGGCAACATCAACCTCGCCGAAGGCAACTGGCCGGGGATTGACGGGAAACCGGCCTCGGAAAACCCGATCCCGAATTTCAGCTCTCATGCTCCGGTGAAGTAACCGCAATCGAATAACAGCGCCGGCAATTGACCGGATGTGCCCTTTCCGGAAAACTGGCCCCCGCGCCAAGCCGGAAAGGGAGCTTTCATGCAACATGCTACTGTAACGCTGACCAAATCTTTCGACGACGCCATTCTCGAAGTGACCGAAGCGCTCGCCGCCGAGGGGTTCGGCGTGATCGCCCGTATCGACATGCACGACACCTTCCGGGCCAAACTCGGGGTGGAGTTCCCGCCCTACACGATTCTGGGGGCCTGCAACCCGAAACTGGCGCTCAAGGCGGTCTCGGCGGTGCCCGAGATCGGTCTGCTGCTGCCCTGCAACGTTACGGTCGAGGCCGACGGCGGCATGACCCGCGTCCGTATCCCCGATGCGCGCGAGATGCTGGGCGGCGCGGGGCTGCCAGACGCGCCGGAACTCGCCGAACTCGCCAAAGACGCAGGTGTCAGGCTGGAACGCGTTGTGGCCGCGCTCAAGGGGTGAGAACCCGCTGAAAGGCGGCTTCGTTCCGGGATCAGCGGCGGCGGTCGCGCCGGGCGCTCATCGGCTGGAACGCAACGCCGACATGGGCCTCGCAATAGGGTTTTCCGGTCTGTACCGGCAGTCCGCAAAACCAGAAATCTTCGGTCGCCGGATCGCCCACCGGCCATTTGCAGGTGCGTTCCGTAAGTTCCATCAGGCTCAATTTCTTCGCTTGCTTTTCGACCTCGTTGACCTTGGCCAGTGCCTCGGGGCTGATCTCGTTGGCCGACGGTTGTGGCGGCAGCGGCTGCCCAGCAGGGATGATCTGCTTGCGCGCCGGGACCGACGGCTTTGCCGGTGCCGCGTCGGCGGTGACCGGGCGGGCCGGTTCGGTCTTGGGCGACGGCTTAGGCTTGGCTTCCGGTTTGGGCGTGGCGGCCGCGGCCGGCTTCTCTTTGGCCTTGGCCTCGGCCTCGGCCTTGGCCGGGGCAGGGCTCGCCGCGCGGTTCGACAGGCCCAGACGATGCACTTTGCCGATCACCGCATTCCGCGTCACACCACCCAGTTCTTTTGCGATCTGGCTGGCCGACTGGCCCTCGCTCCACATTTTCTTGAGCAGGTCTACGCGCTCGTCAGTCCAGGACATGAACACCCTTCCAAAGCTAAAAGCGGCCCACCCAGCGCGGCCGCTTCCGAAATTCCGTATCGACGCTCTATTCTAGTCACTGCGGCCCGAGTTACAAGCGGTGTTACAGGCCGAAAGGCCCCCGATCACCCGACGTTTCGCGCACCCTTCTTGCCGGGCCAGCACAAAGGTGCCCGCCAGGATCACGCCGCTGCCCAGAACGGAAACCACATCGGGAACCGAACCAAACGTGGCAAAATCATAAAAGGTGGCAGAAAATCAGTGTGGCATTGCTAAAGGGCGCGACTTAATCCGCGTCCGCCCGGGCCAGTCCGTTGACGAAAAACAATTGCACGCAGGCCATCAGGCACCCGACGCCTGCCAGCGCGCCCCATTACAGGGTGCTGGGCATCTGCCAGACCGGCCAGACAGCGAGCGTTGCAATGGTGAACCCCGATCCAGTTGTGATCAGCAGGATCCGGAATATCCATTTCCGGCCTTACAGTTTCTTGAAAAATATCAAAGTCATACCCATCACGGCGGCCGCCCCCAAGGCCAACGGCGCCGCCTGCTGGAAGCTCTCAGGCGTCGGCCGCAACAGGATAGTCGCGCCCGCCAGTGCAACCGTTGCCCCCCAGCGCCAGACGCCGAACCGTTCCGCCAACAGAACGATGGCGAAGATCATCGTAAACAACGGGTTGAGAAAGCTGATGGGCGTCGCATCCCCCAATGGAATGAAGGCGACGGCGGCAAACATCAGCGACACGCCGCCCCAGCCAAACACCGTCCGGCCCAGATGAAGCCCCAATGCGGCGCCTCGATGCAAGGCCGCAGCACCGCCGCGACACTGGCCAGGGCCAGGAACGCGAATACAAACCGCCCGTGGCTGTTTTGCAGCGGATGCAGTGCCGGGCCCAGTGCTCCGGTCCCCAGCGCCTTTGCCAACAGTGTCGTGCCCGCGATAAAGGCGGTCGACGTCAGAATCAGCCCCGCCGCCAGCGCAAGGTTTTTGACCTTGGAAGTGAACATGCACGCAGCCCGGTGGCAAAGGCGAACCCGATGCAAGGCCATTGCAGCAGCGCTACAGCACAACCGCGACGCCACTGGCGCACAACAAACCGCTTTTCATATCCGCACGGCTACTCTAAAGCGCTTCTCATGATCGAAACCGCACATATCTTCGACCTGCGACGCCGACGCCCTGCCGCGTAACCGGCCCTTTTGATCGTTCGCGCCGAAAATTGGCGCGCCCCCCTTTTCAAATTGTTGACGACACCGCCCCTGTTGATGCACTCACTGGGGCTCCTGCAGCCCAAAGGAACAGATCCAATGATCCCGTCCGTCCTGCCGACTTACAACCGTGCACCCCTTGAGTTTGTCAAAGGCGAAGGCGCCTGGCTGACCGAGGCGGACGGTCGACGCTTTCTCGACCTCGGCTCAGGCATTGCGGTGAACGCGCTGGGCCACGCCCATCCGGCACTGGTAAAGGCGCTGACCGAACAGGCGCAGAACCTCTGGCACGTCTCCAACCTCTACGTGATCCCGCAGCAGCAGGCGCTCGCGGACAAGCTGGTGGATGCGACCTTTGCAGATACCGTGTTCTTCACCAACTCGGGTACCGAGTCCTGCGAACTTGCCGTCAAGATGGCGCGCAAGCACTTCTACGAGGCGGGCCAGCCCGAGCGGGTCGAGATCCTCACCTTCGACGGCTCCTTCCACGGTCGCTCCTCCGCCGGGATCGCGGCGGCGGGATCGGAAAAGATGATCAAGGGGTTCGGTCCCGTCCTGCCCGGTTTCGTGCATCTCAAGTTTGGCGATCTCGATGCCGTTCGCGCTGCGGTTACCGACAAAACGGCGGCGATCCTCATCGAACCGGTGCAGGGTGAAGGCGGCATCCGCCCTGTTCCGGATGCCGACCTCAAGGCGCTGCGCGAGATCTGCGATGAAAACGACCTTTTGCTGATCCTCGACGAGGTGCAATGTGGCATGGGGCGTACCGGACGTCTGTTCGCCCACGAATGGGCCGGGATTACCCCTGACATCATGATGGTTGCCAAGGGGATCGGCGGCGGCTTCCCGCTGGGCGCGGTGCTGGCCACCGAACGAGCCGCCTCCGGCATGACCGCCGGCACCCATGGCTCTACCTATGGCGGCAACCCGCTGGGCTGCGCAGTGGGCAGCGCGGTGATGGATCATGTCGCCGACCCCGCCTTCCTTGCCGAGGTCAACCGCAAGTCCGCCCTGTTACGCCAAAGGCTCGAAGGTATGGTCGCGGACCATCCCGATGTCTTCGAGGAGGTTCGTGGCTCGGGCCTGATGCTGGGCCTCAAATGCAAGGCGTCCAATGTAGACGTGGTCCAGGCCGGGTACGACAATCTCGTGATCACGGTTCCGGCCGCCGACAACGTCATCCGCCTGCTGCCCCCGCTCACACTGACCGACGAGGATATCGCCGAGGCGTGCACCCGCCTCGATCGGGCCGCCACGGCCATCGCGGTGCCCTGATCTTCTTCTGTTCCGAAAATATCCCGGGGGTCCGGGGGCAGCGCCCCCCGGCCTTCGCCAAAGATAAAAAGCTGACCGATATGAACCATTTCCTCGATATTCATAAGACCGATGCCGCCGAACTGCGCAACATGATCACCCAGGCGGGAGACATGAAACAGGCACGCCTCGGCCGCCCCAAGGGCGCCCCCGACGACGACCAACCGCTGGCCGGGCAGATGGTTGCGCTGATCTTCGAAAAACCCTCGACCCGGACGCGCGTGTCCTTTGACCTCGGGGTGCGCCAGATGGGCGGCCAGACCATGCTGCTGTCCGGAAACGACATGCAACTGGGCCATGGCGAAACCATCGCCGATACCGCCCGCGTCCTGTCGCGCTATGTTGACATGATCATGATCCGCACCTTTGACGAAGACGTGCTGATCGAAATGGCCGAATATGCCGACGTGCCGGTGATCAACGGTCTGACCGACCGAACTCACCCCTGCCAGATCATGGCCGACATTCTGACCTACGAGGAACACCGTGGTCCGATCACGGGCAAGAAAGTGGTCTGGACGGGCGACGGCAACAATGTCTGCTCCTCCTTCCTGCATGCGGCCGGTCAATTCGGCTTTGACCTGACCTTTACCGGCCCCGCGCAATTTGACCCCGAAGAGGAATTCATGGGTTTCGCCCGCCGGAAAGGATCGAAAGTCACCATCGAGCGCGATGCGTTCAAGGCGGTCGAAGACGCAGATCTGGTGGTGGCCGATACCTGGGTCTCGATGCATGACGCCCAGTCGGCCAAGGAACGCCGCCACAACCTGCTGCGGCCCTATCAAGTGAACGAACGGCTGATGTCCCATGCCAAGCCGGACGCGCTCTTCATGCACTGCCTGCCTGCCCACCGCGAGGAGGAAGCGAC
This sequence comes from Paracoccaceae bacterium, assembly GCA_041594355.1. Taxonomy (GTDB): domain Bacteria; phylum Pseudomonadota; class Alphaproteobacteria; order Rhodobacterales; family Rhodobacteraceae; genus JAIUZI01. The sequence goes on along the minus strand of JBFHMM010000198.1, from coordinate 1,212 downwards.
CAGTGCGGTCATGGACGGACCGCATTCGGTCATCTTTGATGAGGCCGAAAACCGCCTGCACGCACAAAAGGCCATCATGCGCTGGTGCCTCGGCGCCTAGATCGCGGATCTGCTCTGCGCGGCGCGGACCTGTTGAGCCATGCCGCAGCTGGCCTTCGGCAAAGGCGTGATAGGAGCAGAAGTAGAGACCGGCGCGCCGGTCTCCGCCCCCGGCACAGGGGGGCGGCGCTGTCCAGAACCTCCGGCGTCTCGGGCAACATTGCGCGCAGGTCCAACCGGTACCGGTTGCCAGAAGGGTGGTGTCGACCGGTTCGGTGGTGCCGTTCACGAAATGCACCGTCCCGCCGTCGATCCTGTCGACACCGGGCGAACGGTGATCGCCCGTCACGGATCGCCGCCAGCGTTCTGATGTTGATCACGGGGATCCGCGGTTCTCAATGACCCGCGCCCCGGCCTCGGCCGGATCCAAGGCGATTTAGCCGCCGGAATTTCCGAAACCCGCGACCAGCACCCGTTGTGATGCCATGCTTCCCGGAGCGTGGTGCTCGCTCACTTTTCCAGTGAAGTGATCCAACCCCGACAGGGGCGCGCGAAACGGTATGCCGTTCAGACCGGTGGCAAAGACCACCATATCCGATTTGTCCGTCTCCTCTGAAAGTTGTACGATCCAGCCATCCGGGTCCGGGCGCACCGTTTCGACGGTTACCTCGAACCGGGGTTCCAGATCAAAATGCGCGGCGTAGGTTTCCAGGTATTCGACCATATCGGCGCGTGACGGTTACCGTCCGTAGTGCGCCGGCGTGGCGAGCCCCGGCAGCCCGGATCGTCCACGCGCCGTATGCAGATGCAGCAGCCCATAATGGCTGCGCCACGGGGGGCCTACGTCAGCCGCCTCTTCCAGTATCCGGGCTTCTATTCCCTCGCGACCCAGACAGGCCGCTGCCGCCAGCCCGACCGGGCCGACACCGAAAACTGTTGCGCGCATTAATTTTCCTCCCCAGACGCCGCCGCGGTGCTTGCGCGCCGAACCTCAGAGATCCGCCACGATGCTTGACAAGGTCACGGCAGCGGAGTCCACAATGGCCTTTAACCATCGGAGGTCCGGCCATGAAAACCGCCCTGATTACCGGTGCCGCGCGCGGGATCGGACTTGCCACCGCACGTACACTGTTGCACCGGGGCTGGAACGTCGCCCTGCTCGACAGGGACGAG
>JBFHMM010000197.1:0-7517 GCA_041594355.1 Paracoccaceae bacterium | reverse complement strand
GCGCTGTTGCACAAATCGGGATCTGAGCGCGTTTCCCCTGTCCCCGGACGGACCTATCCTGCGGCTACAGTGACGGGTGTGCCGAGTGCGGTGTGGGCGTTCAGGACGGTTGTGCGGACCTCGAGTTCGGCGACCTGGCGGTCGAAGTCACAAGCCATGAGGGATTGGCCGAGCAGTTTGATGCAGTTCATCTTGGCCTCTACACGGCTTCGGCGGTGGCAGCCACTCCGCCGTCGCCAGATGGCGCGGCCCAAGTACTTCGAAGCGCGTAGGGCTTCGTTTCGGGCGGCGGCGCCGGGCCGTGTCGGTTGCCATAGCTTGGCGTTCTGGCGGGGCGGTATGACGGCGGCGGCACCACGGGCAGCGATTGCCTCGTGACACGTCCGGGTGTCATAGGCGCCATCTGCCGTCACGGAACCGATCTGCTCGTTCGCCGGGATCTGATCGAGAAGCTCCGGTAGACCAGGCGCATCGCCGATATGGCTGCCGGCGACTTCGACAGCCCGGACCTCCAGCGTTTCCTCATCGATCCCGATGTGTATCTTGCGCCAGATGCGCCAGACCCGCCGTTTGGTACCACCCGCTGCCCGGCAGTCGAAACGCAGTTTCGACGAGAGGGATGCTTGCGGGCGTTCCACTCACCTTCGCCTTCGGCCTTGATGCCGGTGCTGTCGATGAGCAGGCGCAGCGGGCCTGTCCCGCCGCGATAGGGGATGCTCACGTTCAGCGTCTTTTGGCGGCGGGAAAGGATGCTGAAATCCGGCACGGTCCAGTCCAGGCCAACCAGCTGCAGCAGGCTCTGCACGAACCCGGTCGTCTGTCTCAGTGGCATGCCAAAGAGACCCATCATCGTCAAACAGGTCTGGATCGCGGTATCGCTGAAGCTGTGTTGGCGATCGCGCTTACCGGTTGGCGGAGGGATCCATTCCATGAGAGGATCAAACCAGATCGTCAGCGATCCCCGCTGACGCAGTGCTTCATTGTAAGCTGACCAGTTCATGGTCTTCTGCTTCGTCGGGGCCCAACTGCTCATCTCTACCAGCTATCATGCTGGATTCATGTCGTGAATCCCTTGCCCGATTGATGCAAAAAACGCCGCGCCCCTTTCGGCGATCCTTACGATGATGTCGCTCATGGTGTTCCCTTTCTGCAATTAATGGAAATTGATCATGTCGGTGAATGTTCCAGGCAATTCGAAGGGCAGCGGCCCATCCGGGATCCCGGTGCGGTCGAGAGTCTGCGCGACCTGCGCTTCGGCGGCATCGATCAGCTGTTCGATCCCGCAGCGCAGCAGCGCCGAGGCCGAGGGCCCCAAGCGCAGATCGACCGGTGCAGTGGGCTGTCCCTGTGTGTCGATCTCGGGTTCGAATAACCCGTCGGCCAACAGCCCCAGCATCGTCGGCATTGGCTGCCTGTTGCCCCCGGTTGGCCCATTGGATCGGGCCGGGAGCGACAATGTCCAGCGCCCGGAGCAGGCGCTGGATTCGCTCGCGCGGGACGTTCAAGGACGACAGATCCGGCATTCGGTGCGTGCGCGCCGCGATAAAGCCACGCTTGGCGATGTCGATGGAGTCGTCCTGGAACACGAAACTTGGCGTGAAGCCGGTGAGACCGGCGTTGTCGGCGGCAGGGGCAATGAAGACGGGCCAGTCCGGTCGCCAAATGTCTGTCCAATTGGCCAGTTGCACCGGATCGAGGCTGCGGATCTCGTGCCCCCGCGCCACAGACGTGAGCATATCGCGGATGCTTCTGGTGCCGGACTCGGGGTTGCAATGGTAGTTTTGCAGAACCAGCGAATGAAGGCACCGCAGGGCGGAATGCGCCAGGAGCGTGACATCCGGCGCCGTGCGGAGCTTCTGCACCGGCTGTTCCGTTTGCTGGCAGCTGACATCGTCGCGGCAGGCGCGGTCCAGAATGTCGGACCGGATGATACCATGCCAGGTGCGGATAAACAGCGCGGGGGGAGTGCGAATTGCTGTTCTGCGTTGAGCCCGGTGCTGTCGTCCCTGACATCGTTGAGCAGCCTGAGCCGGTCGACCACGGCGTTGTGATGATGCAGGAAGGCGCTGGTGACGAATAGCGGAAACGGCGTGCCGTGCGTATCTACCTACCGTGTTAGTACCCGAAGCGCCGGGTTCGAAGATATCGGTCCGGTTCAGCGTCTGCGAGGTATCATGCGACATCAGTTGGGCAAGATAGGTGGTTCCGGCGGGGATCGGGTTCAGCCCCCGGATCGTGCGCCGGCAGTGTTCCGCCCATGCCGGTTCGTGCAGCGCCTTGCAGAGCGCATCGAGTTGCTGCATTCGCTCGTCATTTTGTTTGTCGCGCCCGCCTGAACGTTGCGTGGCGTGGTCCGATTCCGACTTGGGCCCAGTGTCCCGGAAACCGGCGTTTGCCAGATCGAATGAAAGTTCATGTGCCAGGTTTCGTCCCCCATTGGGTGAATTTTTTGCGACAGGGCGTGGCAGGAGCGTGAATCCTGCGGGGGATCAGAGCGGGGAAAGCGCGAAACCATCCGGGAAACGCGGCTGCAAGGCGGGCGCGCGGAAAAACGCGCGGCAGGTAGGGACCACGATTTCGGGCCGGGTCAGATCGGCCAGCAGGATCTCTTCGCTGCGGCTGCGGTAGTTCTCGAGGATCGCGTTGATGGTGAGCCTGGTTTCGGGAATTTCGGGGGCCCGGCCGGGCCGTCGCCAAAGAGGTCGCGATGCGTGGTCTCGAAGGCGGCCTGCCGGGCGGCCATCAGCCCACGGGCGGTTTCGCGGGCAACGGTTTGGCCGGTCTGCTGGGCGTGGGCCAGATCCGAGGTTTCAACTTCGACCGACAAAAGCTCGGGCAGGGCGCGATCGGCGGTCAGTGCGACGTCCGTTCCGGCCGCGACGGTGCCGATCGTCCTGCCCCCGGCGTTCATCAGCGGGCGGCTTTCGTCGCCCAGCCGTTTGAGAATGGCGTCGCGTTCCGTCGCCTCGCCCAGCATGCGGGTCACCGCGTCGGCCTCGGAGTAGCCCTTGCCCGCGACGAAAACCGGGCGCGGATCGACCCAATCGGTGTGTGGGCGCAGCTCAGCCGCGACCACGTGAAGGCCGGGTGCGTAAGGGGTTCCAAAGGCGCGGATCGCCTTTACCCGTTCTGTCATCCGAAACACGAAGTTGACCGTCCTTTCTGATATTCTCCTCGCCCGCCGGTGGCCCCCGGGAAGGGCGCGAAGGGCTTGAACACGCTTGGCATTTGATCCGTGACGTGAGCGTGAACCGGCTGTTGTCCGGCGCGGGCGGCTCGTGCCCGTGGCGGGACCCCGAACCACATCGGTGCGTGATTTCCGCCCGGGTTTCGCCCCGCAGGGATGTCACACCGGTAAAACGCCTGCGTCACGCATCCCGCCGTCAGCTGGACCCGCACAAACGTGGGAGTCGGTTATGACCGACAAGTCGGAAAGCAAGAAATTTTCCCGAAAACAGCTCGATGCGGCGATGCGCAAGGTTTACGCCAGCTTTCGCCACCGCAGCAATTTTACCGGCGTCGATGTCGGCTATCGCTGGGACGGCGACAAGAAGACCGACCAGCAGGTCGTTCGCGTACATGTCGACGCCAAGCTGCCGATGGCGGAACTGTGCGATGGCGTGGCCTTTCCAGAAGAGATCGACCGCATCCCGCTCGACGTGATCGAGGAGCCGTACAAGGCGCGCAAGGGGAGTGGTGGCCCAAAGCGCAGGGCGCCCGTGCTGATGGCCGAGGCGGCGGCGCGCGGGCAGGGCGGCGTTCATACCGCTCCGGCATCGGGGATGCGGCGGGAGCTGACGCCCGCGCCCGACTGGCCGTGGCCGGTGGATCCCTTGCCGCCGTATGGCGGGTCCTGTCCGCGTCCGCCCTGTCCGGGTCCGCCTTTCCCGGCCCCGTGGTGGCCGCGTGGCGGCGCACCGATGCCGCGCCGGGGGGGGGGGGCGCGTGGATGCCCGAGACCTTTGGGACCGGACGCGGCGGCGCCATCGACCGCAGCACGGCCCCCTGCTGGCCGGGACGCCCTGCGGCCGGAGAAGTTTTCCCCAGCGCTCTTTCAGGATACCTGGGAGCGGTTGCAGGGCATGATGATTTGCTGGGGCGGGTCGGAGTTTGACGATCTGCGGCTCGGCGACGGGGGCGCCGACAGGATCCCGTCACCCTGCTGGCACAACGAGCTTGCCTATGCGGTGAGGGGCCGCGGGTACTTCGACGGCGTTCTTTGGGAGGATTGACTGATGCCTGCCATCTTCCTGAGCGGCGTCACCTTCGACCATGTTGTCGGCGCATTGCTGGCGATCCGGCGACAACCCATTTTTCCAGGAGATCCATGTGATGAAACATTCGGTTTTCGCCGCCACGACCGGTATCGACCCCAAAACCTTTGACCGTAACCGCATTGAAGCGTTCGAAAGGAGCGAGCCGGACCATTTGAAGGAGCATGTCGACGCATTGCCGCAAGGAGAGGAGCGGACCCGCTAAGAAGAAAAACTTCAAAGAGCGGAGTGTCTTCTCTCTACCAGGGGTGGGCCCGTTGCCGTCTGCGAGGTGCCGATTTACACCAAGCAGCCGACCTGTTCATCGAACAAGGGCAGATTTGTCCTGTTGGATCGCATCCGCGACAAGCGGCTGACCGGGTGCGAACGGATCGAGACCCCGGGGGGTACCCGCTTACAGTCCCTACAAGAGCGGCGCCAGCCTGTCTTACTCGGACGATTCCAGCGCCGGTGGCACGGCCTACGAGATCAAGGCGGGGATCGGCTATGTCTTTCCGTGGTCCGCGCCCGCTGGCCCTTTGAACAAATGGACTGCACTGACTGATCGGGGGTTTGCCCTGTTTCTGGAGGCCGATGGCACCAAGAACGGTAATCCAAAGGATGCCGGAACGGTGCGGATGGGTTCCAAGGCAGAGTTCGTTTTCGGATCGTCGAAGATACCGGTGTTGCCGCTGAGCATCGTCAGCTACGCCCAGTCCGACATCAATCTGGACGGGCGGGCATATGGGCTGCAGATGGGTTTGACGCCCTATAATGCGAGAGGGCACATCAACAGCGGGTACGATGCGAACGGTGCGAAAGATTACAACATCGTGATCAAACCGATGCTGGATGACTTTCATATCGATGACGCGAGCGCCAGCGCGCTGACCGCCGGGGAAAGCTATGCCTGGCTGGGCGGTGAGTTCGGAGCACAGGTTCTTGCCAATCCTGTCCTGGGCAACGGCATGACCGCATCCATCCGCGCCGATGCCTATCGGGATCTCAACAGCGGTCAGGAAGCGGTCGACGGGTATGCGCGGCTGGACGTGTTCGTCAATCCGGAACGGACGGCGGCCTTTCGGGTCGAGTATCGGGACATGGAGCCGCGCACGACGCTGATCGAGCGGGGCGCCGTGACCGGGCGGGCTCGCGCTGGCCTTTTGACCGGGCCGCGCGCCGTCCCCGCAGGGGGGATCCATACGGACACGGGCCAACTCGGGTCCGTATGGCGTGCCGCCCGGCGGATCGCGTGCTGGTGGTTTGGGCGGTCGGTTCCGCAGCCTACTTCAGCTGGCTGTCCTTGGAGCCGCGCCGGTTGATGCCGCCGCGCGCCTTGTAGGCGCCGTCGCGGTCCTGCTGGCAGTCGATGCAGCGTTTGACGCCGGGGATCGCCTGGCGGCGGGCCTCGGGGATCGGTTCCCCGCAGTCGGCGCAGTGGCTGCGGCTGTCGCCCTGCGGGGCGCGGTGCGTTTTCATCCGGGCGTTTTCATCCTGGATCGAGGCGTCGATCTGTTCGTTGACGGCACCGTCCCTCGCCCATCCGCCGGCCATGGCCTGTCCTCCTAAACCTCTGTTGCCTTTGCAAAAACCGCGTCCATCATCGCCTGTGTCCCGCGCGAGAACTCGAGCGGGCAGGGGTAGTCGGCGCCGGTTTCGACGCTTTGGCCAAAGGCTTCGACCTGGGCGATGTAGTGGTTGGCGGCGGGCCAGCGTTTTGTGACCACCTCCGGCCCCGGACGGTGCAGTTCGACGCGGGCCTCGCCAAAGACATTGGCGTTGAAGGGGGTCGTTACCCGGATCAGGCCGCCGTCGCCGTGAAACACCATCTCTTGCGCTGGGTGCATGCGGATCGACACATAGGCGGTGTAGGTGCAGTCGGTGAACCGCGCGCTGATGTCGGCAAAGGTGTCGATGCCGGCCTCGCGCCGGATGCGACCGCCGACATCGGTGGGGTCCTCGCCGGTGACGAAACGGGCCGCGCCCATGACGTAGACACCGATGTCGCGCAGCGCGCCGCCGCCGGTTTCGGCCCGGTTACGGATGTTGGCCCCGTCGCGGTTGTTGAAACTGAACCGCCCCGAGATATGCGCCAGCCGGCCGATCACACCCTTGGCGATCTGGGTCCGGACCCAGGGCCACTGCGGATGGTGCACGATCATAAAGGCCTCGGCCGCCAGCCGTCCGGTCCGGTCACGTTCCGCGATCAGCTGGTCGAATTCCGGCGCGCGCAGGGTCATCGGTTTTTCGCAGAGCACGTGTTTGCCCGCCTTGAGCGCCTTGAGCGTCCACGCAACGTGCAGGTGGTTGGGCAGCGGTACATAGATCGCGTCGATGCGGGGATCGGCCAGCAGCGCCTCGTAGCTGTCGTGCAGGCGCAGTTCCGGACAGAAGGCGCGGAACCCGGCCGCCTTGTCAGGGCTGGCGGTGGCAAGCGCCGACAGCTCCGCCCCCTTGGCGGCGTGAATGGCGGGCCCCATATGCTCGCGGGCGAATTTCGACGCGCCCAATATGCCCCATCGGATCATCGCAGGCTCTCCTTTTTAGCCAAGATGCCCGATTCCCTACGCCGCAACCATTGTCTTTTTGCGTCGTGGCCGTAGCCTGCGCCCGACAGGCGACAGCGAGGAACGGGAGAGATCGAATGCGCAGTTTCGGGAAATGGCTGGGGCGGTTTCTGCTGCTGGCGGTGGTTTTGGGGGGCATCGGGTTCTTTACGGTGCTGCCGCGCTTTGTCGAGGACGCCAGCAACGCGGTGGTCCCGCATGCGCCTTATGCGGTCAGCGACCGGGCGGCTGCGCTGCATCCGACGCTGACCATCGGCGACTGGCACGCCGACAGCCTGCTGTGGTCGCGCGACATCACGCAGCGCGGCGACCGCGGTCAGGTCGACATACCGCGCCTGCAGGAAGGCAACGTCGCGCTGCAGGTCTTTACCGCCGTGACCAAGAGCCCGGCGGGGTTGAATTACGACAACAACAGTGCCGAAGCCTTTGACAATATAACCCTGCTGGCGGTGGCGCAGCTGTGGCCGCCGCGCACCTGGAACAGCCTGCTGGAGCGGGCGCTGTATCAGGCCGAAAAGCTGCACGCGGCGCAGGTGGCGGCGCCGGACCAGCTGCGGATCATCCGCAGCCGCGCCGATCTGGACGCGCTGCTGGAGGCGCGGGCGGCGGGCGCGCCGATGGTCGGCGGATTGCTGGGGATCGAGGGGGCGCATCCGCTGGAGGGGGATCTGGCCAATCTCGACCGGCTGGTCGAGGC
>JBFHMM010000196.1:0-7550 GCA_041594355.1 Paracoccaceae bacterium | reverse complement strand
GCTGCCAGCTGACCGGCCCGCCGGCGGCGAATGCCGGATCTTGGGGCTTCCTGATCAGCAAGAAGCGGCAGCGCGCTTTATCTCCAAAGGTGTGCGTAGGTCGACAGCAACCCTTGGAGCTTGGACAGGCTGCGGTTGGTCAACCCGCCGGAGGGTAACCGACCGCTGGTCAGCCGGTCGACGGCCACTTCGACCGGGCAGGGTTGGCCGGTAACCGGATCAAAGTAGCGCGGATAGTCGATCAGGGTGGCGTACACCAGCCCGACCAGATCGGGGCGGGCGCGGCGGCGGCCGATAGCCGGCCCGCGATCGCTGGTCAGCCCCCAGCCTGCATAGAACGGTGTGCCCAATGTGGTGACACGGACGCCACGCAGCAGCGCCTCGAAGCCCAGAAGCGAGGTCATCGTCCAGACTTCGTCGACCTGTTCCAGCAGCGCGGCGGGATCGGCATGCGGCAGAACTTGATCGGCCAACGCCTCGGCATCGACTGCGCCCGTGCGCAGACCTGCTTCGACGTCGGGGTGGGGTTTGTAGAGGATGACCGCGTCGGGCCGCGCGGCACGGACCATGCGCAGCAGGTCCGCATTGGTGCGCACTGCTCCGGCCCCGCGCAGGATCGAGGCGTCGTCTTCGACCTGGCCGGGCACCAGGATCCGGTGGCCGGGCAGCAAGTCTGGGCTATCGCCGCCAAGGTTGTACTTGGAAAGACCGCGATCGGTCAGCGTGGCGATCAGCCGGTCCGCTCTGGCGCGCTGGTCTGCGCGCAGGCTTGCGCGGATCGCGATCAGTCTTTCCAGGCGGGAGGGCATCGACGGGTCGTAGTAAATGCCCAGATCATCGGTCACCAGCGACAGCGGCGGCACCAGCTGCGCGCCGAGGCCGCGCGACCGAAGGAAGCCGTCTTCGACCCTCATCGCGCCATGGTGCTCGGGTCCCGCCTTGCCCGCCCAGACCATCCACGGCCGCGCCACCGACCGGGCGCGGTCCGGATTGTCGGTGAAGATCATCCGTTGCTGCCTGCCAAAGATCTGTTGCAGCGGGCGGCGTTTCCACATCCGCATACCGCTGGCGACCCAGCCATGGCGGTCCTGCCGCCAGGCACGGCTCTGCGCCTCCAGAGTGTCCAGCACGGTTTCCAGCTCGCAAAGCTGGTCACGGAAGGGGTCGTACCAGCTCGGGTAGAGGATCATGGCGGCGGCAAAGAGCTGCGCGCGGGTCAGTTGGCGCTGGCGGCGCGGCACCGGGTGTTCGTCCTGTGTCAGCCCCCAGCCGGCATAGAAAGGCTGGCCAAAGACACGCGGTTTGTGGCCGGCCAGAATGGCCTCAAACCCCAGTTGCGAGGACAGGGTATAAACGCCGACCGCCCCCTCCAGCAGCGCCCACGGGCTGACGGGCAGGTCCAGCAGCGAAATCCGGTCATTGGCGTCCTGCACAGAGTAGTAGCCGGGTCGGTATCCGGCGCTGGTTTCGGGATGGGTCTTGATGATGACACGGGCGCCGGGATGCTCTTCCTGCGCAAAGACCAGCATTTCGCGAAACAGGGCGTCGGTGCCTTTGCTAGCGGTGACCGAGGCGTCGCCGCGGGTCTGGTCGACAACCAGCACATAGCCGGGGTCAGGCGGCGGATCGCGCGGATCGAAAGCGTTGTACTTGCTCAGGTGCGACTGGCGGATGCGGGTCATCGCATCTCGGGCGCGCGTCAGCAGCGCGTGATCGTCCAGCGGTGCGGTGGCCAGCAAGCGCTCCAGATCCGACGGGGTCGCCGGATCGAAGTGCAGCCCGGAGCGGTCGAGGTTCAGCCCGATCGGCGGCTCTCCGGCGCGACCGGGGTGCAGGGAACGGAGGAAGGCATCCTCAACACGCAGCAGGGTCACATCACGTTTTTGCGCGACCGATTTCCCGCGGTGGGCGGTGGGGCTGGCGCCCCAGATCCCGACCATATCGCTGGCCCCGGGCAGGCCAAGCCGCAGATCATATCCCGCCAGCGACAGAATGCGGCGCACCCGGCGTTGGGTCACAAAGCCGCCGTTATAGACAAACAGCCGGGTGCGATTGCGCCCGGCTGCCGGATCCTCGGGATGATCCCCCGTCATTTATTGGGTCAGCGTCGCGATACTGGCAAAGGGCGTCAGGCCGCCCGATATCAGCGAGATGGTCTTGGTCCATTGCGCATAGGGCGCCTCGGTCACATAGAGCGTGTCATCGTCGCGGATCACAAAATCACGGGCGGTGAACAGCCCGTTGGGTTCGGTCAGGTTCAAGACGTAGACCATACGCTGCGCGCCCTGCAGGTCGCTGCGGCCCAGCACCTGACCGGCGATTTCGGCCGGTTCGTTGCGAAAGATAAAAACGCCAGTGGGGTCGGAGGCGACCGAGATCAACCCGCCGACCTGCGCGATGGCTTCCAACGCCGACAGGTCCTGCGATTCAAAGGGCACGCGGGCCTGGGTGCTGGTGCTGCCCAGCGCGGTAAAGGAACGTGTGTCCTCTTCGACCAGGATCCGGTCGCCGCCGCGCAGGGCGATGTCCAGTTCGGGGTGGTCGTAAAGATCCTGGAACCAGACCTTGCCCTGCTGGTTGGCGCGGATCACGGTGACCTGCGCGATTTCCGGAGAGATCGTGACGCCACCGGCCTGCGCCAGCATCGTCGCCAGCGTCCGGGTCGGGCGTTCGATGGGATAGACACCCTGTGCGCCGACCGCCCCGATCAGCGAGACGGTCGATCCGTCACCGGCCAGACGGCGCACCTGCACCTGCGGGTCCGGGGTCTGCTCTTCGAGCCGGGAGGTGATGGTTTCGCGCAGTTGTTCTGGCGTGTTTCCGCTGGCGCGGACCCGTCCAGCGTAGGGGACAAAGATGAACCCGGCGCTATCGACTTGCACCTCTTCCAGGATGGTGGAGTTGGTCCCCTCGCCAGCCAACAAGCCGTCGTCGACGTTTTCCCAGACCGTCAGGCCCAGCACGTCGCCGGGGCGGATGGTGTCTGACGTCAGTGTGCCCGCGTTCTGGAACGATTGTGAGAACCCCAGCGCGGGAACCACGGCGGTTGCCCGGGTCACGCGGTCGTTTACGGCAACGATAAAGGCATCGCCTTCTTTCTGGACCGAACCAGCAAAGATTTCGCGTTTGTTCGGGCCGACTTTTGGCAACGAACAAGAGGCCGCAAGCGCAAGCGCAGCCAATAGGGCGACAGGCTTCGCCCATCGAACATAAACGGAGTTCACTGCTCGGTCTCCTCGACCTGTTATTGTTTCTGCCTCAGTTTTTTTCTCAAACTATCGGAAACCTAAACAAAAATCCAGTCCAATAGGCTGTGCCGGGTCAGTTCACGATGCGCAACTGTTGCCGTGGTGCCGCTGTTCCCAGCTTCAGAGCGTCATAGGGATCGTCCGGCGACAGCATCATGTCGACCACGTGGCGCAGCAGTTGCCGCCGCCCGCGCCGCGAATAAAAACCGCCGGGCACCTGGCTGGTTTCCAGCAGAAAGCGGCGATAGTCCTTGTAGGCGCGATTGTCGGGCCGGGCCGCGTGGGCAAAGAAATCGCGCAAGGGCTGGGTCGAGACGAACTCGGGCTTGGCATAGACCGCGTCGCCAAAGACTTTCAGCGGGATGCCGCGCCACAGTACCTGCTGTCCGGCGGTGGAATTCACGGTGACGGCTGTTCGCGCATCATTGAGCAGCTGCGCCAGCTTGCCCCCGCGCACGTAGTGCACCCGGTTGCTCAGCCCGTGCAAGCGAGCGAGGCGCTTGACCTCTTGCCGAACCGGCACGCGGCCGTCTTCCAGCGGGTGTGCCTTGACCACGAGGTGATGATGTGGCGGCGCGCCGCTGGCAAAGCCGTCAAAGATCTCGGCAAGGAATTCGGTCATCGTCGAGAACGGCGAATGTTCCTGAAACGAGCTGTCGTGTTCCAGCTGCAGCAGCGCCAGATGAAAGGGAAAGCCGCCGGTGCGAATGCGCCAGGTGGATAGCTGGCGATCAGCGGCATGGGCTGGAATCAGCAAAAAGCGTTGCAGATAAAGCTGAAATTCCTTGGCGACGCCGAGGCTGCGATGCGGGCGGAAATTGCGATAGTCGCCGTTCCGGAACATCACGAACCAATGGTAAAGTGCGCCATAGAACATGTGCTGGCGCATGTCACCCCAATGGGCGGGGGGCAGGGGCGCCTCCATATCGGACAGTGCTAGCGCCGATTGCATTTCCGTGATCGACATCTCCATCAACCGGGAATTGCCGTTCGACCCGCCGCGTTCGTAGGTCACCCAGTAGGGCCGCATATAGCCCTCTTCGAAAACGTGGACGGTCAGCCGGGCGGCCTTTGCCGCCTTGACCGCGTGGGCGTGGATCGGACGGGTGTCGCCATACAGCACGATGTCGGTGACGCCGCAGTCGCGGACGATCCCGGCAAATGTGTCGGGCCATTCCTCAGGGGTGCCCCGAAACGGGATATAGCTGTCGGGGTGGAACCAGAAGGCACGGTCACCGGCGTTGAAACCGACGCGCCAGACCTGTGCCCCGGCTGCGCGCAGCATCTTGCCCAGGGCATTGAAAAAGGGTCCGTGCGGCCCCTGCAGGAACAAGAACACCCGCGAAGGTCGGGATGAAGCGGTCATTACATCACCTGTGCGCCACAGTGGCATGTACCCGACCCATAATTGTTCAGTTGGGCGAAACTATGGCCTCGGCAAGGCAGGACCGCAAGGCGGGGGCTTGCCGGGCGCGGTCCGGGCGGCTACGTCATGGGAGTTCGCATCGTTCAGGAGACCACGCATGTTCACTGGGATTGTTACCGACATCGGCACCATTTCCGGGCTGGAACAGGCCGGGGACCTGAAGGCGCGGATCACCACGGGGTATGATACGAACGGAATCGACATCGGTGCGTCCATCGCAAGCGACGGGGTGTGCCTGACCGTGATCGCGCTGGGAGACGATTGGTACGACGTGCAGATCAGCGCCGAGACGGTGTCCAAGACCAATATCGGCAGCTGGACAGTTGGCAAGCGCGTGAATCTGGAGCGGGCGCTGAAGGTGGGAGACGAACTGGGCGGGCATATCGTGTCCGGCCATGTTGACGGAGCGGCGGAAATCATCGCCATGAAGGACGAAGGGGACAGCACGCGCATCACCTTTCGCGCCCCCGGCGAATTGGCGCGATTTATCGCGCCCAAGGGGTCTGTGGCGCTGAACGGAACCTCGCTGACAGTCAATGAGGTGTCTGGAAACACATTCGGAATCAACGTGATACCGCACACTCAGCAGGTTACCACTTGGGGTGATGTGACCGTGGGCGACCGCGTCAACCTTGAGATCGACACGCTGGCGCGCTACGTCGCGCGGCTGGCCGAGGCGACGACGGAAGGAGCCGCGTGAGGGTGGGGATCGGGCATAACAACGGGCCGACGATGGAGCCGGGGCACATTTATCGCACCCATATGTGGCGCAAGGCGCAGAAGCGGTTGATGCCGAATACGATCCCGTTGCTGATCGTTCGGATGCGGGTTCAGCGGGCGGCGGAACTGGGGCTGGACTATAAAACCTACGCCAGTATCCGCCAGGCGGCGGGCAGTGATATCCTGGGATTGTTATTTTCTTCCAATGCCTTACGGATAATTGGCGATGGTGCGAAAATGCCCGATGCACAGGCGCGGGCGTTGGCGGAAGTGAAGGCGGCGCAGCGGTTGTCGCTGGTGCATGCGCCCGCCGAACCGCCCGCCGTGCTGCAGGCCAACCCGGTGTTGGACGCCGCTGCCGCAGCCCCGAAGTTCACCGACAGCTGGACGCATATGAGTGAGCGAATTCAAGGGTTTATCCGCGATCAACGGCTGCCGGGCAACCAGGTTCTGATCATCGGCGACACCAGCTTCGAAGGCGAATGGAGCACCGCCGCCCGCGCCGCAGGCTACCTCCCGGCGGACCGCTACTTTGGCCAGCTGTCGGCCTGAGCCGGCGGGATCGTCCGTTTTGTACCTGTCCGAAACCCGGCTTTGACCGTTTTGTACAAAACCCGAACGCCGGATTCCGCCATTTGGCAGGGGTTTGGTAACCCTTTGGTCGGGGAGGCGTTAACCGGTTGGTAGGATATTGGATGGGTGGGGGACTCGGTAATGGAGGCAGGTGGCGCCAGTTATGCGGGGCGGGGGGGGGACCTTGATCCAATAGGTTGGGTTTGGTGCTATGGGCGGGGAATGGGCATTTGCTGCGCAGGACACGAACTGCGGCGATGCGCAGGGAACGAACTTTGAAAAGTCCACGGCTGAGTACAGCAGATGTCCGCTCGCACCTTTTACCCTAATCTACCTTGACCGTGCGCTGATTATCTTTTGCCTAAGCTCTTCTCGCTCAGTTTCTTGCTGATCCGAATAGTCAGCAATTTCCAGAAGGTCCAGAGCATCCAATCCAGATGTATTGAGTGGCCTGCACCCGGCGATCAATTGGAAGAAACAAACCGCATTGCACCGATGCGATAACCGCGCTCCTGTAGAAATGTTGGTCGCCGCGAACGTGCTTCGATCCATACCCAACTCAACTACAGCTGAGTTCAGGTTGAAGCT
The DNA here is from genome assembly GCA_041594355.1 of Paracoccaceae bacterium. Lineage (GTDB taxonomy): Bacteria > Pseudomonadota > Alphaproteobacteria > Rhodobacterales > Rhodobacteraceae > JAIUZI01. The sequence goes on along the minus strand of JBFHMM010000196.1, from coordinate 995 downwards.
GATTCCGGACAGGAACTGGCTAACTGTTTCTACGGCGACACGGCCCTGAGCCCAGAACGAGTTAAGCAGAGCCAAAACCGCAACGATCAAGGTCAATAGATTACTCCAAGCTGGCACAAGCCGACGCCAATTCTGATAGCTTCCGCACGTTGCGCACTTTGAGGCAGGAGAAGGGATCTCACGATGGCAATCCACACAGTTCTTAGTGCTGCTCTCTGTTGGCAAAAGTTCCACCCTACGCTGCGTGATGAAACATTTACCATCGACAATACGACATTTCTTGCGCCGTAGCTATCGGAGCACCATGTCCGCTTCGGGCTGGCACCGGACCTCTGCTGCGCTTGGCGCCAATGGAAGTAAGGGCCGCACCCGCCCGCGACCCTGACCCGCGCCGGTACACGCGGGCGCGGGGGCGAAACGCGTCGTCGGGGGGGGCTTTGGCTCTGGCGGGTCTGGCAATTGCCTGACGCGTGGTCTATCTGCCGGGTAGCGGAACAAAGGCGGCAGCATCATGAGCTACGAAACCCCCGGTCCGGTGGAGACCGAGCTGAGCGCGGCGATCAGCCCGATCGAGGAAATCATCGACGAGGCGCGGCGCGGCCGGATGTATATCCTGGTCGATCACGAGGACCGCGAGAACGAGGGCGATCTGATCATCCCGGCGGAATTTGCCGATGCGGCGGCGGTCAACTTCATGGCGACGCATGGGCGCGGGCTGATCTGTCTGCCGATGACGGCGGAGCGGATCGACCGGCTGGGGCTGCCGATGATGGCGGTCAACAACTCGTCGCGCCACGAGACGCCCTTTACCGTGTCGATCGAGGCGCGCGAGGGGGTGAGCACGGGGATTTCGGCGCCGGACCGGGCGCATACGATCAAGACGGCGATCAACGAGCAGAACACGATGGCGCATCTGGCGACGCCGGGGCATATCTTTCCGCTGCGGGCGCGGCGGGGCGGGGTGCTGGTGCGCGCGGGGCATACCGAGGCCTCGG
>JBFHMM010000195.1:0-7564 GCA_041594355.1 Paracoccaceae bacterium | reverse complement strand
GGCGGTGTCAGAGGCGCGGGGACGGTACCAGAAGATCGCCCATTGCAGCCCGGCCAGCAACACCTTGGCGGTGACCGAGACATGTGTGGGGCGCAGCGAGCCGTCGTCCATTCCGGCCAGGATCTGGCGTTGGAAGCGGTCTTTGAAGCGGTCGCGGCTGTCGATCAGATCCTGCATGGTCCGGCGCTGGTCCGGGGTGGTGGCGTTGAACCGGAGCACATGCAGCCCCTGCGCCACTACCGGTTCATAGGTGTGGTGGTCAAGCATCGCGGTGGCGTGGGCCAGCAGCATGGCGCGCAGCACGGCGGCTTCGTTGCCGGGGGTCGAGAGCGCGGGCGCCAACGCGTCGAACAAGCACTGCATCCCGACCCGGTGAACACCGAAGAACGGATCGGTCTTGGAGCCGTGGTAATGGTAGACGCGGCCCTTGGTGCTGCCGAGCCGCTGCGCGACGTCGTCGATGCTGGTGGCGTGATACCCGCGTTCCATGATACATTACGCGACGTTGTCGAGGGTCTCGGCCTTGCGGTTGCGTCTGGGTTTTCGAGCATTGTCGGTCATGGCGCCCCCCGGGCAGGTTCGGGGTCTGGTTTTATGCGGCGTGGGCAGAGGCGTTAAAGGGTTTTTCCGGCCAACCGGAAATTGCGGGCGGACTGGCGCCTGACAAAAACATGCCCACAGGTATGTTTTGCGATATTCCGTGAGAGGGGGCAGATGCGGGTTCTGATCACCGGTGCGGCCGGGTTTCCTGGCGGCCGGTTGTTGCGGCCTTGCCGCACCGCAGGAGCCTGGACGGACAGCGGATCAGCGAGGTGGTCCTGGTGGATCTGGCGGTGCCGGATCTGCCGGAGCAGGGCGTCATCCCGGTGACGTAGCGGCAGGGCAACCTTGCCGAGAGGGCCTATGTCGGGGCGCTGTCGGACCACGGGTTCGACAGCCTGTTTCACCTGGCCTCGCTGCAGGGAGACCGATCCGGGCACGGCCCATGCGGTGACGGTCGGGTCGCTGCGGCGGCTGATCGAGGCGGCCAGGGGCTGTCCGAAAGCGGTGTTCACCTTCTCCATTGCGCTCAATGGCGGCGTTTGCTGTTCGATCCTGCCGCTGCATGAACATTGCCTGCTCAAGAACGGCATCCCGCGGGGCGAGCTTTGGCACCTGGCGCCGCTGGCGGAGTGACTGCCAGCGGCCGGAGGGCGCGATTCCTGCTGACCGCACCACCGCTGCGGCTGCCTGGTGCGGTGGGATCCCCGGTAACGCCAGTGGCAACGGTCTGACCGGGCGGCCGCAGCGCATTTATCTCAATTTCCGCACAAAAAGCGGGTTGGGCGCGCTTCTTTAAACCTCTTCTTAGCTGATGCCCGTCAGGATCGGGTAAGGTTCAGGGAATCAGGAGGCGTACATGCCGGGACATTGGGCACCCCGCCTGGGTGGCGCGGTGGCGGTGGCACTGCTGTCGCAGACAGCGATTGCGGATGTGATCGAACTGCGGGCCGATTACTGGTGCCCCTTCAACTGCGACCCGGACAGCGAACGGCCCGGGTACATGGTGGAAATCGCGGCCGAAGCGCTGGCGATGCACGGGCACCGGATCAACTATCAGACCACCGGCTGGGCCCGCAGTCTGGAATTGACCAGAACCGGGGAAATTCACGGCGTGATCGGCACCGATGTCGATGAATCCCCCGATTTTATCTTTGGCCCGCCTACCGGCCGCTATCAGGAAAGCGCAGCCTTCCGGATTGGCGAAGGTCAGCCATTCGATACCCGCGAGGCGATCGAGGGGCTCAGGGTCGGTGGCATACTGGGCTATGACTATATCGAGGCAATCAATGAATACATCGCCGAATACACCGGCGACATCGCCCGTGTACAGCTGATGACCGGCGACAAGGGGCTGGAACGGAATCTGAAGAAATTGCTGGCCAACCGGATCGACCTGGTGCCCGAAGAACGGTCGGTGCTGTTGTATACGCTGGACGTCATGGGGTTGCGGGACCAGGTCGAAATCACGCCAGACGCAGAGGTCACCGATCTATACATCGGCTTCTCGCCGGCGCTCGACATCTCGCATCACTATGCGCAGGACTTGAGAGACGGGGTGGCCCGAATGCGCGAGAATGGACGCTATGCGGAAATCCTGGCCCGCTACGGGTTGACGGAATAGGCCGCACGGTCATGCATATTCCCGATTTCACATCCTTTCGCCTTCGGCTTCTGATCGGTGTCTTCGTGCCGGTCTTTGTCATCCAATGCCTTGGTATCCTGATCGACACCATCCATCTGCGCGATGCCTACCGCAGGGCCCAGGAGACCGAAGCGGCCCTGATGACGTCGCTGGCGGGTAATACGCTGGTATTGCCGATGTGGGATTTCGATCGCGTCAAAGTGCGCAGCATTCTGGACGGCCTGATCCGGGAAGGCAGCGCCGGACGGGTAACCCTGCTGGGGCCAGATCATGCGGTGTGGGAGGAGCGGCGGGCCGACGGGTTTTCGCCGGACGCCGACAGAATCCGGTCCGTGCAACCGCTGGTCTATGTCGATGGCGATCAGGCCGTGCCGTTGGGTGAGCTGATCGTCGAGGTTCCCACCGGCGACGTCTTTCCCGAACTCGCCTCGGCCGGGTCGCGCACATTGACGACATCGGTGCTGATCCTGGCGCTGATCACGGCGTCGGTGCATCTGGTTCTGAGCCGTCTGGCCCGGCCCCTGGCGGCACTCTCGGCCACCATTGTCGACCTGCAGAACGGCCGGCTGAGCGGACCAATTCCCGGCGAGGAGCGCAGCGACGAGATTGGCCTGGTGGCCAAGGCGGTGGACCAGCTGCGCCGAAACGAAATCGAAATGTCCCGTTTGCGGGCCAAAAATGACGAGCAGACCCGCCGCGAAGGCTGGCGCATCCGGCGCGCGCTGGACACCACGCGGGACGGGATATTGCTGGCCAATGAAAAAGGCCGGGTGGTCTATTGCAACCCCACTGGGTCGCGGTTTTTTGGCGGTGCCACCGTCGGCGCGAAGTTGCAGTTCCGATCCTGGCTGGCCCCCGCCGTGGCGTTGGATTTCGAACGCGCCTGTGCGTCGCGCGGCAGCCTGGATCTGGATACGCTGGTGGAACACCATGTTACCGGCGAGACGCTGAACATCCTGCTGCGCGCCGCGCCGGTTCTGGACACGGATGGCACCTATCTCGGTATGGTGCTGCTGGCGACGGACCACACCGAACAGGCCAGACAGGCATCGCGGGCAAAGTACCTGTCGGAACATGACAGTCTGACCGGCCTGCCGAACCGCCGGCTGATGGAGGAAACGCTGGATCAGTGGGTGCTGAAGGAAAATCTCGACACCTCGATCCTGTTGGCGGACCTGGACCATTTCAAGATGATCAACGACACCCTGGGCCACCCCGTGGGCGACGACCTGCTGCGCCATGTCGCCAAGATGTTCCAGCAGCACGCCCGCGCCAACCAGCTGGCGGCGCGGCTGGGCGGGGACGAATTCGCGCTGCTGGCGATGGGCCCCGACAGCCAGCAGGCGCTGGTCGAGGTGGCCGAGGTTTTGGTGCAGGAAATGGCGCAGCCCCAGCATGTCGGCGAACGCGAATTGCACACCGGGATGAGCATCGGTATCGCCACGGTTCTGGGGTCGGAGGTGAATGCCTCGGACGGGATCCGGCGCGCCGACCTTGCGCTGTACGAGGCCAAGCGCGGCGGGCGTGGCCGGGTGGAACTGTTCCACAAGGGGCTGGAATCGACCATTCATCGCAAGACATTGCTGGACCGCGAGCTGCGGCGCGCCCTGGGCACGGACGAGATCTTTCCGGTCTACCAGATGCAAACCGACCTCAAGACCGGAGAAGTCATCGGATTTGAAACGCTGGCGCGCTGGAAACATCCTGAGTTCGGCTTTGTCTCGCCCGCCGAATTCATACCGATCGCGGAGGAATCCGGACTGATCCGCGAACTGACCTATCGGATCCTGTCACAGGCCTGTGCTGCGGCGGCGCGGTGGCACGCCGACGGGTTCAAAGGCCGCGTGGCGGTCAACATTTCGCCCAAGCTGTTTGGCACCGGCGTGCAGGAATTCATCAACGACTGCCTGTTTGAACAGAACTGCCCGGCCGAGACCATCGAGGTCGAGATCACCGAAACCGTGGTCCTGTCCAATGGCGGCACAACCCTGCCCGAGATAGAAGCTCTGCAGGGGCTGGGTCTGACGGTGGCGCTGGACGACTTCGGCATGGGGTATTCATCGCTGAGCTACCTGCAGAAATTCCCGGTCGACAAGATCAAGATCGACCGGGAATTCGTCGAGAAGCTGCCCGAGTCCGCCGAAACCCGGGCCATCGTGGTGGCGATCACCGAATTGGGCCATGCGTTGGGCATGCAGGTCACAGGCGAGGGCGCCGAGACCGAAGAACACCGGTCGGCTCTGCGCGACTGCGAAGTCGATTATCTGCAGGGCTATGTCGATGGTACCCCGATGAGCGTTCAGGACGCCTCGGCGCTGGTGCAGTCGCAACTGACCAGGCGCCGGCAGGTGTCCTGAACCGCCCTAGTCGCCGTCGGCCACCCCCCTGGCCCGCGCACGGGCGCGGCGCGCCCGGTAACTGGGCAGCACAACCAGAAGCGCCGCGATCACCAGCAATCCCAGCGTCATCGGGCGCTCCCAGATAAAGCCGATGCCATCATAAAGCTGCATCGAGCGGGCAAAATTGTTTTCCAGCATGCCGCCGAGGATGAAGTCGATCAACAGCGGCGCCAATGGATAGTCGGCGAACCGCAGTGCCGTGGCGCAAACCCCGAACCCCACCAGCATCAGCAGCTCTGTCGCGTTGTTCTGACCGATGTAGGCCCCCATCAAGGTAAAGAACAGGATGAAGGGGATCAGGTAGTTGCGCGGGATCGCCAAAACCTTGGCGATATAGGGGATCAGCGGCAGGTTCAGCACCAACAGCACAAGGTTGCCGATGAACATCGACATGATGACCGCCCAGAAGATCTGTGGCTCATCCACCATCAGGCGCGGCCCCGGTGTCACGTTCAGGGCGATCAGCGCGCCCAGAAGGATGGCGGTGGTCCCCGATCCAGGGATGCCGAGGGTCAGCAGCGGCACGAATGAGCCGGTGCAGGCGGCGGTGTTGGCGGTTTCAGGTGCGGCGAGCCCCTTGATCGAGCCCTTGCCGAACTCCTCCTGTTCCGCCTTGCTGGCGATGTTGCGTTCGACCGCATAACCCAGAAAGCTGGCGATGGTGGCGCCGGCACCTGGCAGGACACCGATAAAGAATCCCTGCAGCGACTGCCGTCCGATCACCGGCGCTATGGCGCGGGCCTCGGGACCGGTGATGCGCAGGTCCTTGATTTCATCGTCGGTGCCACCCGCGACACGGGCGGGCTTGAGCACGAGGAAAATCGCCTCTGGAAGGGCGAACATCGCCATGGCCAGCGTGATGAAGCCAAACCCGGACTGCAGGTCCATGATGCCCATGGTGAAGCGCGGCAGGTTGAACAACGCCCCCTCGCCCACGGTGGCCATGATCAGACCGAGAATGGTCATTATCAGCGCCTTGGCCACTTGACCGGTGCCGGCAAAGGCGGCAATGGCGGAAATCCCCACCACCATCAGCGCAAAGTATTCGGCGGAGTGGAACAGCAGCGCGACCGAAGACAGCGCCGGGGCAAAGACCATCAGCAGCAGCGCGCCGATGGTGCCGCCGCAAAAGCTGGCGATGGCGGCGATGGTCAGCGCCTTGCCGGCCTTGCCCTGTTTTGTCATCGGGTAACCATCGAAGCTGGTGGCGACGGTGCCGGCAACACCAGGCGCATTCAGCAAGATCGACGAGGTCGAACCGCCAAAGATGGCGCCGTAATAGACCCCTGCGAGCAGGATCAGCGCCGCCGAGGGATCGCCCATTGAGATGGCGACAGGGATCATGATGGCAATGATCGACATCGGGCCGAGGCCCGGCAACATGCCGATGAACGTACCGATCAGGCAGCCGCCGATCACCATCAAGAGGTTTTGCAACGACAGGGCCGTTTCCAGGCCGGTCAGCAGACCTTCGAGCATCGCATCATTCTCCGATAAAGCCCGGCAGCGGGCGCATGTAGATGCCCAGCACCTGATGCACGAGGTACCAGACGACCAGGGTTGCGATCACGGCGGCAGGGATCATGACGTGCCATTTCCGGTCGCCCAGGATGATCGGGCCGAGGATCAGGAACGCGGAGGTGGACAAGATGAACCCCAGGGGCCGCAGGCAGAGCGCATAGACCACCATCAGCGCCAGCAGCGCGACGGCCTGGCCGAGGTTGTAATCCGTCAGGCGACGGTAGTCGATTTTACCATCGACAGGCTGCGATTTCTCCAGTCCCAGCAGGATCATCGAAGAGGCAAGTATGCCGAGTACCGACAGGACCTTGGGAAAGGTGCTGGGCCAGATCGGGTTGCGTTTCATGAAGGGGGCCAGCGCGGCGTCCATGGTGAACCAGGCCGTGTAACCATAAGCAAGGCAAACGCCCAGCAGTATCAGTGCGATCCAGCGATCAAGCGACATTGTCCCCTCCGGGTGGTATCGGTTGGCTGGCAAAGCGGACTACCCGCTCTGCCAATTGGTTTCAGAGAAAACCGAGTTTCTTCATCAGGTCGCCGATGGTTTTTTCCTGACCTTCGAGAAAGGCTTTGAAGTCGTCACCGGAGTTGTGGATATTGACCCAGCCGTTGCGGGCGCGGACCTCTTCCCATTCGGGGGTGTCGTACATCCTGGCCAGCGCGTCCTCGTACATCGCCAGGGTTTGCGCAGGCAGCCCGGGGGCGCCAAAGAAGCCGCGCCAATTGACGAAAGAGGTGTCGATGCCCTGTTCCTTCATCGTTTGCGCATCAGGGGCGGCGGGCACCCGGTCGTCCGAGGTGACGCCGATGATCCTGACCTCGCCCGCGTTGGCCAGGTCGACGGCTTCGGAAAACCCGGTGGAGAGCGCCGCGATTTCGCCCGAGAGCAGCGCCGCCATCGCCTTGCCGCCAGCGTCATAGGGGATGTATTTCACCGCCAGCGCATCCTTGCCCGCGGCCTCCATCACCATTGCGGCAACCAGATGATCCATGCCGCCGGGCACGGAGCCGCCGCCGATGGCGGTTTTGGACGGGTCGGCATCAAAGGCGGCCAGCAGGTCGGCCATAGAGTTGATCGGGCTGTCCTTGCCCACCACGATGGCGGCATAGTCGCCGATGGTTCCGGCGACCAGCGTCAGGTCGCGGAAGTTGTGCGGGAACACCCCGGTCAGCGAACGGATCACGATTGGCGTCGAGTTGACCATCAGCGTGCCATGGTTGCTGTCGGCGTTTTCGATCAGGTAACCGATCGCCTTACCGCCACCACCGCCCGACATGTTTTCGTAGGACGCCGTGCCAACGATGCCGGATTTGGTCAGCGCCTCACCGGTGCCGCGCGCGGTCCCGTCCCAACCACCACCGGCGCCGCCGGGGATCAGAAAGTGTACGCTGTCGAGTACCTGGTGCCCGCCGGCCAGCGCCGGGCCGGTGAACGCAACGGCTGCAGCCACTGCGAGCG
>JBFHMM010000194.1:0-7602 GCA_041594355.1 Paracoccaceae bacterium | reverse complement strand
CGCCGCGCGGCACCGCCGTGATCACCGCGCTGTCGCTGCCAATCCCGCAGGTCAGGCCGCTGGTGTCCTGCGCCCGCACCGTCACCGTGTACTGGCCCGGCGCTGCATAGCGGTGGCGCGCAACCGCGCCCGTGGCCGAGGCACCATCGCCAAAGTCCCACGCGACCCGGACACCGCCGCCATTGGGATCGCTGGCGCCGCTGGCGTCGAACCGTACCAAGTCATGCGCCGCGCCCACCGGCACCGTCAGGTCCGGCCCCGCGTCGACGGTCGGTGTGCCGTTCACCACGATCCGGGCGGAATCGGTGCCGATGTCACAGCCGGTCGCGCCGCTGTCGTCCTGCACCGTCAGCCGCACCTGCAGGTCGGCGGGGGCGTCGAACACCCTTTCCACCGACTGACCTTCCAGGATCACGCCGTCGCTGAACTCCCACTGCCAGCGGGTCAGCGTGCCGTCCAGATCGCCGGACCGGCCGGCATCAAACCGCACCATGTCGCCCGGGCACACCACCCGGTCGGGACCGGCCAGCGCCGTCGGCGCCTGGTTGACCCGGGCATAGACCTCTTCGCTGCGCCGGCTCGACAGCAGCCCGCCGCCGTCGTCCATCGTCACCAGAACCGGGAACAGCCCGGCCCGGTCGAACCCGTGCGAGACAGAGGCGCCACTGGCCGTGGCCCCGTCACCGAATCGCCACTCGACCGCGATACCCTCGCCCACGGCCACCGTCCAGGGCACCGGCACCGCCGGGCACAACGCGCCGGGGGTTTCCAGACCGGCCACCGGCGCGGCGTTGACAACGACCTCGCGCACCACCGAGATCACGCTGTTGCCGACCTCGGCATCATCCAGCACGGTCAGCCGCACCGGGTAGGTGCCCGGTGCCGAGAACCGGTGCGTGACCAGCACGCCCTGCCCAGTCACGCCGTCGCCGAAATCCCAGACATAGGCCGTTACCGCGCCATCGCTGTCCGACGACATGGAGCCGTCAAACTGCACCTCCTGCCCAACCGCAACCTGCGACGGGGCGTCGATCAGCGGCTCGGGCGCAGCATTCACCACCACCTTGCGCACGGTCTCCAGATCGCTGCAGCCCTCGGTGCCGCCGGTCAACTGCGCCCGCAGCGTCACCCGGTATTCGCCCGGCTCCGTCCAGACATGGCTGACCTCGGTGCCCTCGCCGGTGCCGCCATCCCCAAAGTCCCAGCTATAGCCCAGCGCCGTGGCCCCACCGGTTTCGTCCAGACCCGCCGTCAGCACCGCCGCCTGCCCGACCGCCGCCCGTTCCGATCCCAGAATCCTCAGCTCGGGCGCCGCGATCACCTTGACCTTGGCCACATCCGAATCCAGCGGACTGCAGGCGCCCAGCGCCTCGCCCGCGATGGTCAGCGTCACCGAATACTCGCCGGCACGGGTGAACACATGCACCGGGGTCTCGCCGCTGCCGGTGCCGCCATCGCCGAATGTCCAGCTAAAGGCGTTGACCGCGCCGTCGGCGTCGGTCGATCCCGACCCGTCGAACCTGACTTGCGTGTTGGAACAGACGGTCATGTCCGGCCCCGCATCGGCAATCGGCCCCTCGCGCACCAGCGCCGCGATCCGGTCCAGATCGGTGCCATGCTCGGTGCCCGTCTCATTGCGCACCCTCAGGGTCACCGGATAGACGCCGGGCCGCTCATAGGTCTTGGTCGGGTTGATCAGGTCAGAGCCGCTACCGTCGCCGAAGTCCCACGAATACAGCAGCAGCCCGCCATCGGGGTCTGCGCTGGCCGAGGCGTCGAACAGGATCGGCTCACCCGAACAGACGTCGCGGTTGCCGCCCGCATCCGCCACCGGGCGCGACTTGATCGTCACCGTCGTCGCGTCGATGGCGCGGGCATTGGCCAGCCCGGTGCCATCGTCCACCCGAAGCGTCACCGGGAAAATACCGGCACGCGGATAGATATGGGTAACCTTCTCGCCATAGGCCGGACCGGACCCGTCGCCGAAATCCCAACGATAGATCAGCGCGTCGCCATCCGCGTCCGACGACGCCGAGGCGTCGAATTCCACGTACAGCCGCTCGGTCTCGACGGCCGGTCCGGCCTCGGCCACCGGCGTATGGTTCACGCGGATCGTCACGTCGTCCTTGGCGGTGGCGTTCAGCACGCCGCTGTCATCGGTCACGATCAGCTGCGCCGACCAGACGCCCGGCGTGATATAGGCCCGCTCAACCCGCGGCGCATCCAGCGGGCTGCCCAGATCGTCGAACGCCCAGCGATACCCGGTCAGCGTGCCGTCTGGGTCAAACGACTGGCCGGCATCGAACACGATGCTGTCGCCCGGCGCGATCAGCATGTCGGCCCCCGCGACCGCCACCGGCGGCGCGTTCACGGTGATCAGCACCTCGTCCTCATCCTCGGCCGCGCCACCGGGGAAATTGTCATAGACCGTCAGCAGTACCCGGTGCAGACCCGGCTCTGTCAGACTGTGCGCCACCCGCTCGCCGCTGGCGGTGCTGCCATCGGGAAAGGTCCACAGATAATCCGAAATCGCCCCGTCCGGATCGACCGAGGACCGCCCCGACAGGGTGAACTCCTCACCCGGCGCCACGGTCTGCGCCGGACCCGCATCGGCGATCGGCGTGGTGTTGACGGTGACCAGCATGGTGTCGCGGTCGGTGTTCAGCGGCGCGCCGCTGTCGTCGCGCACCACCAGCGCCACCTCATAGACACCGGGCCGCAGAAAGGCATGGCTCACCCGCGATCCGCTCGCGGTCGCCCCGTCGCCGAAATCCCACTGCCAGTCCGTTACAGCGCCATCGGCATCGGTCGAACCGCCTCCGTCGAACTCCACCACGCTGGCGGTGACATACTGGTCCGGCCCTGCGTCGGCCACCGGCGCGGCATCGACCCGGATCTGCATCGCCGTGCTCTGCAGCGCCGAGGCGGTGCCGCTGTCGTCGATTGTGGTCAGCGTGACAGTGAATGTTCCCGGCCGTGTCCAGGCATAGTTCACCACCGGCCCCTCGCCCGTGGCCCCGTCGCCAAAGTCCCAGATATAGGACAGGATCTGCCCGTCGTCATCGGTCGATCCCGAGCCGTCCAGGATCGCCAGCTCCGACACCGAAACCGGCCGCTCGGGGATGGTAAACCGTGGAACGGGGGGCGCGTTGACGCCGACGAACATGCGGTCGGTGGCGGTGTTGTTGGCCACGCCGCTGTCATCGGTCACCGTCAGCGTCACGTTGTAGTTGCCCGAGGTGGTATAGGTATGGGTCACCGTCGCGCCCTCCAGCACGGTGCCGTCGCCCATGTTCCAGCTGTAGCTCTCGATCAGACCGTCGATGTCATAGCTGGCCGCGCCGCCAAGGACGACCGGCTGGCCCACCACCGCCGACTGGTCGGTACCGGCCTCGGCCACGGGGGGAAAGTTCACCACGACGCGCCGCGTCTCGACACCAAAGTTGCAAGGGTGCAGGCTGCCGTCCTCGACCCGCAGCACCGCCCGGTACTGGCCGGGCATGGCATAGGCGTGACTGGCCAGCGGCCCCTCGGCGATGCCGCCATCGCCAAAGGTCCAGCGGTAACGGGTGATCGGGCTGTCTGAAGGCTGCGACTTGGTCCCGTCAAAGGCCACCGGCTGTCCCGGCGCCACCACGATATCGGGCCCCGGCACCGCGATCGGCGCGTCGCGCACATGCACCGGCACGTCCAGCGCGTCGCCCCGTCCAGGGCGCGTGCCCTCCTCGGTCACCTCGATCCGCGCCGTGTAGCGCCCGGTCTGGCCATAGCGATGCGCGATCACCGGTTCCTCCGACCGCGACCCGTCGCCGAAATCCCAGACATAGCCCAGCGGCGTCCGCCCCGTGGTGCCGCTGGCGTCAAAGGCGACCGACCGACAATCCGCCAGCGGCCGGCCCGTGGCCAGAACCGTGGGCCGCGCCGGTACCGGCGCACGCACCGGCGGCATCTTCAGCGGTACCGCCTCGCCATTGGCGTCGAACACCGCCAGCGTCACGTCATTGGGGGTCTCGAACCCGCCCAGCAGGCTCAGTGCCAGGTTGGTATCGGTGGTTTCCACCGTGTCCGAGGTCCAAAAGTCCTGCCCCGAAATTCGCAGCCCCAGATCCTCGAAATCGGTGACCAGCGCCAACTCGCCATTGGCGCCGTCAAAGGTTTGCACAGTCAGCGGCCCGTCGCTCTGCCGGGTGAACCAGACCTGTGTCGGCGGGTTGGCCCGCGCCCAGCGCACCGTGGGCCGATAGGCAAACATCTCCAGCCCTTCGGGCGGGCGCGACCGGTCCCGCGCCAGGCTCACGTCTACCGAAAACCCGTTGCCGTCGTTGCCCTTGGTCCCCTGCACATCGATCCGGAAATAGGCGCGATCCCCGATCACCTCGCCCTGCCGGGCCCGCGCGGTGGCAAAATTGACCCAGCGCTGATCAGTGGCCCGGTCGCTGGTCCACACCTTTTCACGGATCATCTTGCCCGGCCCGGTGACCAGCTGCATCTGGAACCGGCGCGGTTCGCGCGCACCGTCGGCTTTCCGGTCGGGACGCTCCGCCGCGGTATACGCGCCCTCGCCGCCAAACAGCCGGAACGTGGTTTCGGAATCGCCCCCGCCGCCATAGGTGAAATCGCCCGCCCCGCCGACCTCGGGATCATAGATCCGCACGTAGACGCGCTCGGCCAGATCCGCCGGCACGCTGAAAAACACCTGTTCACGCCGGTCCGTGTCGCCCTCGCGGCTGGCCGCCAGCGCGCCATAGACCACCAGCAACCCGTCCTGCGCGCCGGTCACCTGGGCACGTCCCACGTCAGGGGCCACACCTGCCGGGGCAAGCAGGGTCAGCGCCAGGGCCGCAGCCCGATATTTCCTTGCGATCGCCATAGTGTCGTCCTCCGTATCCGGCCTGCCCCAAGCCGGACGTTCTTCTATTCAAATGCCGCGTTGCCGGCGTAATCCTCGATGATGATCTCAATCACCTCCAGCGCGCCGGGCTCCCCCGGCAGGCTGGCGCGGCAGGTGCCGCTGTCATTGTCACAGCGCAGGAACCCCTCGCGCTCGGCCCCGCCCACCGTGATCAGGAACGGCGCCGCCTGGCGCAGCCCGCTGGCGTCCTGCGCCACCACCACCAGCTCGATAGGACCGCCATCGCCCTTGGGCCGGTCCAGCGTGACGCTCAGAACCTCCGGCGGCTCCACGTCCAACAGCGTGTTGATCCGCGTCACGCTGACATTGCCCACCGCGTCGCTGGCCACCAAATCAAACCCGTTGTCGCCGGGCAAAAGCGTCAGCGTCAAGTCGAACCGGCCATCGGCCAGCGGCACCTGCGTGCCGTCCAGCTCCAGCTTGACGGCGTCGCCCACGGTACCGCTCAGCTGCACCGCACTGTCGCCGGTCGCCCGCGGCGGCGGCAGGTCAAGCGCGATCTCGGGCGCGATCCGGTCACGCAGCGCGACAAAGCGCGCCGTGCCCTCCACCGTCCCGCCCGGTGCCAGGATCTCGATCACATAGCTGCGCGCCGCGTCGTCCACCGGCACCGTGAACCGGATCTCGCCACCCGCGCCCACCACCGTCTGCACAACGTCCTGACCCGCGTCGTCGCGCACCCGCACCGCAGCGCCTGGCTCGGCGTTGGTCTGGCCGGTGACCGACAACTCGCCCAGCCGCGCCGCCAGCGCCTCGCCCACCCGCGGGATCCGCTCCGACAGCGCGATCTCCACCGCCACCGCCGGGCGATAGACCACCGTCACGCTGCGCGCGCTGGTGTTGCCCGCCGGATCGGTGGCCTGCACGGTAAAGCTGTTGTCGCCGGGCACCAGCGTCAGTGCGGTCAGGAAACTGCCGTCCGCCCCGATCTCAAGCGGTTGCCCGTTCAGCGTCAAACGCGCGTCCGGCTCGGACGCGCCCAGCAGCTCGCTCTGCGCCTGCGTCGCCATGCTGCCCGCCGCCGGCGACAGCAGCGTCAGGAACGGTGGCGTATTGTCGATCCGGATGGTGAAGTCCTGCGCTGTACTCCACTCGCCCGGCAACCCCAGCTGATCCAGCGCCGCAACCCGCCAATGATAGCGTGCCGGCGGCAGACCCTCGACCACGAAACCGGTGCCACGAATACCCCATTCAGAGACCTTCATCTCGTTGAAACCGGGGTCCGAGGCCACCTCCAGCCAATAGGCCACCGCGCCCTTGTAGTCCTGCCAGGCCAGTGGCGCGGTGGCGGTATAGATCACCGCGCCCAGCTCGGGCGCGGTCAGCAACGGACTGTTCAGAACCTGCGCCCGTTCGGCGCCCTGCTCCGACAGAACGATCCCTTCGTTCTCGCCGACCATGATTTTCTCGCCGCCGCGCTCGATCTCCAGCCCGGACTTGTCATAGTTCACGAACTTGGCGCCCTCGCCGTCGTTCTTGATCCAGAAATCCGCCGAATTGGTCGTGGTCTTGACGCCGGGCACGTCGATCTCAAAGCTGGATTTCTCGCTCAGCTGGTTCAGCAACGCATAAAAATCGCCGTTGGCCAGCGACACTTTGGTCACCTCTCCCCCGGTCAGCGGGTCCGACCGCATCCGCTGGATGGTGGCGTTGGAATTCGGGTTCAGCCGCAGCCGGCTCAGATCGCGGAATGTCACCTGCGTCGTCGAATTGGACAGGGTGCGCAGCCGCTCGAATTCTACAAGAATGTCGTCGCGCGCGCGGTTCGACCAGCGTGGCTCGGCGGGCGCGCGCCCCTCCACCGTGCCCTGCACATCCGACACCACCGCCTCGGCCGACCGGTCGCGCTGCGCGATCGAGATATCCAGCGCGTCATTGGCATAGCCGGTCGCCACCCCGGCATAGTTGACCACCTCGCGCCACTCGCCCTCCTCGCGCCGGGTGATCGCGGTGTCGCGGTTGTCGATGGCGCTGCCGATCTCGGCCGGCGCAAAGATGCGCGCCCCCTCGGCGGTGGCGCGCTGGATCGCGGTCAGCGACGCCAGCAGCGCATTGTCAGCGGCAAAGACCTGCCGCACCGGCAACCGCAACTCGACCCCCGGCGACAGATCGGCCGGTGAAGCGATGTCGTTCAGCCGCAGCACGGCCGGCCACAGATCTGGATTGTTCAGATATTGGCCGACGACGTCGCGCAGGGTGTCGTTCTCGCCAAACCGCACCACCTGAAGCGGCGCATCCAGCGGATCTGTCTCCGCCATCGGGGCACTGCCCGGGTCCGGTATCAGCGCGCCGACCGTCAGCGCGACCGCGGCGAAAAACGCCTGCCTGACCTTGGATCTGATCCCGGTTTCCTTCACGCCAACAATATCCTGGTACCCGTTACGCGGATAATAATCGTGCCAATTACCCTCATCTTTTCAAAGCCTGCCCCCGCCGCGCAAGGAAATTCGTCAAAATTGTGGCAACCGGTCAGGGCAGGTCATTAACCAATTTTCAATCGCCACCACCGCACGCCAATGTCCCCGTTTCGGCAACAGTGCTCCCGATCGCGCCGCCGCCCGAATGGCTCCCGCCAGGCCCTTCGGCATCAAAGATGCCTCTCGCCCTGTTGGACCCGGCAGCACGCGATTAATCGCGTGCTGCCGGGTCCAACAGGGCGAGAGGCATCTTTGATGCCGAAGGGCCTGGCG
>JBFHMM010000193.1:0-7785 GCA_041594355.1 Paracoccaceae bacterium | reverse complement strand
GCTGGGTAGCTATGATCGGACAGGATAACCGCTGAAGGCATCTAAGCGGGAAGCCCCCCTCAAAACAAGGTATCCCTGAGGGCCGTGGTAGACCACCACGTCGATAGGCCGGAGATGTAAGCATGGCAACATGTTCAGTTGACCGGTACTAATGGCCCGATAGGCTTGATTTGATCCAGTAAAAGACAGACTTAAACGTCAAAAATACTGACAAATCAAAAGCATACATCATAGTCGGAAAAAACTTGGACAACACGTTGATACTCAAATGGAGTGGTTATTCGGTTTGGTGGTCATAGCACAAGCGAA
The DNA here is from genome assembly GCA_041594355.1 of Paracoccaceae bacterium. Taxonomy (GTDB): domain Bacteria; phylum Pseudomonadota; class Alphaproteobacteria; order Rhodobacterales; family Rhodobacteraceae; genus JAIUZI01. Next base: position 7,476 of record JBFHMM010000193.1, on the reverse strand, counting down.
ACACCCGGTCCCATCCCGAACCCGGAAGTTAAGCGCTGTCGCGCCAATGGTACTGCGTCTCAAGACGTGGGAGAGTAGGTCACCGCCAAACCTAATAACCACTCCAACTTCTCTCAAAACGATAAAAAAAACAAAAACCCCAAAAATAAACTCAAAAAATAAAGCGCTCCCGGAAAACACCACACCCGGACAAAGTGCCCGGTCGAAAAGGGCACCAGTTCAGATACAACTTAGAGCGCCCGACCTTAAACTTGAGACACGACCACCCTGCGACGCCTTCGGCGTTCACGGGATAGTCGAGTCACGATATGATTCAGGTAAAAGGCCGTATCCCGGTCGTATGCCGTGGACCTGCGACACGGAGGGTTGATCTTCGTGAATTCCGCAGTCACCAAGTTGCCATGCACTCGGGTTCCTCTCCGGAGGGCCACGCAACAGGAGATGACAGATGAACCTTCCCAATTCGACGGCGGCATTGGATGCAGCCGCACACATGCATCCCTACACCAATGCCCGCAAGCTGGAAGCCGAAGGCCCGCGCGTCATGGACCACGGGAAAGGCGTTTGCGTCTATGATGAGCAGGGCAACGAATACATCGAGGCGCTGGCCGGGCTGTGGAGTGTCGGTGTCGGGTTCAGCCAGCAGCGGTTGGCGGATGCTGCCGCCGCGCAGATGGCCAAGCTGCCCTATTATCACACCTTTGCGCAAAAGACCCATAGCCCGGCGGCACGCCTGGCCGACAAGCTGGTATCGTTGACGCCTGAAAACCTGACGCGCGTGTTCTTTACCAACTCGGGGTCCGAGGCGAATGACACCGTGATCAAGATGGTCTGGTTTCTGAACAATGCCCTGGGTCGACCGGAAAAGAAGAAATTCCTCGCCCGCAAGAACGGGTACCACGGGATCACCATTGCCTCAGGATCGCTGACCGGGCTGCCGTGGAACCACACGGATTTCGATCTGCCGGCGATTCCGGTCACCCACCTGACCACGCCGCACGCCTATGCCTTCGCCGAGGACGGCGAAAGCGAGGAAGACTTCGCACAGCGTCTGGCAGACGAACTGGAGGCCACGATCGATGCCGAGGGCGCAAACACCATCGCGGCATTTATCGGCGAGCCTCTGATTGGCGCCGGCGGGGTGTTGGTGCCGCCCAAGGGCTATTGGGAAAAGGTACAGGAGATCTGCCGCCGCCACGACATTCTGATCGTCGCCGACGAGGTGATCACCGGCTTTGGGCGTACGGGCAAGATGTTCGCCTGCGAGACCTTTGGGATTACGCCGGATATTCTCGTGATGTCGAAACAGCTGACCTCCAGTTATATGCCGCTGGCCGCGATTGCATTGTCGGACAAGGTTTATCAGGGCATCGCCGATCATACCGCGAAACTGGGCACCTTCGGACATGGGTTCACCGGTTCCGGGCATCCGGTCGCGACGGCTGTCGGTCTAGAAAACCTCGCGATCATCGAAGAGCAGGAATTGGTCGCCAATGCCGCCGCAATGGGTAAGATCCTGCAAACGGAGCTGGCGAAGTTCGCCGATCATCCGATGGTCGGGCAGGTGCGTGGCGAGGGGCTGATCGCCGCCGTTCAGTTGATGGCGGACAAGGCGACCCGCACCAAGTTTGACCCCGAGGGCACGGTGGGGGCCTATGTTTTTGAGCGCGCCCATGATCACGGGCTGATCATCCGCAATATCAAGGATGCGATCGCATTCTGCCCGCCGCTGATCATCACCGAGGACGAGGTGCGCGAGGTCGTCGCCCGCTTTGGCAGGACACTGGACGACGCGACCGAGTTTGCCCGTAAGGAAGGGCTGTTCGCCGGTTGAAACACGCCGGTGGTGCCGCGCCGATCGCGTGCGCGGCACTGAGGGATACCATTTCCACCGCCGTTTGACCGTCCGACCCCGCGGAATGCTAGATCTGCCATGCAGAACGTCGAATAGCGATGCGGAATGCGCCACGAAGTCCCGTTGCGAGCCACATCGCCCCAGGATGACAAAGCCGAGCGACCGCAGCGCGGGGTTTGCCGCCATTGACCGGGCCTTTGCGGTCATCTCGGTTCTTGAGTCCATCGACTCTCCACCAACCGCTTCTGAGATATCTACGACCACCGGTCTCTGCATGAGTACCATTTTGCGGCAGTTGGAATCCTTGCAGGTCACGGGCTATGTCGCGCGGATGAAACCGGAAATGCTGCACGCGGCGCGCGATCTGAGCACCCAGCTTGGCGGCGGTTGCCCAATCTGAGCCGCAGTCGTCAGACCGGCGAATACATGCTCTTGGTCTGCTGGCATGCGCGCATACCCAATATTCTCTATTTCCGGCACAGACCGGACAGTTTGTCGCCGCCAAAGGGGGGGCGGCGATGGATAACTGTTTGTAGGTGTTGATCTAGCCCGCCGATGATTGTTGACCGGCAATAGGCGCTGTCGGCAAAACCCGCGCCCTCTGGTAATCCCCCGATTTTCGGGGGGATTACCGGGACCGCGTTTTTTGACCACGAAAGTTTCAGCAGTGACAGCGGAACCTGGCAGGCCCCGTTCACCGTTGATTACGCGCTGAACGCAAACTGGCTGCTGCGCGGCGGTTACCGATGTATCTCGGCGGATCACATGCTGAATAACGGCAACGATTTCTCGTTCAGCAGTCCGGGCCGAATTTCGGGGCGACCAATCGGTTCTGAGGCTTGTCTCGACGCCATGTGGTCCGCCCGCGGGCGGGCAATCCTGAATCCGAACCTGCGGTGAAGGCGTGCGCGAAACTGGACATCGAAACCGGACAGATCCATTGTTTGCCCGCTTCCACAGGTGCCAGGAACAAAGGCCTCGCAAGCGGATATGACCACGGACACGGATATTCATGACAGCCGGTATTCCTGGCTGCGTCTTCTGATTACCCTGGCGATCGCCATGGTGGCCAATGTCGGCATGTGGGCGGTGGTCGTGGTGTTGCCCGCAGTCGAGGCCGAGTTTGGCGCGGGCCGGGCCGAGGCGTCGTTTCCCTATACGCTGACGATGGTTGGCTTTGCGCTGGGCAATCTGCTGATCGGGCGTCTGGTGGATCGTTTTGGCATGACGCTGGCGCTGAACGGGGCCGCGGTGGCCATTGCCGCAGGGTTCTATCTGTCGACGCTGGTGCCGTCGGTGACGGTTCTGTCGCTGACGCACCTGTTGTTGGGGCTGGGCACGGCTGTTGGCTTTGGCCCGCTGATCGCAGATATTTCGCATTGGTTCGAGCGCCGGCGCGGGATCGCGGTGGCGCTGGTGGCCAGCGGCAATTACCTGTCCGGGGCGATCTGGCCGACGCTGCTGGCGGGCGTGCTGGCCGAGAGTGGCTGGCGGCAGGTTTACTTGACACTGGCGTTGGTGACGCTGGTCGTGCTGATCCCGCTGTCGCAACTGCTGCGCCGCCGGGTTCCGCTGGAGGCGCAGGCCTACGCCGAGGCCGCCCGCGCGATGCGGTCGGTGAGCGTCGGGTTGTCACCACGGGCGTTGCAATACCTGCTGGGGTTGGCCGGAATCGGCTGTTGCGTGGCGATGTCGATGCCGCAGGTCCACATCGTCGCCTATTGCGTTGGCCTGGGTTATGGGCCCGCCGTCGGTGCCGAAATGTTGTCGCTGATGCTGTTGGGCGGTGTTGTCAGCCGGGTGATTTCGGGCCTTGTCGCGGACCGTCTGGGCGGGGTCATGACCCTACTGATCGGGTCGGTCCTCCAATGCATCGCGCTGTTTTTGTACCTGCCCTACGACGGTATGGTGCCGCTTTACGTGATCAGCACGGTCTTTGGCCTGAGCCAGGGCGGGATTGTCCCGTCTTATGCGCTGGTGGTGCGCGAATACATGCCGGCGAAAGAGGCCGGCGCGCGGGTGGGGTTCGTGATGATGATGACCATTCTGGGCATGGTGCTGGGCGGTTGGATGTCCGGCTGGATCTATGACATCACCGGCAGCTACGTCTGGGCCTTTGTGAACGGCATTGGCTGGAACGCGCTGAACATCGCCATCGTGTTGTGGCTGATGTCACGCGGCCGGCCGCGCCGGACGGCGCCGGTGGCGGCCTGAGATGCCTCCGGCGGGAGTATTTGCCAAAGAGATGAAAGGGCGCGTCAGCTCTGCCCGGCGAGGTGCTCTTCGCCCCGCGACCGGGCCAGAGCAATCTGTTTCTGGCGTTCGCGGAAACGCGCTTTGTCCTCGGCGGAGGTCTCGTCGATGCACTGGTGGCAGGACACGCCCGCTTCGTATTCGGGGCGCAGCTTGTCGGCGGGCAGGATCGGGCGGCGGCAGCCATGGCAGAGGTCGTGGGGGCCTTCGCTCAGGCCGTGACCGACGCTGACCCGGTTGTCGAAGACGAAACATTCGCCCTGCCAGCTGCTTTCTTCGGCGGGGATTTCCTCGAGGTAGCGCAGAATGCCGCCCTTAAGGTGGTAGACGTCCTCGATACCCTGGCCGAGCAGGAAATTGGTGGATTTTTCACAGCGGATGCCGCCGGTACAGAACATCGCCACGCGTTTGTTATGGAACCGCTCCTTGTTGGTCTCCCACCAGGCGGGGAAATCACGGAAGCTGCTGGTTTCGGGGTCGATGGCGCCTTCGAAGGTGCCGATGGCGACTTCGTAGTCGTTGCGGGTGTCGATGACCACGACATCGGGCGCGCGGATCAGGTCGTTCCAGTCCTGCGGTTCGACGTAATGGCCGACGCGGGCGCACGGGTCCACGTCGGGCTGGCCCATGGTGACGATCTCGCGTTTCAGGCGGACCTTCATCCGGGCGAAAGGCGGATGGTTGGCGGTTGCCTTTTTCCACTCCAGCCCGGCGCAACCGGGCAGGGCGCGGATATGGGCCAGTACCGCGTCTATGCCGGCGCGGGGACCGGCGATGGTGCCGTTGATCCCTTCGGCGGCGAGCAGCAGCGTGCCGGTGACGCCCTGGTCAAGGCAGAGCTGCAGCAGCGCCGGTTTCAAGGCGGCGGGATCGGCAAAGCGGGTGAAGTGGTAGAGCGCGGCGATGGTGTACATGGCGGCGATTTACATCAGTCGCGGGCCGAGGGGCAAGGCGGCGGTCACAGGCCGAGCGCGTCCAGCGCGCGGTATTTTGCCACCGTGGCGGCAACGCCGAGCCTGCGCAAACCGTGAAACGGTATCGGGCGGGGCGGGGCGACGGGGAAGGGCAGCGCGGCATCCGGTGTGCCACAAGTCCAGTCGGCAAGAACCTTGCCCATCACGGTTGCCATTGCGACGCCGCGCCCGTTGTATCCCAACGCGGACAGAATGCCGTTGTCCAGCCGGGTCAGATGCGGCAGGTGGTCAGCGGTCATGGCGACGAAACCGCCCCAGGAATGCACCCAGCGGCAATCGCCCAGTTGCGGGAACATCTGGCGGCTGACGTCTCGCAGCGACTGCAGCCGCTGCGCGGTGGTGGCGTCACCATAGGCGCCGCGACCGCCCATGATCAGGCGTCCCTGCACGTCCACGCGGTAGTAAAGCATCAGCCGCCGGGAATCGGCGACCGCGTGGCCGCCGGGCAGGATCGTGCTGCGGATGTCGTCTGGCAGCGGCTCTGTCGCGACCTGGATGGACCGGACGGGAACGACCGTCTGTTTAAGCGGCGCGGCGAGGTCATCGGTGTAGGCATTGGTGCACAGCAACACTTTCTGTGCCCGTAACTGTCCCTTTTCGGTCTGTAGGATGTGAGAGGTGCCGTCGCGGGACAGCCGCAGGGCACGGGACTGACGGTGCAGCCGGGCCCCGGCGCGTTGTGCGGCCTGGGCCAGGCCCAGGGTAAAGTTCAGCGGGTGCAGGTTTCCGCCGCGCGGGTCCAGAAGACCGCCGGCGTAGGTGTCGGTGCCGGAGATTTCGGCCATCTCGCTCTGATCCAGCCGGTGCAATGTCGTGCCGCGTGCGGTCCATTGGCGGATCTTGTTGTCGAGGTCCTCAAGCGCGGATTTATTGTGCGCGGCGCGGATCCAGCCGGGGCGCTGGGCGTTACACCGGATCTGGTGGCGATCGATCAGGTCGAACACCAGCTGGGGCGCGGCGCCACTGGTTCTGACAATGCGCGGCCCGAATTCGGGACCGAACCGGGCCTCGACCTCGTCCGGGTCAAGGTGCAGTCCCGGATTGACCTGCCCGCCATTGCGCCCTGAAGCGCCCCAGCCGATGCTTTCGGCCTCGACCAGCGCCACGTCACGGCCCGCCTCGGCCAGATGCAGAGCGGCGGACAGGCCGGTCAAACCGCCTCCGACAATGGCCACCTGGGCGTGGCTGGCCCCGATCAGCGGCTGGCAGTCGGGTGCGGTATTGGCGGTGGCGGTCCAAAGGCTGTTGGCGATAACGGGGCGGTCATTCTCGATCATGATCAGTCCTCTTGCGCAGTGACGATTTCCGATCCCGTGCGCCGGGTCAATTGCATTGACGCATCCGGTTCCGCCTTTTACGCCTTGGATAGCAACAGGAGACCGCCATGACCCAAGCTCTGATCGTGATTGATGTGCAGAACGACTTCTGCCCCGGCGGGGCGCTCGCCGTGCCCGGCGGTGATGAAATCGTGGCGGGAATCAACGCGATGATCCCAGCGTTTGACGCGGTTATCCTGACACAAGACTGGCACCCGGCGAGGCATTCTTCTTTTGCTTCGTCGCATCCGGGCAAAGAGCCCTATGAGATGATCGACATGCCATATGGCCCGCAGGTGCTGTGGCCGGATCATTGCGTGCAAGGCAGCGAAGGCGGCCGGTTTCATCCAGATTTGCGCACGGACGAAGACCTCATCATCCGCAAGGGGTTCCGGCCGGACATCGACAGTTATTCGGCGTTTTTCGAAAACGATCATAAAACGCCGACCGGGTTGGAAGGGTACCTGCGCACGCGCGGTATCGAGATCCTGACGATGGTGGGGTTGGCAACGGATTTCTGCGTGCATTTTTCAGCGGTCGATGCGGCGCAGCTGGGATTTCAGGTGACCGTCGTGCTGGACCACTGCCGACCAATCGATCTGGACGGGTCGTTGGAGGCGGCGATATCGGCGATGACGGCGGCAGGGGTCACGCTGGGCTGACATCGGTTGCGATTTCTTAACCGGAACCGGAGTAGCTGTAGACGGGTCACAGGAACACTCGGGGGCCGGACATGTCATACGAGATGTCGGCTGATACCGACGAGCTTTCGCGGTTCAAGCAAAGCTACAGCCGCCGTGGGCTGCTGATCCACTATGCGCGCGGGCGTGTGTCACATTTCGCGGGGCGCAAGATCCTGACCTTTACCGGCGGTATTGCTCTGTGGCTGATGAACGGGCCCCTGTCGGGGGGGCGGCGATCTGTCTGGTCCTCTTGGGCGAAGCGGTTGATTGTCTGGTCCTGCGTTGGGTGCCGGTCGGGCTGCGCAAGGGCCGGTCGTTTCGGACCATTTATGCCCTCAGCACCGTGACCGCCGGGATCCAGGCGATCACAATTTCCTGTTGCATTGCCTTGGCGT
>JBFHMM010000192.1:0-7898 GCA_041594355.1 Paracoccaceae bacterium | reverse complement strand
TCATCGTAGAAGTCCTTGATCCGGTTGGCCTCTTCCTACTCACCGGCGACAAGGTGGTCATAGAGTTTCTGGTGCTGCGCCTGATGGCGGTCCATGTTCATGTTCATGAAGGCGGTGAGCTGGACAAAGCCCGGGTAGACCTTGCGCCCTGCCCCGGCAAAGCGCATCGGCACCCGCGCGATGACGTTATTCTGGAACCAGCTGAGCGGCTTGTCAAAGGCGAGGTGGTTGACCTCGGTCGGGCTTTCACGGACATCCACCGGCCCGGCCATCAGGGTCATGGTCCGCGGCGTGGCGGGGTTGTCGTCCTCGGACATGATCGCCACGGCGGCGAGCGCCTGAACGCAGGGCTGGCAGACGCCCAGAAGGTGGCCGCCGGGTCCGATCTCTTCCATGAAGCGGATCAGGTAAGCGATGTAGTCGTCAACGCCGAAGCGACCGTCGCTGCGCGGCACGTCGCGGGCATTTTTCCAATCGGTGATATAGACGTCATGGTCGCGCAGCAGGGTCCGCACGGTGCCCGCCAGCAGGGTGGCGAAATGGCCCGACAGCGGCGCGGTCACCAGCACCTTGGGCTGCACCGTGTCGGTGTCGCGGCGAAACCGCAGCAGGTTGCCGAAGGGCATGTCGAGCACCACCTCTTCGGTCACCGGCACGATGCGGTTGTTGATCTCGACGCTGGTGATTCCGTATTTTGGGCGGCTATGCGTCAGCTGAAATCGCGACAGCATTTCCATGAAGGCGGACTGATGACGGGTCATGGCGGCAAAGGGTCCGTCCACCTGCGGCATGAAGTTCAATGCCATACGTGCCGAAGTTCGCAAAGGGCTGATAAAATCATCAAGTCCCTGATAAGTCGCATAAAGCATAGCGTTCCGCCTGTGTTAACCCTCGAAAAGCCTAGCCATGTCGTTTCGGGGAATGCGACGAAAAACAGGCGGCCTGCGGTGGCAGACGACGCAAATAGATCGGATCGGAGGCCAAATGACCGGCGCAACGCTTACTATTTCATCGAAAAACTATTCCTCCTGGTCGCTGCGTGGCTGGCTGCTGTGCAAGATGGCCGGGCTGGAGTTCACCGAGGCCATGATCGACATGGACAGCCCCGACGCGCGGCAGGAGCTGCTGCTGCTGACGCCCTCGGTTCTGGTGCCGCGCCTGACCGACGATACGGTCGATGTCTGGGACACGCTGGCGATCGCCGAATACCTCTATGAAATCAAGCCCAAGGCCGGTCTGTTCCCTGATGATATCGGGGTCCGCGCCCATTGCCGGGCGGTGGCGGGCGAGATGCATTCGGGGTTCTACAACCTGCGCTCGGCACTGCCGATGAACCTTAAGGCCAAGCACGAGACATTTAAGATCTTTTCCGGAGCGCGGCCGGACGTGGAACGGATCAAGACGATCTGGCACGAGTGTCTCGATACCTATGGCGGGCCGTTCCTGTTTGGGACCCCGACCGTGGCGGACGCGATGTACGCGCCGGTCTGCACCCGGTTCCACACCTATTCGGTGCCGCTGGACGACACGTTGCAGGGCTATGTGGATACCATCTTGAACTGGGCGCCCATGGTCGAATGGACCAAGGGCGCCGTGGAAGAACCCGACGAGATCGTCGAGCTCGAGGTCGAGTTCTGACCCTTTACATGTGGATCACCCGGCCGAAAGCGTCGAGCACGCTTTCGTGCATCATCTCTGACAGGGTCGGATGCGGAAAGACCGTGTTCATCAGATCCTCTTCGGTGGTTTCCAGCTGCCGGCCCACCAAGTAGCCCTGAATCATCTCGGTAACCTCGGCGCCGACCATATGGGCGCCCAGCAGTTCGCCGGTCTTGGCGTCGAAGACGGTTTTCACCATGCCCTCGGGTTCGCCCAGCGCGATGGCCTTGCCGTTGCCGATGAAGGGGAAGCGGCCGACCTTGATGTCATGGCCCAGTTCCCTGGCCTTGGCCTCGGTATAGCCGACAGAAGCCACCTGCGGGTGGCAATAGGTGCATCCCGCAATCGATTCGGGTTTCACCGGGTGGGCGTGCTTGCCCGCGATCAGCTCGGCCACCATGACGCCCTCGTGGGACGCCTTGTGCGCCAGCCAGGGCGCGCCGGCGATGTCGCCGATGGCATAAAGCCCGTCGACGCCGGTGCGGCAGAATTCATCCGTCACCACATGGGTGCGGTCGATCTGGACGCCCAGGCCTTCGAGCCCGAGGTTTTCGACGTTGCCGACGATGCCGACAGCAGAGATCACGGTGTCAAAGTCCATCTTTTCGACCTTGCCGCCCACTTCGATATGCGCGGTGACCTTGCCCCCCGATCTTGACGGTGCGCGGTCGAGCTGCTTGACCATGGCTTTTTCCATGATCGTCATGCCCTGTTTGACGAACTGCTTTCTGGCGAAAGCAGAAATCTCGGCGTCTTCGACGGGCAGCACGCGGTCCATCACCTCGACCACGGTCGTGTCGGCACCCAGGGTGTTATAGAAGCTGGCGAATTCGATGCCGATGGCGCCGGAACCGATGACCAGCAGTTTCTTGGGCATGCGCACCGGTTGAAGCGCGTGCTTGTAGGTCCAGACCAGATCGCCGTCGGCCTCGAGCCCCGGCAATTCGCGGGCGCGGGCGCCGGTGGCCAGCACGATGTTCTTGGCAGTCAGCTCCTCGGCACCCTTGTCGGTCTTGACGGTGACCTTGCCCTTGCCAGAGATCGTCGCTTCGCCCATCACCACGGTGATCTTGTTCTTTTTCATCAGGTGGCCGATGCCGCCGGACAGCTGCGCCGCCACCCCGCGTGAGCGTTTCACGACGGCGTCGAGGTCATAGCCGATGTTATCCGCCTTCAGCCCGAAATCCTTGGCCCGTTCCATCAGGTGGAAAACCTCGGACGAGCGCAGCAGCGCCTTGGTCGGGATACAGCCCCAGTTCAGGCAGATGCCGCCCAGGTGTTCGCGTTCGACGATCACGGTTTTCAGCCCCAGCTGCGCACCCCGGATGGCGGCCACGTAGCCGCCCGGACCGGCACCGATAACAATCAGATCAAAAGTATTCGCGGCCATGGCTTCCCCCTCGGCGCAACAGATCTCCAAAAGTAGTTTAGCATTAAACTACTTTATATTTTTGTTCAATGGGCGTCACCCGCGACAAATCGGACGCAGGGGAAAGCCCGCTTCTCCCGTCCTTGTGAACGGTATACTTGCCATGGCCAAGACGCTAGTCTTTGTAACTGACGATCGGCGGCATCTGTCGCATCGCACAGGTATCACATTGTAATTCAACGCTATTGAAAGGTTGCCTCATGGCCAAAGTTCTAAAAGACCTCGTGCTGGCGATGATCGACGCCACCTTGATCCTGATCCTGCTTTGCCTGTTTTTTGCCTGGCGGGTGTCGTCGACGCTGGACGGGCTGGTCGCGACCTTTGCCCAGAATCTGGAAGTTGTCGCGCCGCTGCGCGAGGATGTTCAGGGGATGACCGCCGAACTGGCGGCGTTGCGCGGCGACCTGCAGACCGTCAAATCACAGACCGGGGTGGTCAGTTCGGCCACGATGACGCGGATCCAGACGCGGGTGGACCAGATCGACGCCAAGCTGACCGATGCACGAAACCGGGTGGCCAACCTGCAGGGCGCGCCGGAACGGCTGATGGATCAGGCGCTGCAACAGGCGTCGGACAAGTTCACCCAGAGCGTGATCGACATTCGCAACTGCACGCCGCCCTACAACGGCATTGCAGAAAGCTGAGCGGGGTTCGCAATTGGCGGGGGTCAGCCCGCCGCCTGCAGATCGCGCACGGTGCGCCCGTAGCCGCCGCTGGTCTCGAACCGGCGCTCGGCTCCCGTGGTGGAGCGGTCCAGCGCCTCGTTACGGAACGGGAAGCGGCCGAACATGCGGATCACCTCGCGATGGGCGCGCGCGTGTAGCAGGTTGCCGGTGCCGGATGCGGGCATCCGTTCACACATCAGCCGCACACAGCGTTCCTGGTCCACCAGGTTCTCCGAATGCATCATCGGCAGGTAAAAGAACTGCCGTGCCGGTTCGTCGATCCTGAGATCCCAGCATTTGTCCACCGCCGCCTTGGCCGCGGCCAGTGCGGCGCGGTCTGTCGAAAACGCCTTGGCCTGCCCGCGGAACATGTTGCGCGGCAGTTGGTCGGTCAGGATGATATAGGCGAGGACGCCGCTTGGGTAGGTCAGCCAGAGCGAGAAGCGGCCGTCGCGGGCCCCTTCCCAGGTGGTCAGGAACCGGTCTCGGACTTCGGCATCGAAAGCCTCGTCCTGGACATACCACCTGGCCTCTCCGGCCTCGTCCAACCAAAAACTCAGTACTTCTTCAGGCCCAGCCATGGGTAAGGTCTCCACTTTTGCCCAGGTGACATCTCACGTTAAGAATGTTTTACCAAACTGTTACAGTAACATTTTGCAACAGGGACGACATATCAAAGGGAATTATGCCGTCTCTGCGTCATCCTGCCCCTCCAAATCGGCCTCGATGGCTACTTCTTGGGCATATTCGACAGCATAGGCGGTCGAGGACGGGGCCACCGGTGTCATGATACCGCTGTCCTGGATCGGCGCGGCGGGGCGTCGCGTGGCGCGCCAAGCGGCGTATCCTGCGAGGCTGAACAGCAAGACGGCCATCAGCAGGAAGAAACCCGGCGGACCAAACACGCCTTCGCCCATCAGCCAGCCGGTGATCACCGGACCGGCGATCGCGCCCAGACCGTTGATGAACACCAGCCCGCCCGAAGCGGCGGCCATATCGTCATGCTGGAGGTAGTCGTTGGTATAGGCGATCAGCATTGAATAGAGCGGGTTGGCGAGCCCGCCGATAACAAAGGCCGCGATCAGCAGCATGAAGTAGTTGCCGCCCAGGAACATCCCCACCAGCGCACCAGCCCCGCCTCCGGCGGACACCAACATGATCAGCCGGCGCCGGTCCATCCGGTCCGAGGCCCAACCCAGCGGATATTGCAGCAGGGTTGCGCCGACATAAAACGTGGCGACAAAGGCCGAGATCTGCGGCAGGGTGAGCCCGACCTTGGCGCCGTAGACCGCGCTCATCCCGAATTGAGCGGCAAAGACACCGCCCATCAGAAACATGCCGATACAGCCGGTAGGCGAGGTCTTCATCAGCTGCCGCAGGCTCATCGGTTTGGTGGTGTCGAAGGAAGGGGTCGGGCTGATCGACAGCAGGATCGGGCCAAAGGAAATCGAGATCAGCACCGAGGCCATGACGAAGGTTTCATAGCCCGAAGGATCGCCGACCAGCAGCAGCGCCTGGGCGGCGACGATGCCGATCATCTGCACGATCATATAGGCAGACAGCGCCTGGCCGCGGTTTTCATTGTCGGCGGCATTGTTCAGCCAGCTTTCGGCGGTCACGTACACGCCCGAGAAACAAAACCCGATAACGACGCGGCCCAGCGCCCAGGCGATGGGGTTGGTGAAGGTCGGATACAGGATCATCACCGCCGAGATGAAAGAGGCCAGCGCGGCGAACACCCGCACATGGCCGACCCGGCGAATCATGTCGGGCGCCAATCGCGACCCTCCAAGGAAGCCCACGAAATAGGCCGACATGACGATGGACATCTCGAAAGTCGAGAACCCCTCGATTTCGCCGCGCACACCCAGCAGCGTGCCCTGCAGGCCGTTGCCGATCATCAGCAGGCCCATCCCCAGCAGCAGCGCCCAGGCGCTGGTCAGAACTTGTTTCATGTCTCGGCTCCGTTACGCGGTCATCGATGTTGCCCTACCAGAACGCATCCGGGGGCAGTCGTCCATTCAAGCGACATGAATGGTGTCGGTTTCGGCATTAATCGGTTTTTTTCCGGTCAGGGGATGAGTAGCGAGGCATCGCCGTAGGAGAAGAATCGGTAGCCCTCGCGTACCGCGTGGTCGTAGATGCGGGCGATGCGGTCCCGCCCCATCAGGGCGGAGACCAGCATCAGCAGGGTGGATTTGGGCAGGTGGAAGTTGGTCATCAGCGCGTCGGTTACCTGAAATGTGAACCCGGGGTAGATGAAGATGTCGGTATCGCCTTCCCATGGCGCGATCTGCCCGCCCTGCGCGGCGCTTTCGATCAGCCGCAGCGCGGTTGTGCCGACCGGGATCACCCGGCCGCCGGCGGCGCGGGTTGCGGCGATCTCTGACGCGGCCCGCGGGCTGACGCGGCCCCATTCGGCGTGCATCTTGTGGGTGGTCACGTCTTCCACCTTGACCGGCAGAAAAGTGCCGGCGCCCACGTGCAGGGTCACATAGGTGAAACCGACACCATGCTCCGCCAGCCGCCGCAGAAGCGGTTCGTCGAAATGCAGCGAGGCGGTGGGCGCGGCGACCGCGCCGGAGTGGCGGGCCCAGACGGTCTGGTAGTCGGTCTTGTCCTGTTCGTCTGCGGCGCGTTTGGCGGCGATATAGGGCGGCAGAGGCATCGCGCCGGCTTCGGCCAGCGCCGCGTCGAAATCCGCGCCCGTTGCATTGAACCGCAGGTATCCCTGCCCCTCGGCCACGGTTTCGAGCGTGGCGCGCAACCCGGCGGCAAAGGTGATCTCTTCGCCGATGCGGACCTTCTTGAGCGGTTTCAGCAGCGCCGACCCGCACCCGTCGGCGCGCGGCTCCAGCAGGGTCACCTCGATCCGGGCGGCGGTGCCGCCCTGCGCGCCGCTACGGTGGCGGTGGCCGCTGAGCCGCGCGGGGATCACGCGGGTGTCGTTCAGCACCAGGCGGTCGCCGGGACGCAGCCAGTCGGTCAGATCCGAGACCCGCGCATCGGTCAGGTTGTCGCCCTGCGCCACCAGCAGACGCGCCGAGGAGCGCGGCACGGCGGGCCGGGTGGCGATGCGGTCCTCGGGCAGGTCAAAGTCGAAATCGCTGAGTTTCATGGCGGCGCTATAGGACGGCGCGCGGGATTTGACCATGCCCTGCGCGGGGGAAATTCACCGCCCCCCTGCCGATCCGTCCTGCGGGTCAGGCGCGGTGCGCGGTTCGCGTTTTTGCGGCACGGTGCCGTCGGTGGTGGTCGGCGGCGCGCCGCGAAAGATCTCGCGGAGCATGCCGGGCGCGAGGCCCGACAGCGGGTTGACCTGCACGCCGGGCGCATCGGCCGAACCGGTCAGCGTGTAGTTAAACCCGATCACCCCCTCGCCCTTGCGAGTCAGCACGCTGCCGATGCTGTTGAGCAGGTAGACCGGCGAGATCACGCCGCGCATGTTCAGGTTGCCACTGTTGAAATCAAAGATCCCGTCCATCGACAGGCCGATCGACGGCCCCACCGCGCTGCTTTCCAGCAGGGTCAGCCGGTTTGGGCCGATGTGGAACCGCGCGTCGACCTCGGTGAACTGGATACCCTGCCCGGCCATTTCGTCCAGCAGCCCGACCACGCTGACCGCGTTCAGCAGCGCCGCCATCGCCGGCGCGTCCTTGATCCTTGTGTTGGTCACCCGCAGCACGCCGTCGAACTGGCCGGTGCCCGCTGGCGTCAGACGCAGGGTAAAGGCACCGCCGCGCCCCTGTTCGAGGATACCGGCAGAGCGGAATACCCCGCCCCCGTCGTCGGACTGCACCTCGATCGCGGAGCCCTTGGGCGTGGGGAAAATGCGACCGGTGACAGGGGTCTGGCCGTTCAGATTGCCGCTGAACGGGCCGCTCAGCCCGCCGGCGGTGGTGAAATCGCCGACAAAATTTGTCAGTGCCAGCGTATCGGTGACCTGCAGCCGGTCCAGCCGTGCCCTGAGCGGACCGGACCCGCCCGAGCCTCCCACCCCGACCGCGGCCTGATCCAGCGGCGCCCGGCGCAGATCAACGGAGCCGGTCAGGATGCGGATGTCGGGCGCAGCAGTTCCCCGCCCGACCAGTTCCACGGCCGCGTCCAGCCAGCCGTTCAAGCGCACCGAGCCCAAAAGCGCGCGG
>JBFHMM010000191.1:0-7942 GCA_041594355.1 Paracoccaceae bacterium | reverse complement strand
GCGCCGCCGCCTTGTCTGTCCCGGTGTTCGTGGGGCTGAGCCTTGCGGACTGGCTGTTGTTCTAGACCGCCAGTTGCACCAGCGCGTGGCGTTTCTTGCCCGCGCTAAGCTTGATTGGCGAAGATAGCGCGCCGGCGTCGATCATCATCCCGGCATCGGTGAGCGGGGCGTCGTCCAGCCGGGCGCCGTTTTCGGCGATCAGGCGCTTGGCCTCCTTGCCGGATTTGGCGAGACCGGATTTGACGATGAGCTGCACGATGGAGGCGGGCAGATCGGCGGGCGCAAGTGTCAGGGTCGGCAGGTCGTCACCGACGCCGCCCTTCTCGAACACCTCGCGAGCGGTGGCCGCGGCGTTGGCGGCGGCCTCGGCTCCGTGCAAAAGCGCGGTCACCTCGTTGGCCAGCACGATCTTGGCCTCGTTGATCTCGGACCCCGCCAGCGCGCCGAGGCGGTCGCATTCGTCAACCGGCAGCTCGGTATAGAGCTTGAGGAACCGGCCAACATCGGCGTCGGTGGTGTTGCGCCAGAACTGCCAGAATTCATAGGGCGACAGCATGCCGACATTCAGCCAGACCGCGCCCGACTGGCTCTTGCCCATCTTCTTGCCGTCCGATGTCGTCAGGAGCGGCGATGTCAGCCCATAGATTTCGTGATCCAGCACGCGGCGGGTCAGGTCGATGCCGTTGACGATATTGCCCCACTGATCGGAGCCGCCCATCTGCAGGATGCAGCCGTAGCGGCGGTTCAGCTCAAGGAAATCATAGGCTTGCAGGATCATGTAATTGAATTCGAGGAACGACAGCGACTGTTCGCGGTCGAGCCGGGATTTCACCGATTCGAAGCTGAGCATGCGGTTGACCGAGAAATGCCGGCCGATGTCGCGCAGGAATTCGAGGTAGTTCAGATCGTCGAGCCATTCCGCGTTGTTGATCATCAGCGCGCCGGTGGGGCTGTCGTTGTAGTCGAGATAGTTGGCGAAGACCTGCTGTATGCCGTCGATGTTGGCGTCGATCTGTTCGGGCGTCAGCAGCGGCCGTTCGTCGGCCCGGAACGAGGGATCGCCCACCTTGGTGGTGCCGCCGCCCATCAGGGTGATCGGCTGGTGGCCGGTCTTTTGCAGCCAGCGCAGCATCATGATCTGGATCAGCGAGCCCACGTGCAGCGATTTCGCGGTGGCGTCAAAGCCGATGTAGCCCGGTTGCGCGCCCTTCATCAGTGCCTCGTCCAGCCCCTGGTAATCGGTGCAGTCGGCAAGATACCCGCGTTCCATCATCACAGCGACGAAATCCGATTTGGGGTGGTAGGTCATGGCTTGCCTCGGGGTTGAATTGCGGGGCAGTGTATAGAGCGCATTGGGCTGAGTGGAAACAGCTTTTCGAGGCAGGACGCGAAGGCGGACGGGCAGGGGTACTGGGCCATGAAGAAGGCCATCAAGACAGGCGCGCCCGTGCGGGCGCTGGGGGCGATGAGCGGCACCTCGCTGGATGGGGTAGACGCGGCGGTGATCGAGACCGACGGGGTGCGGGTTTTCGGCATGGGCGAGACCGGGTACCGGGCCTATTCCGGGGCGGAACGCGCGGTGTTGCGGCAGGCGTTAGGCCAGTGGCACGGACCGGCGGTGGAGGCTGCGGCCGAGGTGGTCACTGCGGCGCACATTGCGGTGCTGAATGGGTTCCAGGGTATTGATCTGGTTGGGTTTCACGGCCAGACGCTGGCGCATGAGCCGCGCGGGCGCGGGACATGCCAGGTGGGTGATGGTGCGGCGCTGGCCGAGGCCCTGGGCGCGCCGGTGGTCTGGGATTTTCGCAGCGACGATGTGGCGATGGGCGGCGAGGGCGCGCCGCTGGCGCCGTTTTTCCATTTCGCCTGCGCCAAGTGGATCGGGGCGGGAGCGCCGCTGTGTTTTCTGAACCTGGGCGGGGTTGGCAACCTGACCTACGTGGACCCGTCGTTTGAGCGGCCCGAGGATGAGGGCGCCCTGCTGGCTTTTGATACCGGGCCGGCGAATGCGCCGATTAACGATTTCATGATCGCGCGGCAAGGGATGGCCATGGACAAAGGCGGCGCTCTGGCGGCGCGGGGAACGGTGGAGACCGGCGCGCTGGAACTGTTTCTGGCTGAGCCCTATTTCTCAAGAATGCCTCCGAAGTCTCTGGATAGAAACGATTTTGGCGAGATGGTCAGGCTAGTCGGAGAGCTGTCGGACACCGATGCGGCCGCGACGCTAACCGCGATGTGCGCGGCCGCCGTGGCGCAGGGAATGGAACACTGCCCGCGCCCGCCGGAGCGGGTTCTGGTCACCGGGGGCGGCCGTATGAACCCGGTGTTGATGGAGATGCTGCGGGTGTCGCTGGATTGTCCGGTGGCGCCGGTGGAGGCGGTGGGGCTGGACGGCGACATGCTGGAGGCGCAGGCCTTTGGCTATCTCGCGGTGCGGGTGGCGCGGGGGTTGCCGACCTCCTGTCCCGGTACCACGGGGGTGCGGGCGCTGGTCGGCGGTGGCGTGGTGAGTGTGCCGGAGCGGTGAGCGCCGTGGATGATCGGGAGACGTTCCAGAAAACCGGGCGGGTCTGGCTGCGGCGCTGCCTGTCCGAGGCCAGACTGTCCGGGCTGAATGGCCTGTTCGATCGGGGTGGGTTGCGCGGGCGGCGTCTGGCCGGATCGTGGGACGTGGAGGCGACGGAACTGACGGCGGCGCTGTCCGGGTTTCTGGCCGGGTGTTTCGCGGTGCGGGCAGTTTGGTTCGACAAATCCGACGGTCGCAACTGGTCGGTGCCATGGCATCAGGACCGGGTCATCGCGGTGCGGGACCGCTGCAACACCCCACTGGCCGCAAACTGGTCGTGAAGGGCAGAGCAGTGGCATTGTGAACCGGCGCCGGACATCCTGAAAAGGGATGTTGTTTGTGCGCCTTGTCCTGGATGACGTGGACGCGGCGAAGGGCGGTATGGAGATGGCGCTTGGCAGTCATCACCTGGGGCGGGTTGCGGCCGATCAGGCAGACGCCGGGGCGCAGGGTTGCGCCCGCGAGGTCGAGCAGGCGCAACGGGGCGATGTGCTGGTGATGCACATGCTGATGGTGCACCGGTCGACCACATCGAGCTGTTCCACGGCGCGGCGGGTCATTCGCGCGGATTTTGCAAATGCGCCCTTGCCGGCACAGCTGGAATGGCTGGTGTGAGCGCAGCTGGGCCGGTTGGCGGCAAGATCAGGGGGTGGCTCGGAGCGTTCGGGGGGCGAAAAGGAGGCTCTGACCCTTCTTGCTCTCTCGGCCAATTCACCCCCGGAGGATTTTCCAAAGAGATGAAGGGGGCGGAACCGCAGCGCGTGGGTTTGCCCGCGCGCTGCCTGGCCCAACCGGGCGAGGGGCATCTTTGATGCTGTGAGGCCGGGCGGGAGCCGCCCGGTGTCGGGTCAGGCGATGGCGGTGGCGAAGCTGGTGCGGTAGAGCGTGGAGAGCTCGGCCAGCGGGGCCTCGGAGGTGCCGATGCGCAGGGTATCGCCGGTGAAGCGCCCGACCGTGGTCAGGGTGACGCCGGCCTGGCCGGCGGCGATCATCAACGCCTCGGCCTGGTCGAAGTTGCAGGCCACGAGGTAGCGGGCCTGATCCTCGCCGAAGAGCTGTTCGGTCGATGCGTCATCAAGGTGCACGCCGATGCCGGCGGCCTCGGCCAGCTCAAACGCGGCCAGCGCCAGGCCGCCGTCGGAGAGGTCGGTGCAGGCCTTGATGAGATCACGGTTGGCGCGGATGAAGTCGCCGTTGCGTTTCTCGGCCTCCAGATCCACATGCGGGGCATCGCCGTCTTCGCGGTTGAAGACCTCGGCCAGCAGGGCGGACTGGCCCAGGTGACCGGCGGTTTCGCCCACCAGAAGCGCGACATGGCCGTCGCGGACCTCTGCCCCGATGACCTCGTCCATATGGGCGATCAGACCGACGGCGCCGATGGTGGGGGTGGGCAGGATGCCCTGGCCGTCGGTTTCGTTGTAAAGCGAGACGTTGCCCGAAACGATCGGCATGTCGAGCGCCGAACAGGCGGCGCCGATGCCCTTGATGGCGCCGACGAACTGGCCCATGATTTCGGGCTTTTCGGGGTTGCCGAAGTTCAGGTTGTCGGTGGTGGCCAGCGGCGTGGCACCGGTGGCGGTGAGATTGCGGTAGGCTTCGGCGACCGCCTGTCTGCCGCCCTCTTCGGGGTTGGCGCGCACATAGCGCGGCGTCACGTCCGAGGTGAAGGCCAGCAGCTTGTCGGTGCCGTGCACGCGAATCAGGCCGGAACCCAGGCCCGGCGCGCGGGCGGTGTCGGCCATGACCATGGTGTCGTATTGTTCGTAGACCCATTGTTTGCCGGCGTAGTTGGGGCTGCCGATCAGTGCGCGCAGCCCATCGATCGGGTCGATCTGCGGCACCTCGTCGAGCGGCGCGGCCGGCGGTGTCGGCACCCAGGGGCGGTCGTATTCCGGCGCTGAGGAGGAGAGTTTCGACAGCGGCAGGTCGGCCTTGACCACATTGTTGTGCAGGATCAGGAAGCGGTCTTCGGCGATGGTTTCGCCGACGATGGCGAAATCGAGGTCCCATTTCTCGAAGACGGCGCGGGCCTCGGCTTCGAGCTCGGGCTTGAGCACCATGAGCATGCGTTCCTGGCTTTCGGACAGCATCATCTCGTAGGCGGTCATGTTCTCTTCGCGCTGCGGCACGTCCTCGAGGTTGAGCTTGACGCCGAGTCCGCCCTTGTCGCCCATTTCCACTGCCGAGCAGGTCAGGCCCGCCGCGCCCATGTCCTGGATCGAGATCACCGCGCCGGTCGCCATGAGTTCCAGAGTGGCCTCCATCAGGCGTTTTTCGGTGAAGGGGTCGCCGACCTGAACGGTCGGGCGCTTTTCCTCGATGGTGTCGTCGAATTCGGCGGAGGCCATGGTGGCGCCGCCGACGCCGTCGCGGCCGGTTTTCGCGCCGAGGTAGACGACCGGCATGCCCACGCCGGAAGCAGCGGAGTAGAAGATCTTGTCGGCGTCCGCCAGTCCGGCGGCAAAGGCGTTCACGAGGCAGTTGCCGTTGTACGCGGGGTGGAAGCGCACCTCGCCGCCGACGGTGGGCACGCCGAAGCAGTTGCCGTAGCCGCCGATGCCCTCGACCACGCCGTTGACCAGTTGGCGCGTCTTGGGGTGACTGGGCTCTCCGAAGCTAAGCGAATTCATCGCCGCGATGGGGCGGGCCCCCATGGTGAAGACATCACGCAGGATGCCGCCGACGCCGGTGGCCGCGCCCTGGTAGGGCTCGATGTAAGAGGGGTGGTTGTGGCTTTCCATCTTGAACACCACCGCCTGGCCGTCGCCGATGTCGACGATGCCGGCGTTTTCGCCGGGGCCGCAGATCACCTGGGGGCCGTCGGTGGGCAGGGTGCGCAGCCATTTCTTGGACGATTTGTAGGAACAATGTTCGTTCCACATGGCCGAGAAGATGCCAAGTTCGGTAAAGGTCGGTTCGCGGCCGATGATTTCGAGGATGCGGTCGTATTCATCGGGCTTCAGCCCGTGGTTCGCAATCAGGTCGGGCGTGATGGCGGGTTCCTGCATCGGTCGGTCAATCCCCAGAGGTCAGCGTTGTCGCGCCGCTTTTAGGCCAAGGGCGCGGCGGGGGGAAGGGCAAAGCCGCGCCATCGGGCCGCGGAGCGATCAGAACCCCTGGCCGACGTAGATATAGAGAGGGTTTTCGTCCGGATCGTTGCGGGCATGGTCGACCGAGAAGTCCACCGGGACCTTCCTGGACAGCCGGTAGCGCCGGCCGAGGCCGGCAGCGGAATGGGGGCCGCCGGTGTCGAGATCGTTGACCCCCGGGCCGACCCAGCCGACACCGGCAAAGCCGGCGAGACCGATGCGCTTGCCCAGCCGGTGGCGGCCTCGGCCTGCGCCTACAACAGGCGGTGGTCGAGGAACTGGGCCGTCGAGAAAGCGCGAAAATTGTCGGTGGGGCCAAGCGCACAATTGTCGAAGAACGGCGTGTCGTCGGAGGGCGGCGCAGAGGCGATGACACTGCGGTCGCCCAGCGACCGGTAGGTGTCAAAGAGCAGCGTCGTCTTTTGGTCGCTGCGTTCCGCGCCGCTGAGAGTCTGGCCATAGGCGCCATCGAGGCTGAGCGCATGTCCGGATGTCGGGTGGTCGGCATCGTTGCGGGTGTCCCATTCGGCGATAAAGCTGGACAGCAGCAGATCGAGTCCGAGATCGGGTTGGTATTGCGGCTGGATCGCGGGCGGGCTGCTGCCGTCGAGGGTAACGGTGGTATCAAGGTAACGCAGCGCGCCGCAGAACGAGAGCTGCGGGGTGACGCCGTAAGCGAGGCTGACACGGCCAAGGGTGCCGGTTTGCCGGATGAGCAGGGCGCCGATCGGGGTGAAGAGGTCGTATTTGACGCCGGTCTGTCCCACGAAGGATCTGAACAGCCAGCGCTTGTTCCCGAACACCAGGTTGACCATGGCGCCGTAGGCCCTGCTGCCGTTGTCAGACCCCAAGCCGCCCAGCCCGATGACGGAGGTTTTGGCGTCCGGATCGGTTTTGAACAGCTAGCCCGCGCCGAGCGCCAGGCCGGAGCCGACGGTCGGGCTGGAGAAGGGGACCAAGGCCACCACGAAGGAGCCGCGCCGAAAGCCGTAGGCGGAGTGGATGCTGATGTCGTTGACCTCCGGGACCTGGCTCTCGATCGGGGCGGAGCCGGCCTGAACCGGACGGGCGACGAGGGTTGCCAGCGCGAGCGACAGCGCGCCAAGACAAGACCTCAGGCGTTGGCGCGGGGTCTTGTGCGGTCCTGCGATGAGGCGGGAGAGTATGCCGGCTACTTTTTCCCGGTCGCTTCGTCGACGGCCAGCTGTTGCTGCACGGCCGCGGCGGCGGCGGCGGTGATGGCCGCCTTTTCCTGATCGCGGATGTTTTCGTGATCCTCGTCCAGACCGGGAATGGCAACGCGGACCTCGCGGCGGGCAAAGTCGATCCCGGCGGCGCTGAATTCCTTTTTGACCCGGTTGTAGATTTCCTTGCGGATGGTGAACTGCTGGCCGGGTTTGGCCATGAACTTGCCCCGGATCACCATGCCGACATCGTCGAAATCGAAGACGCCCTGCGATTTGAAGGGTTCGAGGAAGCCGTCCTTGTGCACCGGGTCCTCAAGCATTTCGGCGCCGATCTTCTTAAAGATCTTCTTGACCTTGTTGGGGTCGGTGTCGAAGGGCACAGTGAACATGAGCTTCATGATCACCCAGTCGCGGCTGAAGTTGGTCAGTTTCTGAATTTCCCCATAGGGGATGGTATGGACCGCGCCGCGGTGATGGCGCAGCTGCATCGAGCGGATCGAGATTTTCTCGACCGTGCCCATGGTGCCACCGACATCGACGTATTCGCCGACGCGGAAGGCATCGTCGATCAGGAAGAAGATGCCGCCGACGATGTCGGAGACCAGTTTCTGCGCGCCAAAGCCGATGGCCAGGCCGAGGATACCGGCACCGGCCAGCAGCGGCGTGATGTCGACCCCTAGGTTACCCAGCGCCAGCAGGCCGAAGATGACGGCGATAGCGACCTGCGCGGTCACCCGCAGCAGCGGCAGCACCGTCGCCAGTCGCGAGCCGCCAGCGCCGCCGCCTTCGCCGGCGGCTTCGTCCTGGGTCTGGACCTTGGAGGTGAATTCGCGGGCCAGGCGGCGGTTGATCCAGAGCGAGACGACCTCGAACAGGATGTAGCCGATCGCGAGGGTGATCAGGAACTGGAAGAAGTCCGATCCGGCATCCTCGGCACCCGTGCTGGACAGCGCGAAGAGGTCGATCTGCCAGACGTCGGCGAGCACCATCAGGATGATGCCGGCGACCAGCACGCGGCCGATACGGATGTAGCTGCGCTTGGTTGCCTTGTAGGCGCGTTCGGCCACCGGGCCGTCGCCGATCATCGGCGGCAGCAGGTG
>JBFHMM010000190.1:0-7962 GCA_041594355.1 Paracoccaceae bacterium | reverse complement strand
TGAATTTCGCCCAGATGATGACCCGCCGGCTGACGCTGACCGGTTCGACCCTGCGCCCGCAAAGCGTCGTGGCGAAATCGGCGATCGCGCAGGACCTGCGCGAGGCCGTCTGGCCGCTGTTGTCCTCGGGCCGGATCGGGCCGGTGATGGACAGCGAATTCCCATTGACAGAGGCTGCGGCCGCGCATGCCCGGATGGAAAGCTCGGGCCATATCGGCAAGATCGTTCTCAAGGTCGCCTGACCTCTCGTGGGGCGAGGCGGCGTTGCAGCCGAACCCGCCGGGTCAGGAGACCGCGCGACGGTACAGGTGCCAGGTGGCATGCCCGAGCACCGGCATCACCACGATCAGCCCAAGCAAAAACGGTAGCGCGCCCAGAAACAGGCCCGCCGCCACGATGCCGCCCCAGGCCAGGATAACGCGCGGGTTGTGCAGCAAAACCCGTGCCGAGGTCACGACGGCGACGGGTACCCCGACATTCCGGTCCAGAAGCATCGGGAAGGACACGACGGAAATCGCCAGCGCCACAACGGCAAAAAGGCTGCCTGCCAGAAGGCCTATGATGAACATCGAGCCGCCGGCGTTCGTAGTGAACAGATCCTGTAGGAACTGTCGGATCGAGGCCGGCGGTTCCGGTCCCATGGTGGCGTCGTAGATCGCGTTCGCGGTCATCATCCAGGTGACAAACAGCGCCAGCATGTAAAGCCCGAGCAGGGATATTGCACCGATGGAGGGGGATTTCAGCACGCCCAGGGCATCTGCCCAGGTTGCGGAAGTCCCGGTCTCGCGCCGACGGCTGATCTCATAAAGCCCGACTGCGGCGACGGGGCCCAACAGGGCGAATCCGGCAACCAAAGGCAGCAGGAGCGGCAATTCTTCCAACCTGAGCACTGTGGCCATCAGCGCAAGCCCGGCAATCGGATAGATTGCCACGACAAAGGCCGCATCCGAGCGGCAGGCCAGGAAATCCTCCCAGCCGGCGCGCAACGCGGCTTGCAGGTCTTTGTGGTACAACCTGTTCACCCGTGGGTGCGTCTTTTGCGCATCGCCGCCCAGATGCCGGGCGGATTCGCCCAGGTGACTGCCGGTCGCGCCCAGGGTTCTGGTGCCCCAACTCAGCGGGTTTCCAATGGTTTTTACCATAGCCGTGTCCTCCTCTGGCGGTTCTCATTTCGCCACGGAAAGGCCCGGTTCGGGGGTGCCGACGGCCAGACCGTTCAGCAACACTGGTGCCAGCATACCACAAGTCGGGGTTCAACTGCGTTCACGGTTCGGCGAGCGGGCAAACGCCGCAGAGCAGCGCTTTCCGATTAGCTCGCTGCGGCTGCCGTGTAACCTGTGGCCATCAGATCGAAGGAGCGATGGTTCTGAGACTCCCGAAATGGGCAGCAGTGGCGTTCTTTCTGTTTGTTGGAGGGATCGTAGCCCGCGCGGCGGCGCCGGTCCGCGCGCAGGCGCTGATCGACCGCGGGGTCGTGCACGGCTAAACCCTGATGGTTGAGCCTTCTTTTGGAAATGGATGCCTGATCCAGACGGTTTAGCAGGACCTGCCGGTCGTGCGCCTTGGGTATGACA
The DNA here is from genome assembly GCA_041594355.1 of Paracoccaceae bacterium. GTDB lineage: Bacteria > Pseudomonadota > Alphaproteobacteria > Rhodobacterales > Rhodobacteraceae > JAIUZI01. The sequence continues at coordinate 6,388 of JBFHMM010000190.1, read as the reverse complement.
CGACCAGCGATCGAGGATGTTTCTCCGTGTTTAGAGGGGGTTGGGGCGATATCGAGAAGGGCAAGCAATATGCCATCGTGGTTGATCTGGACGGAAAGCGGTCAGATGCCACGGCCACTGGGCTGAAACAGGACCGGGTGCCTGGGGCGGCCGTGTTCTTCCTGGATCGCAACTTTGTCCACGCCATCGCCGAGAGACAGGGCATGACCGTGTACGGCCAAACGGGTCAGACGGTGATGGAGATTGACCTGACCGGGACGGTCAGGGCGCTGGAATATGCCCGCAAGTGCCAGGACGAGATGGGCTGGGGCGGCTGGCCGCTTTCGACTGTTTTGTACAGGGTCCCAGAGGCGGATTTACCGTTTTGTACATCGCAAATCGCCAGAAACCGGCAGCGCCGAACCGTCGTTCGGTGACCGGTGTTCATCGGGTCGCCCCAAAACGTCGTTGAACAGCTTCCGATGCCCGATCACGCCGGCCACGACGGGACCGGAATGGATGCCGATCCGGAACTCGACCTCATCGCCGATCTCGTCCGAGAACGTCCTTGGCCTCCAGCATGTCGAAGGCCGTCGCCGCTTCCCGGTGCACGGGCCGGTCGACCGGTTGCGGCAGACCCGCGGCGACCATGTAGGCATCACCGATGCTCTTGATCTCCTTCTTCCCGTATTTCTCGGCGAGTTTGTCGAAAGGTGGAAGAGATGTGGTTGAGAAAGCTGACCAGCTCCTCGGGCGTCATCCGGGCGGATCTTGGGGTGAAGTCCACGATACCGGCAAAGAGGAGGGCGGTTTGGTCGAGATTGCCGGCGATGGTCTTGCCGGGGGCGTCCTTGAGGTGGGACGCGATTTCGGTGGGCAGGAGGTTGTAGAGCAATGCCTCGGAGGGGGCGCGTTCGACCTGATTGAGGAGGGTGAAGAACACTGCCCCCCAGAACGACAGGGATGAAAACACTGTAAAGAGAAACTTCGCTGCCGGTACCAAGAACGTAAATCAGTGGCGTGAAGGCGCAGATGTGCAGGGGACCGATGACCGTCGATCCGCTCTGGGGCGCGGCCTCAAGCACGCCTGGGATAAAGACCGGCACGCCACGCACTGGCACGCAGACACGCGCGGCGGGCCAGAGGCCGGTGTATTGAAGCGCCCGGCTTTAAATTTGAGACACGAGCACCCTGCCACGCTTTTGGCGTTCTCAGGATATTCGTGTCACGATATGATTCAGTAAAAGGCCGGGCGCTGTAGATCGTGCATCCGGTGGGACAGGCGATCCAGGTCAACACCGCAAAAGCACCCAGAATTCTTGCGGTGAGTTGCCTGCCACGCTGACGGCCGGTTTTGTCCGTTTTCCCATAGCTGAGATACCGCTGCAGAAAGCGTGGCAGGCGGGCGTTTTCGATCTGAAGGTCCCTGTCACGCAACCTTGGGCCTTGTTCGTCGGGATACAGTACAGTGAATGTGCAGGCTGCTTCGTCCCAATCCCAGCGATAACCCGGTTCGCGTCCTGCAACAGGAAAGGCTTGCCGGGGGGCGGGAGGCGGTCTCAGCGGATCGGTTTGAACAGGGCGTCTTTCAGCGTGCAGTCGGCGATCACGTCGCGGCCGCAGGGGACCGGTTGCAGGTCGAGGGAGAGGCACAGGCGAGCCTCGGCGATGTGGCCCTGATTGCAGGTGATGGTCAGCATGTTCCCTTCCCAGCCGGGGTTGGCCTGCAAAAAGGCGTCTTCGATCAGGCTGGCGGGCAGTTGCACGGGTTTGTCCAGCCGGCGCAGCAGGTCGGGGCGTGTCACCGCGTCATAGGCGCGGCGCGACAGGGTGAAATACTGTGCGGCGGACAGGCCCGAGCAGGTGCCGTGTTTCTTCCACTGGTGCCAGGCCAGTCCGGGGCTGGCCATGATGTCGGCCATGGCGGCGGTCTGCCCGCGCGAGGGCGGCGCGTGCGGGGTGCGGCAGTAGGCGGGCCAGCCGCGATGGTACTGCGGCCAGAGCCCGTGCAGGATCCAGCCGTGATCGTGGCGGGGGTCGCATTGATCGGCATTGCGCGCGTCGCCCGTGGTGGCGCACCAGTTCGGCGACCAGCTGAGCGACAGCACGTAGTAGTCGAATTCACCGGCCTTTTCGCCGTCGGCCAGCGCGGGCAGGGCCAGCAGCAGCCAGAGGAGGAGGACGCGCATTGGCTCTTTCCTTAATCGTTTTGGCGCACTATATAGGCCCGAAGTTCCCCGACAACGGAAACCGTTCTGACAAGGTCAGGACCGCCCATTCCAGGCGACGGGGAAGATGTGTTTGAAGGAGATGAGCGCATGGCAAAACCGTTGATGGCCAAGGCAACCGCCGTGTGGCTGGTTGATAACACGACGATCAGCTTTAAGCAGATCGCCGATTTCGTGGGGCTGCACGAGCTGGAAGTGCAGGGGATCGCCGATGGCGACGTGGCCACCGGCGTCAAGGGGTTCGACCCGATTGCCAACAACCAGTTGACCCAGGAAGAGATTGATGCGGCGCAAGACAACCCGCAGCACAAGCTCAAGCTGAAGTTTAACCCGGCGGCCTCGGGCGAGGAAAAGCGGCGCGGGCCTCGGTACACGCCGCTGTCGAAGCGCCAGGACCGCCCGGCCTCGATCCTGTGGCTGGTCAAGTTCCACCCCGAACTGTCGGACGGCCATATCTCGAAGCTGGTGGGCACCACCAAGCCGACGATCCAGGCGATCCGCGAGCGGACCCATTGGAACATCGCCAACATCCAGCCGATCGACCCGGTCGCGCTGGGCCTGTGCAAGCAGTCCGAGCTGGATGCCGTGGTGCAAAAGGCGGCGGCCAAGAAGGCGGCCGAGGGCGAGGTGATGACCGATGATGAACGCCGCAAGTTGGTGAGCACGGAGCAGAGCCTAGAGATGGAATCGGAACCCAAGATCCCGACCGCCATCGAAGGGCTGGAAACCTTTACCCTGTCGGGTTCGGAAGGCGACGAACCGGTCGCGAGCGAGCCGGTGATGGATGCCGACAGCTTCTTTAACCTGCCTGCCGGCGCTGATGACGACGAGGACGAAGATACCGAGCACGATCCGCGGTACTGACGCGGGTTTGGTGATGCCTGGCGGTGGGACTGTCAGGCGTGGCCGGTTCGGTACTGGACCCAGGGGAACAGGGCAAAGGCGATTTGCCCGCCCAGCCCAAGCGCGCCGGCCAGGCTGAGGTATCCGCCCAGATAGGCGCGCGGGGACAGGCCGAAGGCCGAGAACGCCAGCGCGAATTCCGCCGCCATCAGCAGCGCGAGCGCAAAGAGCCCCATGCTCAGCCGGGGTGCCTGTCCGGCCAATGCGGGCCGATTGCGCACCAGCCGACGGGACACGATCCACGACAGCGACAGCATCACCGGCAATTCCGTCAGCAGGGCAAACACCTCGCCCAGTGCCGGCGCCAGCAGCACCACCCGGACCGTGCCGAGCGCAAAGCCGAAGGCGAACATGATCGCGGCATAGGCCGCGCCCATGGCCAGCGGGGAAAGCGCCCGCATCCGCTCAGATATCCTTGCGGGCGCGCAGCGCGGCGCTGATGGTGCCGTCGTCGAGGTAGTCCAGTTCACCGCCGATCGGTACGCCCTGCGCCAGCGAGGTCAGGCGGACCCGACCCTGCAGCTGATCGGCGATATAATGGGCGGTGGTCTGGCCATCGACGGTCGCATTCAGCGCCAGGATCACCTCGGTGATGCCTTCGGTTTCGATCCGGTCGGACAGACGCGGGATCCGCAGGTCTTCGGGGCCGATGGACTCCAGCGCCGACAGGGTGCCGCCCAGCACGTGATAGCGCCCCTTGAACACGCCCGAGCGTTCCATCGCCCACAGGTCGGCGACATCCTCGACCACGCAGAGTTCGCCCGTGGCGCGTTTTTCGCTGTCGCAGATTTCGCAGATTTCGGTGGTGCCGACGTTGCCGCAGTTCAAGCATTCGCGCGCCGTCGCCGCGACCTCCTGCATGACGTCGGCCAACGGGGTCAGCAGCAGCGCGCGTTTGCGGATCAGGTGCAGTACCGCGCGCCGGGCGGAGCGCGGGCCGAGGCCCGGCAGCTTGGCCATCAGATCAATCAGATGGTCGATTTCCGTGGTTGACGACATCGCGTGGGGACCCCGTTGCGGATCTGGCGGCCTCAGAACGGCAGCTTGATGTCCTTGGGCAGACCCATGCCTTCGGTCAGCTTGGCCATTTCGTCCTGTGCGCGTTGGGCGGCCTTGGCCTGGGCGTCCTTGATGGCGGCCAGGATCAGGTCTTCGACCACTTCCTTGTCGTCGCCGTTGAAGATCGACGGGTCGATGTCCAGGGCGGTCAGCTCGCCTTTGGCGGTGGCGGTCGCCTTAACCAGCCCGGCGCCGGATTCGCCGGTCACGGTCATGTTGGCCATGTCCTCTTGCATCTGCGCCATCTTGGTCTGCAGTTCCTGCGCCGATTTCATCATCTTGGCCATATCGCCAAGGTTGCCAAGTCCTTTGAGCATCTCGTGTCTCCTGTTCGGTGGGCCGCCCCTGCGACCAGTGTCGACTGTTGCTCCACATATTGCAGTGCTGGACGCAATCGACAAGGGCGTGCGCGGCTTTGCCCCGCAGGCCGTGGCGGTCAGATCAGCCGGACGGCGTCCAGCCCGTCGGACGCGGTGACCGAACAGCACAGGGATGTCAGGATGCGCGGCTGGGCATAGTCCCAGGGCCGGCCGCGATGCAGGGTGGCGCGTTCGTCCCACATCAGCACATCGCCCGGACGCCACTGGTGGCAATAGACATATTCGGGCCGGGTGCAAAAGGCGATGGCCGCGTCGATCAGATCCTGGCCTTCGGCGTGGCCCATGCCTGCGACGGCAAAGGCGTGCGAAGCGATGAACGGCGCCTCTTCGCCGGTCACCGGGTTTGGCCAGATTGCCCGCCACGGCAGGTCCGGCCATCGCGTCATGCTGGGCAGCGCGGCCAGTTCCGCCGAAAGTTTCGAGCGGGAGTGCGACAGCCGGTGCCAGATGACCGCGTTGCGCAGCTGGGCCTTCATCGGTTCGGGCATGTCGGCCCAGGCGGCGCGGGTGCTGGCCAGGTCGGTTTCGCCGCCCGTTTCGGGCACCACGCGGGCCGCAAGGATGTTGATCAGGGCCGGTGTCGGCAAAAAGGTGCTGTCGGTGTGCCACAGCATGTTGGCCTGCAGGTTCAACAGTCGCAGGTCGTCTTTGGCCAGCAGGCCCTCGCCGGTCTGGTTCGAAAGTTCTGATACCTCGAAGGCTACGTCGTCCCCGCTGGCCATCGCCTCGCGGTTGTCCCGCGGGCCGAAGAGATCGCCCAGGCGGGCGTGGGCGTCATCGGTCAGGGATTGGTCGCGGAAAAGCAGTGCGGAATTGCGTTCAAACAGGGCGCGGATCTCGGGGTAGAGATGGTCGGCGCGCAAATCGCGCAGATCGACGCCTTCGACCAGAAGGCCGAAACGCGGGGCCAGGGGCGTGGTTTGCACGGGCGCCTTCTGTCTGGTTCAGTCGCGTTGGCTGCGGAGGGCGGTGTATGGGACCAGCGCCACGCAAATCGCGATCACGATGCCGATGAACAGTGTCGGAGAGCCGATGCAACCTTCGGCGAAGGCCGCGGTGTGAACCTCCGCCATGGGCAGATACATCGGTGCCGAAATCAATCCGGTCCACAGCAGGACAACGATCAGCGAGGCCCATTGCAGCCAAAAAATGCGCAAACCAGCGTTGCGGCCAGCAGCACCAGCGACGGCAGCGTCGAGCCCAGTGCGATGGCCTCGCCTATCGCCGTCGGAGCGGTCCCCGGCGTCCAGCTGGGCCGCATCTTGGACAGACCTCGGCCCGTGCGGCGCCGGGGGCGGCGAGCGCAGCGAGCGCCGTCAGGGTTGTCAATCCTCTTCGAAAGGGTCCCATTCATCCTCGACTTCGGGCAGTGCCTCGGTTTTGGCCTCGGCGGCGATCTGTTCGGCGGTGCGGATCTCGGTGATCTTTGCCTTGGGGAAACGGTCGAGCACGGCCTGTACCAGCGGGTGCGCCCTGGCCTCGGCCTCCAGAGCGTATTTCTCCGCGTTGCGGATCTCGTCGATGGTCTTGGCACCGCCTGCCGAGACCACGGTCACGGCCCAGCGGTTGCCGGTCCAGCTTTGCAATTGTCGGCCCAGCCGCTGCGCCAGATCCTGCGGGGCGTTCGGTGCCGGTTCGAATTCGATCCGACCGGGCTGATACGCGGCCAGTCTGACGCCGGTTTCCACATCGACCAACAATTTGCCGTCGCGGTTGACCCGGATCAGTTCGACCACGTGTTCGAAGGTCGGGAAATGGGCCAGGGCCGTCTGCGAATCCTGCGCCAGCGCGGCAGAAGGGCCATTGCCGGTGCTGGTGCGGGCCGAGGCGTAAGCCGAG
>JBFHMM010000189.1:0-7979 GCA_041594355.1 Paracoccaceae bacterium | reverse complement strand
GACATTCGAACGGAAAGTGGCCTAAACGAGCACTTGGGGCGGCACAAAAGCGCGACAGGTCCAGATATTTTCTACTGCGCCCGTCGGGTCAGACAACGGGGAAACTGTCAATAGGCACCTGCCGGTTTGGAAATTCAGCGGCTTGCATCGAATTTCGCTCTGCTTTGCCAGGCGAGGGGCTAGCCCTGCAGCAAAGCCAGCGCAACCGAACCAGAAGATAGCCCACTGGCGCCATTCGCGATTTGACTGCGAGCGAGATAAGAATTCGTTAGTTTTTCGAGGGTATCGGGGTCTGTAAACTGATCAATCTGATCGCTTCCGGTCAAGCGTTGTGTCTTGTCGCGGAGCACTTCCATCTGTTGATCGATATCGATCTGTGAAAAGGTTGCCGGCAGTCCGAGAGCGGTTTCGAACATAGATCGTAGCGGGGGCAAGCCCATTATCGAGAACCACTTTACGGTATCGCTGCTGCCGGACCGTGCGAGTTCGGTCAGTTCGCGTTGCGCGTATAGAGAGATTCGAAGGGTGTCATCGGTTTCACCGACGGATACTTCAAACGACTGTACCTGGTTCAACCGGACGATCTCGGCCATCGCGCGCGAGTTTCTGGTCTGCGGTATCTCGCCTGGTCCGAACCTAAATGCCTGCGACAGACGGGTGTATCGCTTGTCGGCTAGGCGATTTGCCAGAGCCTCTCTGTCTGTAGAACCGTCTTCCATGATTTTCTGAATGAAGTACTTGTTTGGCAGATCGTCTTGCAGGCCAAAAGCGCCCAGCGCAACGCTCAGAAGGCGGCGGTCGGCAACCAGTTCAGCAGCAGATGAAACCGCCTCGATGTTTTTTAGAAAGTACTCCGTGTCTCGGCTGAATTGCGGGGCAGAGGCGAAAGCCTCGATCTGCGCGTTGTAGGTCCGTTGCAAGAACCGCCACCCGGTCAAGCCGCCGGTAGGGACAGTCGCCTGGAAAGTCATATGTCGCAGGCCGCGATCAGGCGGTCTTCGCGCGGCAACAGGGCTCGGAGCGCTTTCAGGCACTGGTAGTAATGATCACTGATCACTGCGTCCGTTGCTTCTGCCAGGGAGGTTCGGCTATCAGGGTCCGTGAACACTTGGCTGAGTTCCTCAATCCGCCTGAGGAGTTGCAAACGGGCGCGATCGGGATCGCTGTCGCCCGACAGGATGAGTTGTGCGGCGTAGCAAACCCGGCGGACCGGTGTTGTCGCTTCCTCCGGGTGGATCGCGTCACGCAATCTAAGGATATTGGCGTCAGGTGTTATGATGGACAAGCGGCTGCGCCGATCCCCGTTTTCCACGACCGCGCCGTTGATGAGAATACGTTCCTTTGGTGCGAGTTTTAGGACAAGACCACCCATTTAGCTTTTTCCTCCACGCAACCCGCGCAGGACAGCGGCGTTGACCTCCAACAATGGACCAACTGGGGCAGTCCGGTTCAAAACCTTTCTGGTGTGGGCCGCAGTGAATTCGGACAGATAGAACAGCCGAGCCTTCAGATCGCGCGGCAAGGGATTGTCTGCATCTGACACCTGCGTCGCAAAAATAGTCCAGAGCCTGCGGTTGTCGTGAAGTGCGGCTGCAAGGGCGGGGAAACCAGATGGTCCTTGCTGGGCGGCCAGCTTCAGGCGCTGAGAAATACGTGTGATCGCATCGTATTCGATGCTTCTGCTGGTTTTTGTAGGAACAGAGGCTGCGGAATACCCGCGCCGAGCCATGGAAAGGGCGCTCACTTTTTTTCCTTACCTGTTTCGAGATCCTGCGAATGGCCGGGCCGCCAAATAGCGGCCCGGAATGGAGTTTAACGGAACAGCGACAGGATCGATTGCGGCGCCTGGTTCGCAATCGACAAGGCCTGAACGCCAAGCTGCTGCTGTACTTGCAGGGCCTGCAACCTCGCCGAAGCGGCTTCCATGTCGGCATCCACCATCGAACCAATGCCCGACTTCAGCGAATCTGTGAGGTTTGAGATGAAGGTGGATTGGGTTGCAATCCGGCCTTCGACGGAACCGAACGCCGCAGAAGCATCGATAGCCGTGTCGATAAGGGTTTCAATTGTTCCCAAGGCCGTGGCGGCCCCAGCCCCGGAAGACACGTCAATGCCGGCCATTGTACCAAGACCACCTGAGCCCGCATTCACGAATTGACCCGAAACAAACAACGAATTCGTGGTGTCTTCGTTTGTGATGACCAGGGTGCCAGCGTTGGCGATGTTGTAGTCGACCGAGACGTTGGCGCCGCTTTCTTCAATGGCCGATTTCAGTCCGACCGCGATGATGTCTTCAACCGAGGTGCTCGCAACGTCTTCGGAGGTCACGGTATAAGAAACCTCAGTGTCGCCCAGCCGCATGGTCACTTTGTCGCCGGCGGCGTATCCCGGATCGACGATTACAACCGTTCCGTCCTCGTTAGTTCCGCCATTCGCATCCAACGCGAAGCCAAAGCTGTCATCGTTGTCCACGGCAAGACCGTCCGTGCCGGTGAAAGCAGCCTTGGCTGTATAGCCGCCCGTCGCCAGGTCCTGCCCGTTCACGGTGATCGAACTTGCGGTCACGTTGCCCGAGGCGTCGCGGTCTAGCGAGGCCAAAACACTGGTCGAGGCGGTGTTACCATCCACCAAGTTCATACCGTTGAACTGGGCCGCTGCAATGACAGAGTTGATCTGATCCTTCAGCGCCGTGACATCGTCATTGATTTTTGCCCTGTCTACGTTGTCTTCCTGTGCGGCGACGATCTTGCCTTTCATTTGAGTCAGCAGGTCGGTGACGGTTTCCGAAGCCTGGCGGGCAACCGCGACGGTTGATTCGCCAAGGCTGAGGCTGTCGGAAATGGCAGAGAAGCCTTTAACATCCGATTCCATGACCTTCGAGATTGCCCAGACAGCGGAATTGTCTTTGGCCGAAGAGACGGACTTGCCTGTCGAAATTTCGTTCTGCGTTTTTTCGAGGTTGGAATTGATCGACTTAAGCGTTTGCAGCGCCACCATGGAGCTGTTGTTTGTCAGAATGCTGGACATAGCAGATTTCCTTTAGTCATGGGGTACTTTTCACCCGATTACATCCCGCCCCCAAAGGACGGACCAAACGTCTTTCTGACCACTGCGATCACCATCCGGCATCGCGCCACCCTGATTTCAAGGTGCGCCGCTACATTGGCGGGGTATGTGCTAATAGAATACTAAGGTCCTGAAAGCAGATGTTTCACATTTGCCTAAACCGCTGCTTTAGGCCCTTTTTTCGATACTGCTGCTGGCAGTGGTGCCAAACCTGGTTTTGCGGCCGGCGCTATCGTAGGTTTCAAGTCCCTCCCGGACTTTGCGCAGTTCTGCCATGCGGGTGGCCACAGCCCGGATCCCCGCCAGTGCATTATCAAGCAGGGCCTGATTGCGGTGTACCTTGTCGCGCAGCGGTGTCAGCCGGTCCTGTCCGATTGATTCAAAGGCCGTTATCTGATCGATGACCTGGTCCTTTTCCGCCATCAAGTCGGTCAGCATGTCCAGCATGCCGCCGGTCAGGGCCTGTCGTTCGCGATCCAGAATCGCATCCAGCCGGTCGACGAGCTCATCGGTGGTGTCAGTTGTCATTTTGCTGCTCCATTAGTGCGTTAAACAGTGTTTCGGCGAGCCCGATTCCGCCGGACTTTGCCATTTCCTGCGCCTGTGCACGGACCAGGAACGACCCAAATTGATCCTCTCCGGTACCGCCGTTGAACCCGTCGCAAGTTTTTCCAAGACCCGCTGATTTGAGCATTTCCGCCAGGAAGGCGGCCTCAAGATCCATTGCAGCCTTGCGCAAGGGAGACACGTCCACCGGTCGTGTCGCGAGGGTTTGAGCTGACGGGATGGTGGGTTGCGGTATTGGCGTCATTTGATTTACCTCGAATTGCTCAGATTTTTTCAGAATGTGCATCATCGAGTTAAAATAATCGAAACTGCCTTTTGCACATGGTGCGTGGAACCTTGGCAGAAGGCCTAAAGACTATGAACTTGTCGTCATTCATCCCACATTCGACCTACGCTCAGCAGGGACCGGAACTTGTGGAGGGCAAAACCTTGCCCCCCCGACGGCTCGAACAGTCTTTCGAACAGGTTTTGTTCGAAATCGATGCGTTGGAAAACGGCCTTTCCGTTGTCTCGACCGTCGTTGACGCGCAGCAGGAAGAACCGGAGGTGCCGGGACAGGAAACCGTCGTGGATACAGATATGCTTGCGAACACCGATCCAGTCGATTCGGATCAATCCGACGCACCAGCAGATGTATCGCTGGAACCGCTCAACCGTTCGATACGCAAGGCTTCGATTGTTGAGGTGATCGCGTATCAGGTCAGCGATGGTTCTGTACCAGGTGCCGACGGTCCAACCGGTTTACCTAATGAGCGGCCTGCATCCGGGCCGTCAGACCAATTTCCGGCAGTTGCAGTGTCCACCACTTGGCGAGCCAACGCGAGCACCATGGGGGCGGGCGATCGGATGCAATCTACTGTTGTGAACTTCGTTCAAACTGACCCGATCGAGCCAAGACCTCACGGCCCTGCCTGGCAGAGCGAGGCGGCGAAACGGCAGTCAGATACGGGTGGCCGTCAGTCGGTTTTTGCTGGCGAGGCATCCAGACAGGGTGGTGTCCAAGACCTCGATTTTATGCTACGAAACATGACAATGACCGGCACATCGGCGCAAGCTGACCCTACCCGAGTGAACGAATCCCTTAATCAGAAGCAGGTACATTCGGACGCGCCGCAAATTCCGGTTACCCACAGGGCGCCCGCAATGCGCGGGACGCATACCGCTCCTTCTGCACCGGCAGAAATGGTCTCTGTCGCCACGTCAACGAAGCAAAATGAGGCGCTCGTACTAGCGGCTGCTGAGGGGCGTTTCCGGTCAGCGGGAGCAGACGCCGCCGCACGATCCGATGCTTCCGGACAACATCACACAGTGGATGAGACCAACGTCTCTGCACCAGATGCCAACACCGCCGGGCGTGGTGGGTTAAGGGATTTACATAGCCCAGCGCAGTTGAGCGTGGTTGCCGCGACTCCTGCACCGGGTCCACTGACAAATGAAACAACCGGCGCGGCCGGTCACTCTCAAACTGCGAAATTGTCGACAGCTCTGGGGGCAACACAGATCAACCGTTCCCTGCCACCGGAAATGCAAGCGCCTGTTCCGCTTGAAGCCCCGCCGGCATCGCTAGTGCCGAAGAACACGCGCGACTTGCCGTCTGCGTCCCAATCCCAGCCGGCTAAGCTCGATACGCTCGCGCAAAGGGGACAATTGCCGGAGTCCAACCCCATAAACACCCAGCGTTTTCGCGGTGAGTCGGACACAATGGCCCAGCCTGTGAAAATTTGGCAAGCGCTGGGCCCCGCGCAGACAGCGGGAATGACAGAGCAACCTGCTCGCCCGACCGACCAAATGCCGAGTTTTGCCAGGCAACCCTTAGATGGTATTGAAGAGCTATCGGTTCAGCTCGCTCGTGATGGTGACACGGCTCAGAAACCCACCGAGCGTTTTTCTTCAACGGCCCGACCGCGACAGCATTTGCTCGGCGGTCCGGTACGGTCGGTTACTGGTGGTAATGCCGGCGGACAACAGCTTGCACCCCGAACCATCCCCCACACGGTTTCGATTGATCCTGCCGCCAATTCGCCTCTCCTTGCAGCCTCTTTTGCAACTGGAAATGACGTATCCGCGAAAGGAACAGCCGATAGGTTCGGTCTCGTTTTTTCCCAGGTCGAAACCCGATCAGGTGTTGGCTCACTGGCTGGTAACCTGAAACTGGAGTCCCAGCCCGCGGAGGGTGACGCACGAACAAGGCAAACAGTGAACCTCGCACCAAGAGGTTCGGTAGCCGCGCCCGCGAAAATCGAGTCGCAAAAACCCGTTGATCCGCCAGAGGGCAATCTCGCCAACCCTCAACACGACAAGACCAAAATCTTTGCAAAGAACGATAAGTCTACGGTCGTTGTGGCATCACTTCAAACGCCAGAAATTCGGTTGGATATCTCCCGAACGCCCGAAGCCGGGCCGCCTTTCAGTGGCGCCACTTTAACGAAGGGCAGGAGCTCGTCACCTTCAGTTCCACCGAGTTTTAGTGCCTTGGGACCTTACAATATCGGTCAGGCGAAAGCAGGATCTGTCTGTTCGAGTTCGAAAGAAACGCTAACTGGCACCGTCGCTCTGCCTGGCGCAAGCGTGCGGGAGAATTCGATGGAAGTCAGTGTGGCGCGGACCAATCCGCGGCGGCGCAATGGCGCTGATCGGACGCAGCCCGTCTCGCAGGAGACTCAATTGGTGGTAAGAGCGCTGCAAGCGGAACCGCGGGGCCCGTTTCAGGGATCCGCGCCGACGGCCTTGGCGCAGCCCGTCTCCGATCAGCTCGGCGTGTCGCAGGTCGATCCAAAAGGAAAGTCCGAGGGCTTTGTTTCCGACCTTGGTTCGGTTTTGCGGGCTGACGGTCCTCAGTCATCAGGCGCGTGGACCACTCATACGCAAGCGGTGTCACGGACCGACTTTGGGCGGCACGTGGCGGCGCAGATCATCGACGTCTTGCCATCTCGGGCGGGTCGTCCTGTGGAAGTCTCGCTGAATCCCGAAGAGCTTGGCCGGGTCCGTATGACGGTGATCACGGGTGATAGCGGCGTAATCCTCTCCATCATTGCCGAGCGACCTGAAACGCTAGACCTTTTACGCCGTCATATTGACCAATTGGCCACGGATTTGCGCCGCTTGGGTTATGAGTCGCCAGGTTTCGAATTCTCCGGTTCGGATTCCGGGCAACGCGGGACCGGTCACAACACCGATGCACATACGGGCGCCCCGATGACAAACGGCGAGACGGACGAGTTGCCTCCGACAACTTCCTCGCCATCTGAACCGACAGCAACGCCAGCCCGAGCCGCTTCGGGTTTAGACCTGAGAGTTTGATCCATGACCACATCCGTTACTTCACCGACCGTACCGACGCCAACTGCGACAAGCTCCACCGCGACATCGACGGGTCGAACGACGGCCCTGGCGTCGGATTTTGAGACGTTCCTGCAGATGCTGACCGCGCAGGCGCGTTATCAAGACCCCCTGGAGCCAATTGATTCCACCGAATACGCATCGCAGCTGGCGCAATTCTCGATGGTTGAACAACAAGTTTTAACCAATGACACTCTGGTTGCGTTGACCGATCAGCTTGGCGTTTCCAATATGGCGTCTCTCGCCGGATGGGTTGGCATGGAAGCACGCGCCGCCATGCCGGCGTATTTCGACGGATCGGCGATCACGGTGGCGCCCAACCCGGCGGCCGTGGCAGACGAGGTGTTTCTGGTCGTTCGCGACAGTGCCGGGGCAGAGGTTGAAAAACGAGCGGTACCGGTTTCCGCCGATCCGATCGAATGGGTTGGGCTTGACGATGACGGGTCAGTTCTGCCCAGCGATACATATAGTTTCACCGTCGAAAGCTATGCCAACGGCGAATTGATTTTGTCGGAACCCGCCGAGGTTTATGCGCGTATCACCGAGGCGCAAGCCCAAAACGGTGAGGTGCTTCTGATACTTGAAGGGGGCGAAGCAGTGCTATCGACAGCGGTAACAGGTCTAAGGGAACCCACCTAAGTGTTCAGTCCCGGCATCCGTTGGATCGGGTTTAGGATGAAGCGATCTGGCTCTGAGGTCCAGACCTTGCAGATGAATTCGTATACTGTGAGGCCTCCGAGCGAGGTGGTCGCGGAAATTTGGAACAGTCGTTAGAGCGCCTCCAATCTAATTGGTTTCATAGCCTGCCGCCATTGAAGTACTTGTTGGCCTGCTGCCGGTTTCGTGGACGGCAATTTAAGCTTTCATAGCTCGTTCCTCGAACGTGATAGGGCTTAGATACCCATTGGTCGAGTGCCGACGCTTTGGATTGTAGAAGCGTTCGATGTAGTCGAAGATATCTGCGCGCGCCTGTTTCTTGGTGCGGTAGGTCTTCCGCCTGACCCGTT
>JBFHMM010000188.1:0-8015 GCA_041594355.1 Paracoccaceae bacterium | reverse complement strand
GTTTGGATCGAGGTGTATGCGGCGCCTGCCAGGGCGACGACGGCTGCGGTCAGCACCACCCAGTCAACAGTAACGGCACCGTCTTCGTCTTTGCGGAAGTTCTTGATGAACTTGATCATGGTATGTCCCTCCAAAGGATCACAAGATTTGGTTATGTTTCTACCCTGACGTCCGTTTGAACCGCGCTCTCTCTTGGTCCATGTCCGCCTTGGTATGAGCATATATAGCCAGCGTCCTATGGCAGGATTTGGGCCGAAACATGGATTCTTTCGCCCAAGTTAACCTTTCTGGCGATTTCTGTTTAAGGCACTGTTTTGATGAGATAAGTTTTCGTCGTTCTGGAGCCCTGCACGTCGCGGCCGGTGCAAATTGGCTGCAATTCCGGCGAAATCGTCAGAATTGGCGTCAAAAAACTGGTTCTGCGCGGAGGGGGGCGGCAAAATTGAACAAAAAAATTCGAGGCAGAGTATCATGTTGCGAGCAGTGGCTTTCGGGCTGGGCGTGGTTGTGGTTTGTGCGGGCGGTCCCGCCGACGCCGACAGCCCGGCGCCGTTCCCCGACTTTGAACCCAGATTTGTGAAACCGCCCAAGCCGGGCACCAAGCGCAAGGCAATTGTCCAGATCGACCCGGCAGTGGTGGCCCGGCAGCCTGTGGCCAGAACACCGGAGGCCTCCAACGCGGAGGGCGAAGCGCAGGGCGGCACCGAGGTCGCGGCCGCTGCGCCGGTTGGAAACTACGGGTGGTTTTGGGACAAGATCTCACCCGAACAGAAAAGTTCCGGCCCCGGGCGGCTACGAGATGCGCTGTCGGTGCTCAGCGGGTCGGGCACGGTTGGCGCCCCACGGCTGCAGGCGATGCAGGATATCGCGCAGGCGCGCGGCATACCCATTCTGACGGCGACGGTGGGCACCGAAGTGTCGCCGGCGCTGGTTCTGGCGATGATCGCGGTCGAATCCTCGGGGCGGGCGGATGCGACCAGCAGCGCGGGGGCGCAGGGTCTGATGCAATTGATGCCCGATACCGCCGCGCGGTTCGGGGTCACGGATGCAATGAAGCCGGAGGAGAATATCGCCGGCGGGGTAAAGTACCTGAACTGGCTGATGGGGGAATTCGACAACGACCCGATTCTGGTGCTGGCTGGGTACAATGCCGGTGAAGGCGCCGTACGCAGTTACAAGGGGGTGCCGCCTTATGCGGAAACGCGTGACTACGTGCCCAAGGTGCTGGCGGCCTTTCAGGTGGCCAAGGGGCTATGTAAAACGCCGCCCGAGTTGATCTCGGACGGCTGTGTGTTCGCGGCGATGAACTAGGGTCACCGTTTTCTTGCAAAGAAAACGGAGCGGAAACGTCGAAAGTTTCCGGCGCCGGTGTCAGACGAGGGTCGCCTCGGTGGCGGCGCGGAATTCTTCCTCGGTCACGCCGTCGGCCAGTTCAACCAGTTTCAGCCCGCCCTCGACCACGTCCAGTACGCCCAGGTTGGTGATGATGCGGTCAACCACGCCCTTGCCGGTCAGCGGCAGGGTGCATTCCTTGAGAACCTTGGATTCGCCGTGCTTGTTGGCATGGTCCATGACAACGACCACGCGTCCGACGCCGGCTACCAGATCCATCGCGCCGCCCATGCCCTTGACCAGCTTGCCGGGGATCATCCAGTTCGCCAGGTCGCCGTTTTCAGCCACTTCCATCGCGCCCAGGATCGCCATGGCGATCTTGCCGCCACGGATCATCGCGAAGCTTTGCGCGCTGTCGAAATAGGCGGTCTGCGGCAGTTCGGTGATGGTCTGCTTGCCGGCATTGATCAGGTCGGGGTCCTCTTCGCCCTCGTAGGGGAAGGGGCCCATGCCCAGCATGCCGTTCTCCGATTGCAGCGTCACCTCGACACCCTCGGGGATGTAGTTGGACACCAGAGTCGGGATACCGATGCCGAGGTTCACATACCATCCGTCCTGCAGTTCCTGTGCCGCGCGGGCGGCCATCTGATTGCGGTCCCAGGCCATTATGCGGTCTCCTTCTGACGGACGGTGCGCTGTTCGATGCGTTTTTCGTGGTCGCCCTGGATGATGCGGTGCACATAGATGCCGGGCAGGTGGATCGAATCCGGGTCCAGCGAGCCGGTGGGCACGATTTCCTCGACCTCGGCGATGCAGACACGGCCGCAGGTCGCGGCGGGCGCGTTGAAATTCCGCGCGGTCTTGCGGAAAACCAGGTTGCCTGTGGCGTCTGCCTTCCATGCCTTGACGATGGCGAGGTCGGCAAAGATGCCTTCTTCCATGATGTAGTCTTCCATGGCACCGCCCGGGCCGGTGGGAAACTGTTTCTCCAGCTTGCCCTCGGCGATCGCGGTTCCGACGCCGGTCTTGGTGAAGAAACCGGGGATGCCGGCGCCGCCAGCGCGCATGCGCTCGGCCAGTGTACCTTGTGGGTTGAATTCCAGCTCCAGCTCACCCGAGAGGTACTGGCGCATGAATTCGGCGTTTTCACCCACATAGGACGAGATCATTTTCTTCACCTGCTTGGTTTGCAGCAGTATCCCGATGCCGAAGTCGTCAACGCCGGCGTTGTTCGAGGCAAAGGTCAGATCCTTGGTGCCAGCGTCGCGGATCGCGGCCAGCAGCAGTTCGGGGATACCGCACAGGCCAAAGCCGCCCGCGGCGACCAGCATGCCGTCGGACAGCACGCCCTCCAGCGCTTCAGCGGCACTGCCATAGACTTTATTCATGGATGTTTCCTCCAAATCTCGGTGCTGCGCCCGTATGTGACGCCACGTCGGGACAGAGTCAATGAAACCGGTCGGCATAGGGTATTTCTACGTATCGCGATGCCGTCGCAGCCCGGGTTTTGTACGGCGTTTCGGGCCGGCGCCATGCCCGCGGCCGGCCGGCATGGCGCCCAGGGCTCAGCTGTCGGCGTTGAAATACGCCGCAGCTCCGTTTCGCCCGCCCTGCATGAAGGGCGCGAAACCATTGTCGAGGAACCCGTGCATGAAGGGCCGCGCGACAAAGGTTTTTTGGGCGACCGAGTCGCTCCAGGTGACTTCGGTGCGGCCATCGTCCAGCGCGCGATAGCTGAACTGCCCGCCGATATGGTCAATCAACCGGGCCGAGCGGGGCGGTCAGGTCCCAGATCTGATAGCGGAACCCGTCGGGACCGTTTTCGATCATCCGTTCCGTGGTGGTAAAGCCGCCGGCCATATTGACCTCGTAGACCGGCCCGGAGTGGGGGAACTGACCGATGATCGGGGTGGTGCCGGTGACCTGCAATATGCGGTCGGTTGCCTTGACGTTGGCCAGAATGCCGTTCGCGGGCGATTGCAGGGCGTGTCAGACCCAGGACGGCGGGCCGTTGAAATATGGCCGTTTCGATATTGGTCAGTTACAGCGTCCGGCCCTTTACCTGACGCATATCGTGACACGAATATCCCCAGACCGCCGCAGGCGTGGCGGGATGTTCGTGTCTCAAGTTTAAGGCCGGGCGCTTTAGTCGCCAGCCTCGCGCAGAGGCGGCGGCGCGCTGTGGGTGGGGGCATCTGCCGCTACTGTGGCGGTACCGATGGTCCGGATGGTGGCACCGATGGCCAGGCTGGTGAGTCAAATCACAAGGCGGCGGAATATAAGGATCTCCATTTGATGCGAGACTCGTAGCAATTGAGCGCGGTGCTTGACGGTTCAAGCTCTTGCCATACCTTTACCGCGATGACCGCACAGAACCGCCTGCTTGATCATGTCCGCACGTTGACGCGTCTGTTCATGGTGAATGAGAGCGCCTTTCCAAGCGCCGAGGGGCAGACGATATTCAGCCCGCAGGTGCTTCAGGCCCTCTACGAGATCGAACGCGCGCCAGGTATCCGGTCGTCCGATCTGGCGCGGCAATTGGGGCTGGTGCCGACCACCGCCAGCAACCTGATTTCGCGGCTGGTGCTCAACGGGTTGGTGGACAAGCGCGCCTCAGAGACGGACGGGCGCGCGGTTGCACTGCACCTGACCGACAAGGGCGCGGCGCTGCGGGCGGCGATCCACCGGCAGGATATGTCGAACATGGCGCTGATGCTGTCGGCGCTGTCGCCGGAAGAGCAGGCGCAGCTGCTGGGCCTGCTGGACAAGGTCACGGCCCGTGTGACACGGGCCGCCGACCCGTCGTAGGGCGGATCAGGTCTCGGCTGCCTTCTTGGCAGGCGCTTTCTTCTTGGCGGCGGGCTTCTTCTTGGCTGCGGTTTTCTTGGCGGGCGCCTTCTTGCGCGTGCCTTTCTTGGCGGCCTTTTCCTCGATCAGTTCCAGCGCCTGTTCCATCGTGACATTGTCGACCTCGATGGTGTCAGGCAGGGTGGCGTTGATCTTTTCCCATTTCACATAAGGTCCGTAGCGGCCCTTCATGACATTGACGGACCCGCCATCGGGATGTTCGCCCAGCTCCCGAAGCGGGGTGGCGGCGACGCCGCGCTGGCCGCGCTTGGGCTTGCTGGCAATGATCTCGACGGCCCGGTTCATGCCGATTTCGAAAACGTCCTCGACTGATTCGAGGTTGGCGTTGGTGCCGCCACGGTTCGAGATACTGTCGGCGTGTTTCAGGTATGGACCGTACCGCCCGAGGTTGGCCCAGATCGGCACGCCGTCGTCGGGGTGGTTGCCGATCAGGCGCGGCAGGCTGAGCAGTTTGAGCGCCTTCTCCAGATCGACCTCTTCCGGTGTCCATCCCTTGGGAATCGACTGGCGCGGCGGCTTCTTGTTTTCTTCGGTGGCCTCGCCGCGCTGGACATAAGGGCCAAACCGGCCCTTGAACGCATAGATCTTGTCGCCTGCGTCCTCGCCCAACAGTTTGCCCTCCGGTGGGATGCCGGAGCCGGTGGTGTCCTCCATGCTGGGCGGGCCAAAGGGCCGGGTATAGCGGCATTCGGGATAGGCGGAGCAGCCGATGAAGGCGCCGCCCGAGCGCGCGGTGCGCATGCTGAGCCGACCTTTGCCGCAGTTGGGGCACAGGCGCGGGTCGGTGCCATCCTCGGTCGGCGGGAACAGATGCGGTTCCAGAACCTCGTTGATTTTTTCCAGAACGTCGGTGATGCGCAGTTCCGATGTTTCGGCGATGGCGGCCGAGAAATCCCGCCAGAAGCGGTTCAGCACGGTCTTGTACTCGGCTGCTCCGGCGCTGACCTGGTCAAGCTCGTCTTCCAGGCCAGCGGTAAAGTCGTATCCCACGTATTTGCGGAAATAGCTGACCAGAAAGGTGGTCACCAGCCGCCCCTTGTCTTCGGGGATCAGGCGGTTCTTGTCCTTGGTGACATAGCCGCGGTCCTGAATCGTGGTGACGATGCTGGCATAGGTGGAGGGGCGGCCGATTCCGAGTTCCTCCATCCGTTTGACCAGCGTTGCCTCGGTGTAACGCGGCGGCGGCTGGGTGAAATGCTGCTCGGGTGTGATCATGCGTTTGTCCGCGCTCTCGCCCTGCGAAATCTGCGGCAGCCGCTTGTCGTCGTCATCGACGACGGCGTCGTCGCGGCCTTCCTCGTAGACCTTGAGGAACCCGTCGAACAACATCACCTGTCCGGTGGCGCGCAACCCGACCTGCCCGTCGGCGCTGGCGATGTCGACCGTGGTGCGCTCCAGCCGGGCGCTTTCCATCTGGCAGGCCAGCGTGCGTTTCCAGATCAGGTCATAGAGCTTGCGCTGATCCTCGTCCGTTAGTTTCAGCGAGCCCGCGTTGCGCTCCATGTCGGTGGGGCGGATACATTCGTGCGCTTCCTGCGCGTTCTTGGCCTTGTTTTTATAGATGCGCGGGCTGGAGGGCACGTAGTCGGCGCCATAGCGGTTCTTGATCGCATCGCGCGCGGCCTGCACCGCCTCCGGCGCCATGTCGATGCCATCGGTCCGCATATAGGTAATATAGCCAGCCTCGTAGAGCCTTTGCGCCGCGCTCATGGTCTGGCGCGCGCCCATGCCGAATTTGCGGCTGGCTTCCTGCTGTAGGGTCGAGGTCATGAAGGGGGCCGAGGGATTGCGCGAGGCCGGTTTCGCCTCCACCGAGGCGACGGTCAGTTCTCGGCTGGTGATCGCCTGAACGGCCAGTTCCGCCTGGGTTTCGTTCTCGATGTCGTAACGGTCCAGCTTCTTGCCCGCCAGCACGGTCAGCCGCGCCTCGTAATCCTGGCCGCGCGGGGTGCTGAGGATCGCTTTGACCGACCAGTATTCACGCGGGTTGAAGGCCTCGATCTCCATCTCGCGTTCGACAATGAGACGCAGGCAGACCGATTGCACACGGCCTGCGGATTTCGCGCCGGGCAGTTTGCGCCACAGCACCGGGCTGAGGTTGAAGCCGACGAGGTAGTCGAGCGCGCGGCGGGCCAGATAGGCCTCGACCAGCGGCATGTCGACCTGGCGCGGGTTCTGCATTGCCTGGGTGACCGCGTCCTGGGTGATCGCGTTGAAGGTGACGCGCTTGACGTCTGTGTCCTTCTTGATCGACCGGCGCTTGGTCAGCGCCTCCTGCAGGTGCCAGCTGATCGCTTCGCCCTCGCGATCGGGGTCGGTTGCGAGGATCAGCGCATTGTCCTCGGCCAGAGCATCGGCGATCGCTTTGACGTGTTTCTTGCTGTCGCTGGCGACCTCCCATTTCATGTCGAAATCATGATCCGGGTCGACCGATCCGTCCTTGGGCGGCAGGTCGCGAACGTGGCCGTACGAGGCCAGAACCGTGTAACCAGGGCCAAGATACTTGTTTATGGTTTTGGCCTTGGCCGGGGATTCGACAACAACTACGGGCATTTAACAGGGAACCTCCAGCTTCGGACACGGCGCGCTCTATGGCCGCGCAACATGAGGTGCGCAAGAGGGGAATGTCAATCCGGGCGTTTTCTGCGCATTTCCGTCGGGGCCGGAGTCGGCATTTTGCCCGGCGATTGGGCACATGGTCGGGCCGATCACGTCGCCAGCGACAGCAGGCCGCCGGGCTGGCGGCGGATCTGACCATCGAGTTCCAAATCGACCAGCGCCGGGCCGAGTTCACCAGCGCCGAGCGAAAGGTCGCGCACCAGCTGGTCCTCGGCCATCGGCGAGGGACCGAGCCGGTTGAGGATCTGCTGGTGCAGCATGGCGGTCTCGCGCAGGCTTCGTGATGGTGGGGGGGGCGGCGGGAGATCGTTCAGCAGGTCGCGCTGAACCGGCGGGTCGGCGGGCAGGGCCGCGATGACGTCGTCGGCGTTGCGCACCAGCAGTGCGCCGTCGCGGATCAGCATGTTGCAGCCGGCGGCGCGGGCGTCGAAAGGGTGGCCGGGCACCGCCATCACGTCGCGGCCCTGGTCCAGTGCGTCGCGGGCGGTGATCAGGCTACCGGATTTTGCCGCCGCCTCGACCACCACGACGGCGCGGGAGAGGCCGGAGATGATCCGGTTGCGACTCGGGAAGTGGCGGGCCATCGGGGCAAGACCCATGGGCTGTTCCGACAGACGCAGCCCGCGGGTCGCGATATCACGGGCCAGATTGGTGTTTTCCGATGGGTAGATCACGTCGACGCCGCCGGCCATCACCGCGATGGTGCCGGTCGTCAGCGTCGCGGTATGGGCGGCGGTGTCGATGCCGCGCGCCAGTCCGGACACGGTGACATAGCCCCTCGCGCCCAGATCATGGGCCAGACCTCGCGCCATCCGGGTACCCAGCGAAGAGGCGTTGCGTGCGCCGACCAGAGCGATTGTCCGCCGGTCGAGCAGTGACAGGTCGCCGATTGCCCACAACAACGGTGGTGGATCCGGGATGTCTGCCAGCGTTTTGGGGTAGTCCGGCGAACCAAGGCACAAAAGCCGCGCATTGGCGGCTTTTGCGGCCTTGAGTTCGGCGTCGATCACGCCGGCGGGGCAGATTTCATACCCTTCGACTCCGGCGCTGCGTGCCACTTCGGGCAGCGCGGCAAGCGCGTTCTGCGCGGTACCATGTTCCGCCATCAGCCGGTAAAATGTTGCGATACCGACCCGGCGTGAACGCAGCAGACGAAGCCAGGAAAACCGGTCTTCTTCCGTGGTGGGTGGGAGTGG